>JANQGW010000207.1 GCA_028282905.1 Sedimentisphaerales bacterium | reverse complement strand
CCGATTGGCTGCCGAAGGCGTCCTGTTCGAGCACGCCTATGTCTCCAGCCCGTCGTGTACACCGTGCCGCAATGCCCTCTTAACCGGCCAATACCACTGGCGGCTGAAAGAAGGCGCCAACCTGCACTCGACCCTCGACGTGAATTTCCCGGTGTTCCCGCTGCTGCTGAAAGACGCCGGCTACCATGTCGGCCATTGGCGAAAAGCCTGGGGACCGGGCAAGCTCGCAACCGGCGGCTATGTCGATTCGCATCCCTGTGGCTCACATTACCCAAAAGGCTTCAAACAGTTTCTCGACGACCGCCAAACCAACCAGCCCTTCTGTTTCTGGCTGGGTTCCAGCGATCCGCATCGCGGATACAAAAAAGGCAGCGGCGCTGCCTCCGGCATGGATATTGACAAAGTCCCCGTCCCCGGCTTCTACCCGGACGTCGAAGAAATCCGATCCGATATCGCAGATTACTATTTTGAGGTGCAGCGTTTTGACCGCGATAGCGGCAAAGCCATTGAAATGCTCGAAGAAATGGGCGAACTGGACAACACCCTCATCGTCATGACCGGCGACCACGGCATGCCGTTCCCGAGATGCAAAAGCAATATCTACGACATGGGCGTCCGCGTCCCGATGGCCGTCCGCTGGAACGCTGAAATCCCGAAAAATCGGCGAGTCACCGACTTTATGTCCTTTGTCGATTTAGGCCCGACATTCTTAGACGCCGCAGGTGTCACCGTCCCGCCGCAAATGACCGGCCGGTCACTGCTGTCCGTCCTGCAATCCAAAAAACAAGGCCGCATCGACCGAAAGCGAGATCACGTCATCTTCGGCAAAGAAAGGCACACACCCGCCCAGCAGGCTCCGTCCATCGCAGGCTATCCCTGTCGAGGCATCCGCACAGACCGGTATTTATACATTCGCAACTTCCAGCCCGACCGCTGGCCCGCCGGCGTTCTTTCCGGCGCCTCACATCCGATGAGTGTTCACCCCGACTGTGACAACGGCCCCACCAAAAAATTCCTGGTGGACAACCGCGATAACCCCAAAATCAAGTCATACTACAACCTGTCATTCGCCAAACGCCCCGCGGAAGAATTGTACGACATCGTCCAGGACCCACATCAATTGAACAACCTCGCCAATGACAACCATTACGCAAAAACAAAACTGAAACTGGCTGCAATGCTGATGAAAGAACTCAAAGAAACCGCAGACCCCCGCGTCATTGGCGGCGGCGAAAAATTCGACCAATACCCCTACCGAGCCGGCTACAAATTGAAAAAATAGAGCCAATAATTCATGTATGACGAGCTTATAATCATGTCATACCGGGCTTGACCCGGTATCCAGGGCGATACGGAGAAAGTCGATTAATTGAGACAACTCGTCCATCGAAAATCGTCAATCACATAGAGCCGTCACGCAGGATTTTGGTCCAGCGTTTGTCCAGCCAGTTCCACCACATCTCCGGGTGCTCGCGCAGAAACGCATCGACCTGCCGGCCCCACTGCTGCGTACAGGCTTCAGCCTTTTCGCGCACCTTGCCGCTTTCAGGCAGCTGGATCGGCTCGCTGAATCGAATTTGATAGCGGCCATCCTCAAAATGCCACCAGGCCGGAACGACCGCCGCCCCCGTCCGCATCGCCATGATAAACACTCCTGACGGGAAATGGGCGGTTTTTCCCAAAATGCTGACCGGCACACCTTCGTCCGGCTTTCGTGGCGTGTCCGGCGTAATATACAGCAGCTTGCCCTGCCGCAGAATATCCATCGCCACCTGCAGCCGCTGCGGCTTCGTCGCTCCGGGAGGCGGATAGACTAATTCAACATTGCCGATTTTTGCAATCTTGTCGGTGATATCGGTTTTACGTTCGCCCTGACTGCGTCGAGAGTAAATCGTCGTTGGAATCCGCGTCGAAAGCACACTGCCAAACGCTGGATATGCCGACAGGTGCGGCGAAATCACCATGACTCCCTTGCCATCAGCATAGGCCTTCTCTACAATTGACAGGGAATCATCAAATCGGAATTGGTCAACCAGCGTTGATAACTCAAAGTCCGCTCGAAATCCATGCGCCAGCATAATCATCTGGTCCGTCGCCCGCTCGAAATAATCATCCACCAGCGGCTTTGGATCCATGCCCGCACAGCGAATATTGGTTTTCAGTCGCTGCCGCAATGGAATTGCTGTTCGCGTAAATAAGTATATCGTCTTACGCAATCGCTCCACCGACTTGTATGTCCCCTTCTCGGCCACTCGCTGACCGAGCTTTAAAAGATCAACGGTAATTCGCTTCCTGATCCTGCGTGTTAACTTCATCTTTGACATGGTAATAACAAAAATCGAAAAATGTAAACTTCATCTCTCCTGGCTCATTCAAATGACCAATCCAGCACTCGCTGAACAGACAAAATCATAGTAAAAAATATGATATCTGTCAAGCCCATACAATACTCAATCGGGGTTTATATACGTCTTATAGATCAATCGGGCAATTGTGGCCGCTACGACACACAGAAAGAAAATGCGGACAAACTTCGTTCCCTTGCGGATAACCATGTGTGCTCCCAGCGTCGCGCCGACTAACTGGCCGGCTCCCATGACAATACCGACCAGCCAGAGAACATTTCCCCCCAAGGCAAAAGCAATCAATGAAATCACATTACTGGTCGCGTTCATCACCTTGGTATGTCCGGTCGCCCGGCTCATGTTCTGTCCCATAAAAACCACAAACGCCATCATCCAGAAAGATCCTGTGCCGGGACCGAAAAAACCGTCATAAAATCCAATCGCCAGCCCGGCCGTCAGATAAAACAAGAACGGATGCACGACGGGATGGGAGTCCAGCTTTCCGAGATTCGGAGAAAACAGCAAATACAGAAAAATCGCCGTCAGCAATACCGGGAGTATCTGTTTTAAGAAATCGGCATTGATCAACTGAATCGTCACGGTTCCGATGACTGCCCCTATCGCTGTAAAGACAATTCCCGCAACCACCTTTTTAATATCCACGAGTTCGCTGCGGACATAATGAATTGACGCTGTGCACGAACCGAAACAGGCCTGCAATTTGTTGGTGCCCAAGGCTAAATGCGGACTGATTCCAACCGCCATCAGCACCGGTACTGTAATGATCCCGCCGCCTCCGGCGATGGAATCCACAAAGCCGCCAAAGGCCCCGGCTAAACACAACAAAACATAGATTTCAAACGTCAGTTCCATTTACATTCCGTTAAGTGTCTTTACATCTCGCTGAGTTTGGTTTCTAACTGCTCCCAGCGTTCGTAACAGCCGGAAAGTTCCTCTTCAAGCTGCTTGAGCATCTCGGCGGTTTTTGCAATGGTATCGGCCTCTTGCTGATAGAATTCCGGCTGGGCCATCTTCTCATGCAGTTCGGCAATATCGGCTTCCAATGTTTCGATTCGCCCCGGCAACGCTTCCAGTTCCTTTTGTTCTTTATAGCTGAGCTGTTTTTTGGGCTGCGGCTTGGGTTTGGCTTTTTTTTCTTTGACCGCAATTGCAGGACTCTCATCGGCCATCAGCTGATCGCGCTGCCGCAGCCAGTCATCATATCCGCCGACATACTCTTTGACCTTGCCAGCCCCTTCCATCACAAAGGTGCCGGTCACGACATTATTCAAAAACGTCCGGTCATGGCTGACCAGCAATACCGTTCCCGTGTAACCTGCCAGCAATTCCTCCAGCAGTTCGAGCGTCTCCATATCCAGATCGTTCGTCGGTTCATCCAATACCAGCACATTGGACGGTTTGGCAAACAGCCGGGCTAAAAGCAGTCGGTTTCGCTCACCACCGGACAGGTTCGCCACACGATTGCGGGCCTGCTGCGGCGTAAACAGAAAATCCTGCAAATATCCCACCACACTGCGTTCAGAACCGTTAATCCGTACCGAACTGTAGCCGTCGGCAACATTTTCCCAGACACTCTTGTTATCATCCAACTGGCAATGCAACTGATCGAAATAGGCAATTTGAAGTTTGGTGCCTTTCCGCAGCCTTCCATCGGTGGCCTTTAACTCATCCAGCAGTACTTTCAACAATGTTGTCTTGCCGCTGCCGTTTGGACCGATGACGCCAAACTTGTCGCCCCGCATAATCATCGTCGTAAAATGCTTGACCAGCAATTCCGACTGACCAGAATAGGTAAAATCAATCCCCAATGCCTGAACCACCATCTCACCGGACATCTCGGCCTGATGAGCCTGCATTTTGACCTTGCCGACGAGTTTTCGCCGCTGTCGGCGTTGGTCGCGCATTTTCATCAATTCTCGCACGCGGCCTTCATTGCGTGTACGCCGGGCCTGAATGCCTTTGCGAATCCAGACTTCTTCGGCGGCAAGTTTTTTATCGAACTGCTCATTCTCACGGGCTTCGGCTTCCAGCATCGCCTGCTTACGCACGACATAGTCATTGTAGCCGCACTGCCAGCTTTTGACCTGGCCGCGGTCGATATCCACAATGCGCGTCGAAAGTTTCTGCAAAAACATGCGGTCGTGCGTCACAAAGATCAGCGTACCGGATGACTTTTCCAAAAACTCTTCCAGCCAGACAATTGAATCGACATCCAGATGGTTCGTCGGCTCGTCCAGCATCAGAATATCCGGTTCCAGTGCCAGCGCCCGCCCCAGCAGTACACGTCGTTTCAACCCTGCTGATAACGTGGCCACATCCGCATCCGGCTCCAGTTTCAACTGGGATATTACCGTATCAAGTAACTGGTGTGCCCCCCAAGCCCCTTCGGCTTCAACTTTGTGCTGAATCCGATCCAGCCGGGCCAGTAATTCATCGCTGCCGGCCGCGGCTAAATGGCGACTGACATCGTGATATTCTTTGAGGAGTTCGCCCTTTTGGCCCAAACCGCCGGCAATCTGCTCATAAACCGTCCCGGAAATGCCCAACGGCACCTTCTGGTCCAGCATGGCGATTTTCAGGCCGGGCTTGCGGACAATCTCCCCTGTAAGCGGTTCCAACTCACCGCTGATAATTCGCATCAGCGTGGTTTTACCCTCGCCGTTACGACCGATCAGGCAGATACGCTCGCCCTCCTCAATCTGCAGGCAGACATCCTCCAGCACAGGGGCCTGCCCAAAACTCATACTAATATCTCGAAGACTTAATAATGCCATGGTCGTATATTTCTTCAATCAAGCCAAAAACCGGCTACTATTCTCTCATACTGCTTGTTAAAAATCCAAAGGATAACCAATCGGGCAGGAATTTCCACAACTAAATTGAATTGAGGCCTTTTGGGCAATGACACGGCCATCAGAGGTTATTGGCCGCCGTTGCGAATCTCATCAATGGCTTTCAACAGTGAGGTATCATCCGACGTGTCCTGCCCCAGTTCCCAGATCATCACGCCGCCGATGTTTTGCTCAGCGCAATATCGTACTTTCTTTTGAATCGTTGTCGGACCGTTATAATAATAACCGTCCGTTTCATCTGTATCCGGCGTTGGCTGATATTTTTCGACAATCTGTCGGTAGGTAATGCTTTGTTGGGTGTCAGCCATCTTTCGGCCGTAAAACGGCACACCCAGACACAACTTTGACCGCTCTATGCCCTGTTGTGCAAAAGTCTCAACACATTTGACCGCTGTTTCATAGGTAGAATGCCGCTGGCCCTGGTCATAGGCCATGATATGCACACGGTCCAGTGACTGATAGGCCTCGGCAGACAACTTCTGCCACGGCGACAGCGCGGTGGTGACGATTAAGCCGTCCGCTTTAACTGCCCGGGATGTTTCGATAATCAAATTGTTATACGCCTGCTTTTGTTCATCCGTTTCCGGAAACTCCCAGTCATAGTCAATTCCATCCAAATTGTGTGTCAGACAGAGTTGATGTAACGCCGCGATAAACTTATTTCTGGTCGCTGCATTTGTACTCATTGCAGCGAAGTGTTCACTGCGTCCCCAGCCGCCAACGGCCAGTAATATTCTTAAATCGTGTTTCTCCTTGAATGCCTGAAGGTGTTCGATATCCGAAGATTTAATCCGTGATTGATCGACGCCTCCATCTGCTGTCGGCTCAACGGAAAAATAAATGATATCGGTCAATCGACTTGCCATTGTATCATCGACGCGTTTTGTGTTGTGAGTCAAAAGATATCCCACAACCAGCAATTGCCCACCTGCGGCCTGCTGAACCGGTTCCTTTTTCTGGCAACCGACTAATATCACCAGCAAAAGTGCCAACAACACTTGAAGTCCAAACAATCGTTTATTCATTGTAATCTCTCGCAATTAATATCCAAGAGTCAGGAAAGGCCGTGCCAATCCGGTACCGGTGCCGTACATTTGGGCCGCCGGCCGTACAGTAAATCATCACCAAGTACCGCCAGCTTTCGTACGACTTTGTTGCGGCGAATCAGCCAGCGAATCGTGTTGTGAACCAGTGAATCCGGATGTGAATACGGGCAGACATTCAGACACACGCCGCAGTCGGTCCCCTGCATCCGCCAGAAACGGTAGCAGCTATCCGAATCAGTCTGCCACTTCTCAACACCATTAAAGATGCTTTTTCCTTTTTTCTCAATCGAACCGGACGGGCAGTTATCCGCACACTTCAGGCAGGTTTCACAAAATTCCTGCACACCAAATTGTATCGGCTTGTCACATATCAAAGGCATCGTCGTCGTAATCACCGCCAGCCGGACGCGCGGCCCCAGTCGCGGTGTCATCAGCAGGCCCAAACGCCCCAGTTCACCCAGCCCCGCCTCAACCGCCAGCGGCACACACATCACTCGGTAGTTGCCGTCCACATGCGCCCGGGCGTCAAATCCCATCCGCTGAATATAACGAGCTATAATCGTCGCGATTTTCGCTGCTTCAAAATATTCAACGGCGGTTTCAGTCATTGTCGGAGCCTGCGGGGCATGCCGCAGCATGGCGTGTTTCATCTCTACGGCTACGACAATCGCACGACTGTGACCAAGTTCTATCGGCTCGCCCCATTGGCCGGGCGAGCGGCCGATGTGGCTGTAAACCCATTCGGACTTAAATTGTGTAATGCCCACCTGAACCGCTCCTAAATACGACGCAAACCCTTTAATCCGTTGGGTCCATTCTCCGGCGGTTACATTGCTGAAATCCTCCCGCGGCCCGCAAGCCGGCTGGTCGAGGTCAGCAGTCAGTTTTTCCAGAACTTCAAATGTTGCATTGGCATACTCGCTGGATTGCAAATGATAGCCGCGTGAACCAGCCTGTCCCAATGACGGCAACTGCCGAATAGCTTCATCGGTAGCTTTCTTTTCCGGGTACTGCCGGTAATACTCTTCATACTCCGGTGTGTCAGGCTGGAGGCGATGAAATCGACTGAAAGGGATATCCCTCTCGTCAACCCGCTGTGAATCTCCAACCGTTTCCAGTGAAGTCACTTGACCAATCGGCACAATGCAGGACAATCCAACTGCTACAGCCGCCAATTCAATCGCAGCCAGTAAATACTCCCGACTGGGAAAATCGACCAATAATACCCCAACAAACATCCCCCAAAGCGGTACAAACACACAGCAAAACCGAACCGTCACCGCAGGCCGCTGCTCACGAAGACTGGAGACAATCATGACGAGCGCTGCCGCGGATGCGAAAAAGACACCGCACCAGCCAATAATGAGAATGAATTGTTCCATAAAACCCCAACCACTCCAAAGCAATCTCAATGACATTGACAGGTATCATACGGCAAAAGGCCGCCGCAGTCAAGCTGCGACGGCCTTGGAATACTTTCCGATTCTCAACCGTTATGAAAATCGCTGTCGTGTCGCTCTCGCTCCACGCTTCTGTGCCTTTTACAGGTCAATCGGACTGACGAGGTCACCCTTGGCAGCCTGAAGGTCCTTCAGGCGAGTGCGGATTTCCGCAAAGGTATCATATACCAGTTGCGGCGTATCGGCGACTTTTTCGCGATAGATCGCTTCGACGCGGTCGTACTTGGCCAGCAGATTCGGAATCCGAATGGTAAACTGCTTGACATAATCTTCCTGGGTATAATTCTTGCCCAGTTTTTCCTTGAACAACGGGACCAGGTCTTCATACTTGGGAATCCAGCCGGTCGGCGTTTTGATGGCTTCGACATCGCCGTTAACCCGCAGTTCAGCCCATAGCACCCAGACCATCTTGTCGAGTTTGCCATTGAGGAACTCGCCATCATCGCCCTTGATGAAATAGTTGGTCGAGAAGATTTCCGGAGCCTTTTCGATACCGTTGACAAAATCCAGGTTGTTCTGGATGTACTGGCCCAGCGGAATCGAGACAAAGTCCTGGTTGGCCATAATGTTAAACTTACGCACGCCGGCCTGACCGAGCGTTGCGGCGGTTGTTTCCGATTCAATCGAAGCACCCTTGGCAATAATACCTTCGGCCCAGTTGAACGCCTGCTCAACCGGCACCTGGGTATCACTGTCACGTCCGCCGTAGATGATGCCGCCGGTTTCAACAC
>JANQGW010000080.1 GCA_028282905.1 Sedimentisphaerales bacterium | reverse complement strand
AAGAGCCGATTGAAGCACTTGGGATACTTGCCCATCGCTTCAGATAATGTCGCGCCGCCCTCAATATCGTCGGCAACGCAACCGATAATTCGTTTAAACGGGCCTTTTTTCTGCTGCCGTTCCAAAATCCGCAGGGATCGCAAAATTGCCAGTCCCGCATCCTGCAGCGTTGAAAACTGACGAGCGAACTCGGTCACCGTTTTCACTTTAACCCGGCTGTCACCGGCACGTCGTTTGCCCAAAACAGCCTCTTTCTTCACTTTTTTCGCCGCGTTTTGTGACGTCATCCGGGTCGGAAACAACCCTTTGTTGCGAATCTTGCTGATCGCTTCTTTGCGGCTTAAAGCCTCAATTTCACCGCTGCTTTCTTTTCCTGTCGTATCCAATGCAATATAATCGAATGTCGGCATCGTAAAATCCCCCTGATTTTGTTCGAGAACCTAACACCACTTTATCTATGCAATTTTCAAACAACCTCGGCGTACAGCCAAACTCTCTACTCACTACTTATTTTATTAGCTATTCACTAAATTACATCATTACTTCAATCATTTTTACCATCGGCAAAAACATCGCCAATACAATCGTACCAACGATACCACCGAGCACCACAATCATCAACGGCTCGATCATACTCATCAATGCCCCGACCAATACATCAGCCTCTTCGTCGAAGTTGTCGGCAACCTTCATCAGCATCTTATCCAGGTCACCGGTCTCCTCGCCCACGTCCACCATGTTGACCACAATGGTATCAACGGTCTTGGATTGCCGCAGCGGATTAGCAAAGGTATCGCCTTGGCGAATCGCCTGCTGGACTCGTCCCAGCATTCGTGAATACACCTCGTTTTCCGAGGTTTCACGCGTAATATTCAGGGCCTCCAGAATCGGCACACCCGCACTGATCAGCGTCGCCAGTGTTCGCGTCCAGCGGGCCACGGTCGTCGTGTAAACCAGCCGGCGAATCATCGGCAGATGCAGCGCCAACCAGTCCAGCGCATGGCGGCCGGCCCGAAACTGTTTCACCAATTTAATCACGGCAAAAACAGCCACCGGAAACAATAAAACAATCAGGATATTAGCCCCTTTTCGGCCCTTGAGCCATTCACTGATATCGAGCAAAAACTGTGTCAACGCCGGCAAGCCCGCCTTACCGTCGGACATGTCCGACAATACCTCGGCGAACGTGGGGATAATGAAATACATCAATGCCAATACAATCACAAACGCCACGATCAGTACGACCAGTGGGTAAATCATCGCCCCCTTGATCTTCGCTTTGAGCCGCTCAGATTTTTCCATAAAGTCAGCCACACGTGACAGGATCACGTCTAGTACACCGCCCACTTCACCAGCGGCAACCATGTTCACGAACAGGCGATTAAAACATTTGGGGAACTTGCTCATCGCTTCCGACAATGTCGCCCCGCCTTCGATATCATCGGCCACATAGCCGACAATGCGTTTAAAGTTGCCTTTTTTGGCCTGCTCTTCCAGAATACGCAATGACCGCAGAATCGCCAGACCGGCATCCTGCAGCGTGGACATCTGGCGGGCAAACTGCGTAACCACCTTGATCTTGACCTTGCCGCCGGCACCACGCCGCTTCGGAGCGACGACCGCGTTTTTAGTCTTGGCTTTTCTGGCCGCATTTTCGGCCCGAACCTTCGTGGGGAACAGGCCCTTATTGCGAATCTTACTAATCGCTTCTTTGCTGCTCAGCGCCTCGATTGTCCCGGTGGACTCATTGCCCTTGGCGTCAAGTGCATTGTATTGAAATACCGGCATCGTTCATCCCTCCCAAACAAGTGTTTGGAAACTACAATCTAAAATTTACATTCTACAATCTACAATAAAAAATATTATTCCTCGCCCGCCGCGATCGTTTCACGGGCCACCTCTTCGATCGTGGTAATCCCATTATAAATCGCCGCAAGTCCGTTATCACGCAATGTCTTCATGCCGTTGCGAATTGCCGCCTCACGCAAGATCGCCGTCGAGGCGTGATTCATAATCAAATCACGCAGCTCATCGTTAAACGTCATGATTTCATAAATCCCCATCCGGCCGCGATAGCCGGTCTTGTTGCATTTACTGCATCCCTTGCCGTAATAGAACGTTTTGTCGCCGACTTCTTCAGGCGTCAATCCCAGTTCCATCAGCACTTCTTCAGTCGGTTCAAATTCCGTCTTACACTTGGTACAGATTTTACGCACCAGCCGCTGAGCGATAATCCCTTCCAGCGTCGCAGTAATCAAAAATGTTTCCAGGCCCAAATCCAGCATACGGGCAATGGTACTGGGAGCATCATTGGTGTGAAGCGTCGAGAATACCAAGTGACCGGTCAGCGACGCCTGAATCGAAATCTGGGCCGTTTCCAGGTCACGAATTTCACCCACCATCACGATATCCGGGTCCTGACGCAGAATAGAACGCAGGCACTTGGCAAACGTCAAACCGATGTCCGGGCGAATCTGCACCTGCACCAAACCGTCAATATCATATTCCACCGGGTTTTCGGTGGTGATGATCTTACGGTCAATCGTATTCAGTGCTTTCAGCGCCGAGTAAAGCGTCGTTGTTTTACCGGAACCCGTTGGGCCGGTTACAACAACAATACCATTGGGTTTACGGATCAACTGATCAATCGTTTCCAGGTCACGTTCGCCCAAGCCCAGCATTTCCAGCTTCAAATCCACCTGGGTACGGTCCAGAACACGCAGCACGACGCTTTCACCAAACATCGTCGGCAAAATACTGACACGCAAATCCACGGGATTGCCGCCCATGACCAGCGGAATACGTCCGTCCTGCGGCAAACGCCGCTCGGCGATATCCAGGTCAGCCATAACCTTGATACGACTGCTCAATGCCATCGCGATATGTTTCGGAGGCGGGACCATCTCATACAGCACACCATCAATACGATAGCGCATCTTGTATTCATCTTCAAACGGCTCAAAGTGAATGTCCGACGCCTTATCACGAATCGCCTGCATCAATACCAGGTTCAGCAGCTTAATCACCGGCGTCGATTCCGCGGCGTCCTTCAGATCGTCCAGGTCTATACTGGCGTCCCGGCCAGCTAACTGCGCCAGCGACTGGTCACCTTCCAGTTCGCCCAGAAGTTCATTGATGCCCTCTTCCTCTTCTGAATAATATTTATCCAGTGCAACAGCAATCGCTTCTTCATCGGCCACTTTGGCAACCACACTGAAACCCATCAGGGTGCTCAGGTCATCGGTCGCCCGGAAATTATCCGGACTATCCATTGCCACGGTAAGCTGATTTTTGGATTTGTTATATTCAATTGGAATGACTTTATAAGTTTGCGCCATCTGTGCGGGCACATGCTCGATGATATCATGCGGAATTTCAATACCATCCACATCGACATATTCCATGCCGCGCTGACCGGCCAGAGCAATCCGCAAATCCTTGGGTTTGATATAATTTTCTTCAATGAAGATCTGGCCGAGTTTAACGCCGCTACGTTCCTTTTGAATCGCAAGACATTTATGGACCTTATCCCTCGTCAAAAAACCCATCTTAATCAAGATGCGGCCTAATGACCTGCCCTTTAGTTCCTTTACCGGAGGTATTTTTGCCATAATCAATACTCCCTTACTCTGCCGCGGTCCACCGGCAAAGTAACTTCATTCTCTATTATATTTATAGTCCTGTTTACTGGATTTTCAAGTCTTTTTCAAAGTGGACACTTAGCACATGAAACTTTCAGTGTGTTTATTTTCATTATGTCCCAAAATACAGCTTTAAAAAAGCAAAAAACATCTTTTTAGAAGAAAAAAGTCAATTAAGACATAAAAATAACATTGGACACATGGCACCTGGAGCATTATTCAGTTGCAAACAACTGCCAGATCACAAAAATGTTAAATTTAAGACGTCTTGATTACTGGACCATACTCGTCGCCTAACTCCTTCACAGAGCCTAACGACCTGCCGGCCTTCTCTTCCGCCATCTTGAGCATTTCCCCCGGGTTCCTGGCTTTATCGAGCACCTCGTCCAGCGTAATCAGCCCGCCGTCATAAAGTTCCCAGAGGTGATCGTCCAGAAGCTGCATCCCCAATTTCTTACCGATTTGAATACTGGATTCGATACGATATACCTTGTTTTCGCGAATGAGGTTGGAAATAGCCGGTGTCACCACCATAAATTCATACGCCGCGACACGGCCGCCGCCGGTCTTCGGACACAGCGTTTGACTCAGTACCGCAATCAGGTTCGTACTGAGCTGAACACGAATCATTTCCTGCTGGCTGACCGGGAACGCGTCAATAATACGGTTAATCGTACCCTGACAAC
>JANQGW010000180.1 GCA_028282905.1 Sedimentisphaerales bacterium | reverse complement strand
ACAGCGGGTGGCGACGGTCATGAGTACATTGGCACCGGGACATATCAAGGGCGCCACGATTGAATTCCGCGGCGGTATCGCCACTCAGGATGTCGATTCGATTGCGATTTCCTTCCTGATCGGACTGCTTCAGCCGCATTGCGACGTGACGGTCAATATGGTCAACGCACCGGTCTTGGCAAAGGAACGCGGTATCAGCGTCGATCAGATTAAAAACGAAGATATTAAAGACCTCGAGTCCAGCTTTACCGCAACGGTTGTGACCGACAAGGTGACACGCACAATCTGTGGAACCATCTTTGGCGGCAACTTGATGCGGATCATTGATATTGATGGGTTTGGCATTGAAGTAACCCTGGAAGATACGATGGTCATTATCTTCAATGATGACAAGCCGGGTGTCATTGGTTCCGTCGGTAAAGTTTTGGGCAACCATGAAATCAATATCAATACCATGGGCGTGGCCCACAAACTGGAAGAAGGCCAGGCGATTCTTGCGGTCAGCCTGGACAAGACACCGGATGAAAAAGCCGCGGCAGAGCTGGCTGGTCTGGACTTTGTCAATGAAATGTATGTTTGTAAATTACAGTAGGATTTAATGTGAAAAGTTTCGGGCGGTTGGGCTGTCAAGAGGAATCAGCCTGACCGCTCGGATTTTATGAGGAGTCGATGGAATGACGGCCCGACGAAAAACCGATTCTGCACAGATGAGCTTTGGCTTTGACGATGATGGAACTGGCGGGAAATCAGCCCCCAAAAAAAAGGCAGCGAAATCCAGGAAACCATCGAAAAAAAAGACAGCTCCGAAAAAAGTTGTGACAGCCAAAAAGAAGTCGGTAAACAAGGAAGTTAAAAAAACGATGAGCAAGAAGAAAACGACCGCAAAGAAGAAGCGGTCTCGAAAATCTGTTGCCGGTACCGCCGAATCGATGGCGGCCAAGCAGCGGGACATCAGCGTCAGTGAATTTTTTGCCAAGAACCGGCATCTACTGGGCTTTGACAATCCGCGAAAGGCATTGCTGACAACCGTCAAAGAGGCGGTGGATAACTCACTGGACGCCTGCGAAGAAGCGCACATTCTGCCGGATTTGACGATTACGATCAAACCGGTTGCTAATACGGATAATAAATTCAAGCTGACGGTTCAGGATAACGGCCCGGGGATCATGCCGAAGCAGGTGCCGAATATTTTTGCGCGTCTGCTGTACGGCAGTAAGTTTCATACAATGAAAATGAGCCGCGGCCAGCAGGGCATCGGCATCAGTGCCGCGGGTATGTATGGCTTGCTGACCACCGGTGAGCCGGTGCAGATTACCACGCGTACCAGCGGCAAACAACCCGCCCGCCACTATCATGTCCAGATTGACACGACGAAGAACCAGCCGGAAGTCATCAGCGACGAAGAATGTGAATTTGACCTGCCGACCGGGACCAGTGTAACGATTACCCTGGAAGGAAAGTATTTTAAAGGTAAGCAGAGCGTCGATGAATACATCTCCCAGACGGCGATGGCCAATCCGCATACAACGATTATCTATCATACGCCGAATGGGGAAACACTGGAATTCGAACGTCAGTCCAATGAACGCCCGTTTTTGCCGGTGGAGATTAAACCACACCCGTATGGCGTGGAGCTGGGTGTGCTGTTCAAGATGGCGCGCGATAGCGGCAGTAAGACGATGGCCGAATTTCTGCGAAGTGAATTTTCCCGTGTCAGCCCGCGTTTAGGTGCAGAGATTGTCAAGAAGGCGAAATTGTCTGCACGCCTGCGGCCCACGAAGATCACGCTCAAGGAAACCGAGCGATTACACGAGGCGATAAATACAACGAAGATCATGGCGCCGCCGACCGATTGCATTGGCCCGATTGGCGAAGAAAAAATGGTCGAAGGGCTTTCCCGCGTTGTCGAGGCGGATTTCTATACGAGCTGCACGCGCAAGCCGTCGGTCTATCGCGGTAATCCCTTTATCGTCGAAGCGTCGCTGGCATTCGGCTGCAAAGATGTTAAAAAGAAAAAGAAGGATGATGACCGGGAACCATTGATGCGGTTAGTGCGGTTTGCCAATCGTGTGCCGCTGCAGTATCAGCAGTCGGCCTGTGCGACCCATAAGGCAGTATTGGAAACGAATTGGCGCAATTACGGCCTGAGTCAGAGTCGCGGAGCACTGCCGGCCGGGCCGATGATGCTGATGGTCCATATCGCCTCGGTGTGGGTGCCGTTTACCTCTGAAAGTAAGGAAGCGGTTGCGCATTACCCGGAGATCATCAAGGAACTGAAGCTGGCGATTCAGGAATGCGGTCGCAAGTTGGGAATGCACGTCCGCAAGCAGAAACGCATTAAGGATGAAATGATTAAACGCGGCTATATCGAAACGTATCTGCCGCATATCACGCAGGCGCTGAAGGAAATTCTGACGCTCAAGGAAAAACAGACTGATAAACTGGAAGATAACTTAAAAAATATCCTCGAACGCACACGTTCGATGCCGTAATAAAGGAAACCGTTGATGGGTAAAGAAGACGAACAAATATTGGTTGTTGAACGCAGTAAAATCGAACAGGTTGGCATGTTTCACGGCCTGGCGTTTGACATTGATCCCTATTTAGAAGTGATATTTCAGGGGCTGCCGCAGTTTAAATTGCGAAAAGACATGGAAATCGATCCGACCTACAAGCAGTTGATTCCGTATGTTCTGATGTGCTGTGACGGCAAGTACCTGACGTACTTGCGGGGCAAGCGGGCAGGGGAAAAGCGGCTCGTTGGAAATCGTTCGATCGGCATTGGCGGTCACATCAATCCCGTGGACGATATGTCGCTGATGGGATTTCGCGAAACCTATCTGAATGCGGTCGAACGTGAAGTGGAAGAAGAAGTTGATTTTCAAACGACTCATACCGATGAGATTATCGCATTGCTGAATGATGATACGAATGAGGTCGGAAAAGTTCATCTTGGCGTAGTGCATTTATGGACGCTGGATTCTGATGAGGTTGCCAAGAAAGAGCAGATGATTAACCAGTTGACCTTTATGAGTATTGACGAGCTGCTGGAAGTACGCGATGAGATGGAAACCTGGTCGCAGTTATGTTTGGATTATCTGGTTGAGCGAGCAAAAACAGAAGCATAGAGGAACATTTGGGAGAAAGCACCGATGGCACAGGAATTAATACTCGGTATCAGCGGGATGCGGGGATTGATTGGAGAAAATCTCTTTCCCGAGACAGCGGCGGCTTATGGATGTGCGTTTGGTGCATTTTTAAAACAGCGACATCCCGGCAAAGACACCTTATCTGTGGCGATTGGCCGGGACTCGCGCCCGTCCGGGCAAATGATATTCTCGGCAATGGCTGCCGGGCTTGCCGCCAGCGGCGTTCATATTATTGACCTCGGCATCTGTTCAACACCCGGCGTCGGGATTATGCTCCGAGAGCTGGACTGCGACGGCGGGGTGGTGATTACCGCCAGCCACAACCCGATTGAATACAACGGCATCAAACTGCTGCTGGAGAATGGTATTGCTCCGCCGAAAGCAATGGCACAGCAGATTATCCAGATATATTACGACCGCCGGTTCGCTATGAGTGATTCACTGCATTGCGGTACCATCGAATCAAATGACCAGACACATCAGGTGCATCTGGACAAAGTATTAGCCATTGTCAATAAAGATGCCATTGCGGCCAAAAAGTTCAAGGTGGTGCTGGATAGTGCCAATGGTGCCGGTGGAACGGCAGGACTTATGCTGCTGGAAGCATTAGGATGTGAGGTGGTCGGGATGAACCTTGAGCCGACCGGAATATTTGCCCATCCGCCGGAGCCGACGCAGGAAAATCTGGTCACGCTTTGTGAAAAAGTTAAAGAATCGGATGTTGCTGTCGGTTTCGCACAGGATCCGGATGCCGACCGCGTGGCGATTGTCGATGAAAACGGCGTTTATATCGGCGAGGAATTTTCACTCGCCTTCGCGGCCAAACTCGTTCTTTCGCAAATGAAAGGAACCGCCGCGGCCAATCTTTCCACCTCACGCATGATCGACGATATCGCTGCCGCGACCGATTGTACGGTCATTCGCACTCCGGTTGGCGAGGCCAATGTCGCCGAGGCAATGATTCAAAACAAATGTGTCATTGGCGGCGAAGGCAACGGTGGCATCATTGACTTGCGGGTCGGCCCGATTCGGGACAGTCTGGTCGGTATGGCATTGACTCTGCAATTGATGGCCGATACCGGCAAGACAATCTCACAATTGACCGCCGAAGTCGGCGGCTATGCCATGCACAAGAGCAAGTGCCCGGCTGACAAAGAGCAGGCCAATCAAATCATCGAAAAGGCCAAAGCCGTTTTCGCTGAGGCAACGCTGGATACCAGTGATGGCTGCCGGTTTGATCTGCCGGACGGTTGGATTCACATTCGCACCAGCAATACCGAGCCGATCATGCGCATCATCACGGAAACCAAAGACCCGGCTGTAGCGAAGCGTTACATCGAACAAATCGAAGCCATTCGACGGGACGTAATGGAAACATGACCGACGAACGATTGCAGGAAGATAATGTTTCAATTCGCCGGGTCACCTGGCTTGGGATGGCCGGCAACACACTTCTTGCAATCCTGAAAATACTGGTCGGACTATTGGCCGGGTCGATGGGCCTGGTCGCTGACGGCATCCACTCACTGTCCGATTGCCTGACGGATATCGCGGTGATTATGGGGGTTTATCTCGGCTCCAAAAAGCCTGACCCGGAACATCCTTACGGCCACGGCAGGCTGGAGACCTTTTCGACGGCATTTATCGCGATCATTCTCATTGTTGTCGGTTGCGGCATGATCTATAAAGCCTCCATGGCGATTGCCCGCATGCACGATACTGCCGAACAGGCTGTAACCATCAGTTCTGCTGTGATCTGGGTGGCGTTGCTGTCGGTGCTGGTCAAAGAGGGCCTGTACCAGTGGACGCGCATTGTGGCGGTCAAAACCAATAGCTCGGCCCTCTATGCCAATGCCTGGCATCATCGCTCAGACGCTCTAAGCTCGATTGCGGTGGTCATTGGGGCACTGGCAGTCAAATTCGGCTATCCGCACGGCGACCAGTTGGCGGCGATTGTTGTCGGGCTGATGATTATTCTCGTCGGTGTCAAAGTTTTTGGCGGCTGTCTGCATGAATTTTCCGAACGGGCGGTCGACGAAAAAACGGTTCGCAAGATTGAGACTATTCTCGAATCGGAAGACCGCATTCGTCAGTGGCACCGCCTGCGAACGCGAAGTCTGGGACGAGAGATTTTTATTGATCTGCATATTCTGGTGGACCCGCAGTTGAATATTACCGAGGCCCACGCTATATCAGATAAACTGGAGCAGGATTTGCACAGCCAAATGACCCGCCCGGTCAATGTCATCGTGCATGTTGAGCCGGACCTGCCTAAAATGCGCCAATAATCATGCACAAAGCAAGGGGTTAAGGTTTTTCGGTTTGGCGCTCTAAATACCAATTGCTCGAATGGTCTTGCCGGAGCAAAAAGTCACCTTTTAAAAGATTCCCCTCTAACTTGCAGGAGATTTGATCGGATTCTATGCTCTGATACTGAACGCTTCCCAGGTCAGCAATTTGGACATTTCCGGTGTTATTCTGCACAGGGCCTTCATAGGTCAGAAATCGCAAAGGATGGTCGAAGATGCGTTCGGCGGCAACCGGAGTATCGTTGATGTCTGACGGGGCGGTATCAAGCCGCCATGTCCACAGCACGCCACCACGTTCAAGCATTAAATCCCAATGAACGCCGTCGGGCGTCGTATGCTGTTGAATGACAAATCGCCTGTTTTCCGCAGTCTTCATTGAATGTTTCCAAAGTGTTAGCAATCGCGGATAAAATTGTATCGGTTACGCTTTTTTTGTCAATAAATCAGTGTTATTTTATGTTTTTTGACGAAGAATAAGTATGAAAGTTTACATTATTCTTTCTCAACAGGGTTGAGAAATGGCCGGAATTCAAGTACGATAGTCACAAATTAGCCAGAAATAGGGACTGAAAAGTTTGAGGGATAGGGATATTATGCGACAGGGACGGATTAACTGGAATTTAATTATTGTACTGTTTCTTGCGGTCATCGCCGTAGCGATTACCAGCATTGGGCTGCGTCGGTATCACCGCAGCAAACGCGCCGAAGTAGGGCTGGCGGAGGGCAATGCTGCATACGATGAGGGACGCTGGCGTGAAGCGGCTTCTTACCTGGGGCAGTATCTTTCCGTAACGCCTAACGATGTGGAGATATTGCTCAAGTACGGCAAAAGCCAAATCCGCATCCAGCCGTTTACCCGGGATGCTCTGAAACAGGCAATCAATGCTTATCGTAACGTTCTCCGTATTGAAAATAATACCGAGGCTGCCGGCGAGTTGGTGAGTCTGTATTTACAGTTTGGAATGCCCGCGGAAGCGGAATTGATCGCCCGTCGGTTCACCGCCGATGACCCGGAGGGGCAGTTTCGGCAAAGTCTGGGCATTTCCCTGATGCACCAGCGGAAATATGATGATGCTTATGAGGTTTTGGAGGAATTGATCGAGCAGCATCCCGATCGAGTACTGGCCTATAAATTACTTGGTGATATTACTGAAAAACGTCCGGATTTAACATCGGTTGAGCCTCGACAGTGGTATGATAAGGCTGTCGAACAAAACCCCGATTTGGCGCAGGCCTATATTTTTCGCAGCGCTTTCCTGATGGATCACGATCAAATCGAAGCGGCTCAACAAGATATTGAGAAGGCCGAGCAATGCGATATCTCCGGCAGCGAGACGAGATTAACGCTGGCGGCCGCCTGGCTGCGGCACCGGCAATACGACCGGACTTTGAGACATCTGAAAGCCATCAAAAAGGACGATCCTGAAAACATGGGCCTATGGCAATTATGGGCGGCATTGGCCGGTCAAATGGGAGAGTCCGACCAGCTTGTCAAGGTGGCCGACGAAGGGCAGGCCGCATTAGGCGAGGGCAATTATGATTTTCTGGCCTTGGCAGCGGAACTGTATATTCAGGCCAATCATATTGAAAAGGCTCAGGAATGTCTGGCCCGGCTTAGTGACGCGCAGGCTGACCGGTCCACCATCCTCTATCTTGAAGGGCTGGTCGCACAGGGCCGTGCGGAATGGACCGAAGCGGTTAAAAAATGGCAGCAGGCCATCCAGCTTGGCTACTCGTCTGAGACGATCTATCTGAATTTGGCAGGCACATTGGATCAGATCAACAATCGCCCGATGGCGATTCAGATTCTGCGGCGTTATGTCAGTGGTCAGGAAGGTACTTTCCGAGGACATTTGCGGCTTGCACAGTTGTTGACCAGAGATCAAAACTGGCAGGAGGCATTGGAGCAGGCAACGGCCGCGGTTCAATTGAATCCCGTCAGTCTGGAAGCACGAATTCTTTACTTCCGCTGTCGCATTGAGATGCTGGATGTGCAGAAAGAAGTGGATGTTGCCGTACTTCGGCAAGCCATCGAGGGGGTGATTGATACCAAAGATACGGCTTCTTCAAAGATGCTGATGTATTATTTGGAAACCCGGCTGGAACGATATGACCAGGCTGGCGACATTTTAGAGGATATTCAACAGACATTTGGCCGGAGCCAATCGTTAGCACTTTCCCAGGCCCGGCTTTTGCTGCTTCAGGAAAAACATGCCGGGGCGTTTACGCTTTTGGGAAAGGCGATTCAGGAGTATCCGTCATCGACGGAAATGATGAAACTGCTGATCTGGGGATACACACAAGACAAGCAATACGACAAAGCGCTCAATCTGCTCGAAACCGCTGCACAAAAAGCTGACAGTGCTTTCAGCCGTCGCCAGTATCGTCAGTGGTTTGCGGAAGTTCTCATGTTGGCGGACAGGTCCGATGAGGCCCTTGAGGTTTATCAAAAAATGGCTGACGAAAGCGAGGGGGATATATTCGCTCGTCGGCAGATGCTGTCGATTGCCCGTAAAACGACCGAAGCTTCGCAATTACAGCAGTGGGTTGACGAAATCAAAACTGCCGAGGGCGAAGACGGCTGGCAATGGAAATTTGAACAATCGCGCCTGTGGTTCGAACAAAAAGAAGATTTTCAGCGGCATTACTCTGAGATCGTTAAACTGCTCAGTGAAAACATCGGCATTAATACCGAAGATCAGGCCAGTCGAATCCTGCTGGCTTCCTGTCATGAGCGAGCCGGCAATATACAATTGGCCTTGAGCATGTACCAGGATGCGACCCCGAGGCAATCTGAGAATATTGAATTCATTATTGCCGCGGTCGGTGCGATGTATCGTGCCCAGGAATTCCGTCAGGCGCAGGCTCTGTTAACGCGTGCCGCTGAAAGCGGTGTATGGGACCATCGTCTTGCAAGATTCGACTTGCAAAACAGCCTGCGTATTGGCCGCGAAGCGGATGCTATTGCCTTATTGGAAAAAATTGCTGCTGAATCGCCGGATGATACCGATGCCAAATTATCGCTGGCTGTTTTGCAGTTGCGAAGTGGTAATTTTGAGCAAGCACAGACTCATCTTGAACAAATACTCAAGATTCACCCGGATTCCGCGGCGGCTGTCGCGGCCATGGCTGAGCTTTATCTCAAACAGGAGAAATCAGACCGGGCGCTAAAACTCTGTGACGATTACCTCGCAGCTTACAAGACGATGCAGGGCCATGTCATGCGATGTCAGGTTTTACTGTCAATGGGCAATCTGAAGGAGGTTGAAGCGGGCCTGGGAGTGATAGAATCGAAATATGACGATGACATCAATGCACAGTTGATTGCCAGTCGTCTATATCAGATTATTGGCCGTTCTGACAAGGCGGTGGATCTGTTGAATGGATTACTGGCTAAGTCGGGCGATGATTTTCAGGTCCAAAAACAAGCGGCGTTTGTTTTTCTTTCGCTGCCGGATGCGACGCTCATCCAAAAGGGGGCTGAATTGCTGGATAATGCTTTGCAGCAAAACCCCGGCGATGTTCAGTTAAGGCTTCGCAAGGCGGGCTTGTTGATTCAAAAGAAAACGGCAGTTTCGGCCGGGAAAGCGAAAGACATCCTGACCCAGCTTGCCAGTGAGTATCCAAAATTAGAGGCTGTCTGGGCGGCACTGGCACAGGTTTCACTGCTGGAGCAGAATCCGGATCAGGCACTGGATTTTGTGGATCGGGGACGAATGTATCTGCCGGACAGTAAATCGCTGTCATTGGTAAAAGCGCAAATTGTAGGCAGACGCAATCCTGCCGCAGCGATTCAGTTCCTGGAGACGCTGCATGCCAAGCACCCGCAGGACGCATCGCTCATTCTGCTGTTGGTACAGAATTATCGCGAAACTCAGCAATTTGCGAAAGCGTCGAAACTGTTGACGGAGAGTCTTTCACAAGAAGTGTTAAAGGATTCGATACTCTTAAAAAATGCGATGGTTGCAATTCACGTTGACAGCGGGAACCGTCAGGCGGCTGAGGCCTTATACCAGTCACTGGTTGAGCAATCCGAGAGTCAGAGCGTTTTTCTGAACTGGATTGACTTACTGGCGGAGAAGGCAGACCTGGAAGGTATTCAGAGCGCGTATCAGCAATGGGTGAATCGATACCCGACGTCATCTGACAGGCTGCTGACGTCCGTGTTGACGGCAATCATCAAAACAGAACGTCCGGATGCTTTGAAAGCTGCCGAAGAAGTCGTGCAGCCGATGATTGCAAAGCAGCCGAAAAGTCCCGTCGGTTATCATGCTATGGCAACATTGCTGCATCGTGCTCAAAAGAAGAAAGACGCGGTGCCATGGTATGAGAAAACAATTGCCCTGAATCCGCGACAGATCGTTGCGATAAATAATCTCGCGTGGATATTATGCACGGAAATGGAAGATTATCATAAGGCGCTGGATTATGCGCAAAAGGGTCTTGAGATGAATCCTTCGTATGTCGATTTGATTGACACACGAGGCACTATTTTGATGCATTTGGAACGCTTTGATGAGGCGGCGACTGATTTCCAGAAATGCAAAGAGATGTATTTTAAGTCAAATCCGAATCGCACAGCGACTATTTATCGCCGGGGCCAGTGCCTGTTGAAAATGAAGCAGAATGAACAGGCTGTGCTGGAACTGATGGAAGCGAAAGACTGGGACGCGGTTAACCAGGGCCTGACAGAACAGCAGCGGCAGGACATTGACGGTTTAATTCAGCGTGCCTCGCAGCGGAGTTCGTGAATCTTCGGGATTATTGACGGATTATAAGATTCCGATACTGTGTCAAATGGCGTTTGTATCGCACGCTGCCGGTTCAAGGTAGAGGGCTTCGAGCGAATGCGGCTTGCGCCAGGTGCCGATGCCGTCCCACCAAATGGCGGCGGTATCGATCACGGGATTGGGTGAAACCGAATGAGTCTGAGCAATAATCATCTGGTGGAAATATCGCATACATGTAATGCCGCCGGTTTCCCAGGCCATCGCGCCCAGTTCGATCATCCGTTCCTTGACATCTTCATGGGTGTCTGTCTGAATCAGTAAAGGCACGATTTCTTTGGTCAAAGGAGCGAATTGTTCCTGCCATTGCTGCTGCAGCTGGCGTTCCTGCTGCTCAAGGTCGCAAAGAAGCTGTTCATTTTTACGCTTTTGCATTTCTTTTTCACGATGAACGCGGGCCAGGCGTCGCTTACGATGTGCGGCACTGGTTGGCAAAAACGTTTCAATGGTTCCAATGAATGGATCAAATACGGTCCAGACCAAAAAGGTCGTGGCCAGTGTACCTTGCAAAACTGTGTTTAGATTTGATGCAAAGTTTGAATGTGAGGAAATGCAGAAGAGTCCTGCCAGTGTACCTAAAAACGGCGACAGGTCATACAGCGCGATGTAATAAACCGACGTTGACAGCGGATGCTCGGCGGCGGTTTGATTTCGTACGACACCCTGGTAGATGGCAAAAAGATAGACCGTGAAAATAAAGAACATCAAAACGGCGGAGTATCCGGAAATGGAGAAGATGAGCCACCAGTGAAGGTCTGCCTGCCACAGGGAAAAAACTAAAAGTGTGGCGGCACAAAGCAGAAACCACAATGTGCCGCACACATGAATTCGTTTCAAAAATCGCTGAGAAGTCATACGAAAAAAGAAAGCTCTGATATCGTTACGGTGTAGTGAAGGCTGTAGCCGCGCTTGCACTGGAAAGAATCGGGTTGACAATTTCAGCAACCGTCAAACCTATCGAAGCCAGGATAGTCGGAGGAACATAAATAATGTCACCTTCCTGGATCATGACGTTCTGGTGCATTTGGCCCTGCTCGAACATTTTCTTCCAGTTTAAAGCGAAGATTTTCGAGGGCTGGCCGGGTTCAACCGCGGGCCGGATGACTTGAATCTTTTCTTTCCAGGCCAGATTGGTCGGAATGGCCTTTGTCAGCGCCGAAAGAGTTGTTTCGCGACCGCTGAAAATCTGTGCACCCGGTCGGGAGACCATCCCCGCGACATAATAGTATTTGCTCTGGTTTTCAACTCGGACATCGACCGGATAGTCGCCGCTGAGTTTGTAGAGTTCACCGAGTTTCTTGGCGATGATTTCAGCCACCTGTCGAGGTGTTTTCCCGGCGACCTCAATTTCACCAATATTTTCAAAAGACACGCGGCCATCTGGGCGAATCGTCTGGGTCTGGCCGGGTTCGCCGCTGGAAGTGCCTTGCAGTTCCGGAATTTTGGAAGAGATGACCGTCAGGGAATCCGGCGGTTGCAGGATATAATCGTCCAGAGTGACATCGGCTTGGCCGGGTTTCAGAAAGACATCAATGTCTTCGGGATTGGACGAAAAACATCCGCCCAAAAGCAGCGCCAGGCTTAAAAGGGTGATTGTTAATTTGCGGGACATGTTTCTCTCCTTTCGTTCGGGTTAGCAACGCTCTTATTCGTCGTCATAGATTCTAAATATCTTTAAAATAACTGTCAAGTTAAAAGAAGCTGTGTTCAGGATATATGAGCTATCTAAATCTTTATCCTGGGTTTCTTTTGTTTCTTCAAATACCATATTCAACCTGCATTAACGACAATCATGAGCTGAAAATTAAATGCCGGACATGATTGTCCGGCATTTAAATAGAAGAAGAAAAGTCGTTTTTAACTCAGTACCGCTTCTCGCGGCATAGATTGTGTATTATTGGCCTGATAACGTTGTTTGATCATGCGTTTGGGCTGGGGCAGGCGATCCTGCGGCAATTGTGCGATATTGACGGCTTCCGCGGCGGTTTCTGCATACAGATCAGCGCCGATTTCCTCCCAGAGTCCTTCGGCCCGCGAGAAAATACCGCCGGAAAGCATGATTCGCATTTCAGGGAAGGCATTGACGCCGCGAATAGTATCGATCAGTTCACGGATAGCCGGTGCGTCTTTGCCGTTAAATCCGTACAACAGCAACACATCCGGGCCATAACTGTGTATAAATGTCAAAATATCGTCATTATTGACAGTTCCGCCGAGGAAACGGGCGTCCCAGCCATCACTTTCGAACAGATCATTCATCATCTGGCCACCAAGTTCCGCTTGTTCAGAAACCTCGGTGACAACAGCGACTTTTTTGCTTTTGGCGGTCCGGCGGGGCAGTTTATTCTGGAGTTGGTTGACAATCGTGCGATTAATGCGTGAAGCGAAAGCTTCTTGTGCTGAGTTGATACGATCTTCACGGTACAGACGGTCAATTTCAGCCATAATTGGCCAAATGATGTCCATATAGACCTGATGTGCGGTCATGCCGGTTTGCAGGGTTTCCTCAATGACGGTTCTGCATTGGTTTCTGTCGCCGGAGAGAAGTGCTCGCAGGTAACGTTCAAGAGTGGCTTCCGTGTTCATTGTGTCCTCGCTTTCGCTGCTTTAAATTTTCAAAGTCTTAAAATGTTAAAATGGGTAAAATGTAGCTTCGATAAAACAGTATT
Organism: Sedimentisphaerales bacterium; assembly: GCA_028282905.1. Lineage (GTDB taxonomy): Bacteria > Planctomycetota > Phycisphaerae > Sedimentisphaerales > Anaerohalosphaeraceae > 4572-13. The sequence goes on along the minus strand of JANQGW010000180.1, from coordinate 3,128 downwards.
CGGAAGAGAACGAGTTTTTTCATTAGTCAAAATAGGTAAAATAGAAAAATATGGTTGTTGTGTTTGGTTCGTCTTGAATTTCATGTAAGTTGTTATATATAAAGACTATGTGTTTCGTCTTGTCGGTTTTTGGTCTTATAATACAAGCTGATTTATTCGGAAAACTCGACGAAAAGTTTGTCTATTTTAACAAAAAAGTGGAGCAAGTGATGATTTTTAGGGTTTGAGATACTGACAAAATATTCTTTCGGGGGGTGAGTGCCGGTTTGTTGTTGATGTATCAAAGCGTTTTTTAGGCTGCTGTGAATTTTCTTGACAGCCGCTCCGTGCTGTTGTAGGATTCGTAATCCTCAGTAATCGATGGACTTATTTTAAAATAATATTTAGTCGAATTGGGTGTACGCGATGAAGAAACTTGTACTTTTGGGGTTGGTTCTTACTTGTGTTGTTTCCGGAGCCTTTGCGGTTAAAACGTCAGAAATCGAAGCTGTTCGCAGCCGGACAGACGGCAGTTCAAGCGAATTAAATGCTTCTGACCGCGGTGTCATTGAGGCTTTTTGGGAAAATGCCTTAAATACAATGCAACTCACTGAAGAGGTGCAGGAAATTGTCGATATCCGCCGCCAGGTTGAAGCTCATAAGAGTGCTCAGCCGCTTTCGTCTTACGCATCCGCTTATATTGAGGCAGCCGCTAAATATCTTCCGTTGGCGTTTACGCATGTTGCAGGTGTCAGCGATACGGCCAGACGGCAGTTAATCGAGCAGAATTTGATGATTTTGACGGCGATGCTGGAAAGCCCGAAACTGGCGACGATTGCTATTGACCGGATGGGGCAGGACGATCCGGTGGTTCGTTACTGGGCAGTGAAGGCCGTTACCAATCCCGGCGTCGTTCAGTCGCTTTCTAATTCGATTACGGCTGATGAGGACGCCAAAGCAGCTATTTTAAATGCCTTAAAGAAACGCTTGGCAGTGGAGTCTCAGCCGGCGATTCAAGCGATGATTACTCAGTTTGTCGCGACTGTCGATCATGCAACTGCTCGTGAAATATTGCTGGCAACGGCTGACCGACGAATTGCGGCTTACAAAAACTGGACCGTTCAAAATGAAATTATGGACGCCAAGCTGCTGATTGCCTTGGGCAGCACCGCGATGATGCAGTCGGACGCAGAGGTTAAGAAAGTATTTGGTCGCAAATTCGCTGAGTTATATTCGTTGACATTTCAGCGAAATATGTTGGGCCAGGATACGCTTTCTGATCAGCAGATTGAGCAGAATAACTCTGTGATTGTCGAAGTGGATCAGGTGGTTTTGGCAAAAATGCTCAATGTGGCGAAAACCGGTGTAAAAGAAGATATAAGGAGAGGGCAGTTGAAACGCATTCATGAGACTCTGTTCGGCGACCGGATGCGGGAAGGGGACTTGGCAAGGCTGTATAAGTTTGATTACGGCAAGGACGCCGGCGGCAAAGCCATTACCGAACCGCCGAAACTGTCGGCACCGCCGGTAAAAGCCACCGAAGACAACGGGTAATTTATTTTCCATTTCATAAGAATAAGCCGGTTAAACGGAGTTTGACGCAGAATGAAAAGGCGTGCCGCATTGAAAAATCAATTCAAACCGATTATTCTTTGCTCAATTTTCCTGACGGGTCTCATTTTACCGGCACTTGTGCTGACCGGTTGTAAACGCAAAGGCGCATCTTCCAATGCCAACGAAATGGTTCACTGCCAGCGCCTGAACAGCAAAATCAAAACGATGGATCCGTCCGATGTGGGCGACACCACTTCCAACGCGGTTACCAGTGAATTTTACGAATGTCTTTACAGCTATCACTACCTGAAACGTCCCCATCAGTTGATTCCGAATCTGGCGGCTGATATGCCGACGGTCAGTGAGGATGGCAAGACCTACCGGATTCCTATTCGTCAGGATGTGTATTTCCACGACGATCCATGTTTCCCGGACGGAAAAGGGCGGTTGCTGAAAGCTCAGGATTTCGTGTATGCGTGGAAACGCATTGCCGATGTCAAAAATCGCTGCGGTAACTGGTGGATTTTTGACGGCCGCATTGTTGGCTTAGATGATTTTCGCGAATACAGTAAAAGCTGTAAAAAATGGCAGGTGGACTATTCACATCCGGTTGAGGGATTGTACGCCGACGGTGATTTTACGATTGTGGTTAAGCTTTATAAGCCGTGGCCGCAGTTTGTCTTCTGGCTGTCCAACACACCGACAGCTCCCGTTGCCAAAGAAGCAGTGGATCTTTATCGAGAAGATATTATCAGCCATCCGGTCGGCACCGGGGCATATCGCATGAAAAAGTGGTTCCGCGGGGTCTATGTCGAAGCGGTTCGCAATCCCACATACCGTCACATGGAGTATCCGTCCGAAGGGATGCCCGGAGATGCGGAAGCAGGTCTGCTGGCCGATGCGGGAAAAAAAGTGCCGTTTATTGACCGGGTGATCTGGCGAATCATCGAAGAGGACCAGCCGCGATGGTTGCTGTTTAAGCGGGGCGATATCGACATTTCCGGTATTCCTAAAGACAATTTCGGACAGGTCATTTCATTAGGTTCCGAATTGACCGATGACATGAAAAATCGCGGCATCCAATTGCAGGTCTTTGACGAGCCGGCCACTTTCTGGGTGGGGATGAATATGGACGACCCGCTGCTCGGTAAAAACAAGCCATTGCGATATGCGATCAGCCATGCCGTTGACCGTGAACGGTATATCGAACTGCTGCTGAACGGACGGGGCCATCCGGCATACGGGCCGTTCCCGCCGCTGATGGACAGTTATGACGAGACGATCAAGGATACGTCTCCATCGGTTTATAACCTTGAAAAAGCCCAACAGTATTTAAAGGAAGCTGAAGAACTGCACGGCGGCCCGATTCCTGAGATGCGTCTGGCCATTGGGGGAACGACCACAACGCACCGCCAGACGGGGCTGTTTTTACAGCGGAACTTTGACAAGATCGGCCTGAAGGTTGTGCTGGAATTCTATGACTGGCCGACGTACCTGGAAAAACTGCACCAGTCCGACCATCAGATATTCTTTTCAGGCTGGATTGCCGATTACCCGGATGCCGAGAACTTTTTGCAGGTCTTTTACAGCAAAAG
>JANQGW010000061.1 GCA_028282905.1 Sedimentisphaerales bacterium | reverse complement strand
TCACTACATGTTCAAACGGATGTGATGGAATCAGAAATGATCCTGAAAATGGCGTTATCGCAAGAAGTTTCTACTGTCCATTTAATCCTGAGAATATATCACTCTTAATGGTTAGTAAAAACCCTGGTATTGGATGCTCAAAAGAAAAAGAAATGTATGCGCCTTTATCCGGCGAACAACGAGTTTTATCCCATGAAGAATTTATCAAATCAAAATTCATGGGAAACAACAGCTTAATAACTTCAAACTATCATCGAAATATTTTGGAATGGGTGTCTATAATCCTTAATGTTGAGCCAAATCATGATGCAGTGTTTGAAAAATCAGCAATGACAGCGATGGTTAAATGCGAGTCATTTTCTAATAAAACAGCCACAATGCCATCTTCGACAATTTCATATTGTACGGGAAGATTCTTATTTGAAGAAATTGAATTGATACACCCCAAATTCTTATTAGCTTTAGGAAATGAAGCATTTAAATTTTTGACACGTCCACAAGTAAAGGCAATGCATCAATTACCTGTGGGTAAATTATACCATCCCAGTTGGACCAATATGAAAGGCGGTGTCTCCAGATATAAATCGGTAGAATTAATTAAGCTAAGGAATGAATATCTTGAAGCATGCCAAAACTGAATAATCTCACTTAATATTTCAACCTCCAATTACTTAACAGCGAGATAGAATGATTAGCACTGCGGGTAATGTAACTTTTATAATTTTCGGCTACCGCCGCTAAATATATATACGGCCCAGTTTTTATATATCAGATAAAATGGCAATGGCATTAGACAAAGAAACTCAACAGCTTTCAGATGAATTTGATTCTCAAATTGAGGACATTCAAGAAATAATCAGAGAACTTCAACTATCCTGTGAAAGAAAACATCATTAAGTGAAACCGCCTTTTATTCCTATTAGAAATATCGGCAGTAAACAATTATATTATCAACTGTATTCATTCCCCTCCACTCCAAAAATGCCGCCGTATTCGAGGTGTTCATTTATCTCCGAAAGGTCATCAACCTCGGCCTCGGTACCATCTTCGTACAATTTATAGATGACCTCTCCTCTGTTATACAGATACCTTGCCATCGCTTCACTAACTTCAAGCATTTTGTCTATTCATTTTTTTAATTGCCTTTATCAGCCCTCAAGGTCTCCTCAATTTCCTCAGCAGTGATATTCATTTCTTCTTTATCGTACCCCAGCATGTCCTCCTCAAGGCACCCGATTATTTAAAAAGGCGTAATTCTTCTACCCAGTTCATCAAAAATGGTCACCCTAAATGTTTGAACACTCATCTTAAGCCCTCTTTCAAATCAAAACCAGAAATAATATTATCGCTCCCAAATAATTCTTTTAGATTTCTTGTGAGATTTCCCAACATTTTATTGTAGTCACCCCAGTACTCAGTCAATTCTTTAACGGTGTTTTCCATCCATCCCTTTTCATAATAGCTGGCTTCGTCATAAACATTTACTTTTTCGCAATAGCCGGAAATGAATCTCAAGAACTCTGCAACTTTGACATGGCATTTAAGACCGGCGTAATGAGTTTTAACAAATCCGCCGCAATACCAGTCATTATCTTCAACTTTCCCGACTCTTTCATCTTCAATTTGTGCCTTTTCTAAATCCCAGCCCTCTCTGTTGGTAATCGTCTTAACTTTATGCCAGTGCAGACATATCCATTCTGAATCAGGATGCGGGTTGATTATCAGTTTATTCCATGACCTTTCTTCAATTGTAAAGCCAAACCTTTTCGCTAAAACTTCCGCCTTCTTTAATAAGTCTTCGGGCATCTGTGCTTTAACAAATGAATAATGAATTGTGACCCCCATTTTTTATTCTATGATTGTTGATCTTTTTAATTTCTTGATTGGTTTTAATTCCTGCTCTTCACGCCTTTCATTTACCTCTTCGATAGTCAACTTTCCCTCTTTTGTGTAAAAGCTATAGCCACACTCTAAGCACTCGCCTCCTGAATGAAAACTTCTTGTATCATTCCAGCAGCACATAGATTCTCCACATTTTGGGCATTCATCTGAATAACTATGTGTTCCCATTTTAACTTTTATATGGTAAATTTTAACTTGAAGGTTCTTTCTTCACGAAGAACGGAAGAAAGAATCAGATTTGAAAAAGGCAATTATCAGATAGATTTCACTTCAACTTCCGGACATACCGCCCAATTCTTTCGCGGAACTTTCCAGATTCTTGGCTTCAAAAGATTTAATTCTGTTTCTGAAATCTTGCCAAATTCAGCAAATTCAGGGCAGGCGGATAATTTAGCAAAGCCCCATAGTATCTGATGGTCCTTATATACCTCCCCATCAATCACACTGTCCTGGTTATATAGCTTTTCCGTGATGAACCAGTAGCTGCCATCGAAACTCTCATAAATATCAATGACCGGCTCGCCGTGTATCATTGCAATCTCTGCCATTTTATTCTATATCATTGCTGTACTCATTTAATTTGAAGATTTTTTCTTCACGCAATAATGAAGAAAAAATCAATTAAGAAAAAAATAATTATTATGCTCAGGCTTTATTCAAGCACTTCAAGGCCGACTAGCTCTTTTCCGGAAGGCCCTTCATAGCCAACGGCAATGAGGTTTTTGCCCTCAAGGTTGCCGATTGCAACCAACCGCTTGAATTGGCCTTGAGTCAAGGAAACATAAATCTCTTTATTGTTCCAAACGGCTTTTATAGAATACGATGCGTATTCTGATTTGCCAAGCGTAGTTTCTCTGGGTGTTGGAAAAAGAGCCGTGATGATATCACCTTTTTCAAGGATGTATCGTGTTCCTTGTGATCCATTATTCTTAGGATAGTTTTCTTCTTTCATTTTCTGTTTAACCTCCTTTCAATTATTAAAGATTTTTTCTCAAAGGATCAGAAAAAATCGCCGCGGATTCATATTGCTGGATGGTTGAGTTGAACAAGCTCGCTTCGAGGTGAATTACTGCAAAGCATTAATACGCCAAATTTAGGCACGAACGATAGTGAGTGCCTACGGTACGCACACCTCCGGCTATAAAAAAAGAAAAGGGCAAAAACGCCCTTAATAAATAATTTCTCCTGCTATGTCAAAATGACCATTTTCCCAAGCATCTGTGCTGACAGGATAAGCGTCAAAAAAACGTTCCTTTTCCTGCTGGGAATGTTCGACTATTGAACGAATTTGGAATATCCTTAAAACTTCTTTTTCTGTTGCACACTGCTGCTCAATAACACTTTGTTTAAGCTCATTTAAGTCGCTCCAAAATTCAGAAAACTCTGTGTTGTGGCTCATCTGTTTAATATCTTCTAAAAAAGACATCATTTCAAGTTGTGAAACATAAGTTTCTGAAGGGTTAGGCGTATTTGCCTTACTCTTTGAAAAATTAGTCAATTCTTGCTGCTTTGGCTTTTCTGATTTAAAAAGGATTGAATTTGCTCCTTTGACAAACCATTCCGCCTGTGATTTTATCAAATCAAACTCACGGCAAAGGTTGTCTATTTGCAAATCATAATCCAGTTCTTCAGAAGCTTGCTGAAAAGCAAAAGCCCAACATCGTTTATAGGAGTTGCCCAGCTCTGTTTCCATTGCTGCCCGGCTTATTTTGACCGCTTCATTTTGTTGTATTTGTTCTTGCATTGTTATATACCTCCTTGCTGCTGACTTTTTTGAGTGGTTTTTTCCCACTGTTCAAAAAAAATAAAAAATAAAATCTTGGAATCTATGCTTTTTGAACTTTGACTTCGGGACACAATCCCCAGTTCGTTTTTGGAACCTTCCAGATTTTGGGTTTTAAAAGATTCAGTTCGGTTTCGGATATTTTTCCAAATTCTGCAAATTCAGGACATACAGAAAGCCTGGCATAGCCAAACAAAATCTGATCATCCTTAAACACCTTACCGCCGATAATGCTATCTTGTTTGTACAGCTTTTCTGTTATATACCAATAGCTACCGTCGTAACTTTCGTAAACCTCAATAATCGGCTCTCCTTGAATTGTCGCTTTTTCTTCCATATCTTTATTCCTCCTTTCATCTGTTGGTTTGGGCTGAACCTTTCGTGTCCATGTCCCATGGGCTCATAACATTTCTAAAAAGCCCAAAAAAGTGAGGAAAGAATTTTCCGAACCTGTTGCCTGAGCGGGTTTGAAAAAGAAGTAGAACTGAAAACAAAAAAGATTAAATGGTTAGGTGAACCGCCTTTTTATCTTTTTAGCGAAGCCGACGAGCAAACCGTAGGTGAGTTTTACAACTTATCCGTTACATTCGAATTTCAATTTATGCTCAAATAATAAGAATAGGATTTTTAAGTTGGATAGTCTCATAACAGCAATCATACCAAAACCTATTAGAGTTTCTTTTTTAAAGATAGAGAGGTGATAAATAAGGGTTTTGATGGTGGTGTCTTTCACTGCCCAGGTCGACCAATGAGTGGTCCCTGCAAACAATGCAAAAAAGACAGGTCAATATTGAAGCCAAAGTTATCAGCCATTCCCAGCCTGTGATATTTCAGATGTCAGAAGTTTTGGCGTCAAGGTCACTGTTTCACGAAATCCTTGAAAGAAATATGGATTAAAGGGAATTTTCTTGACCACGTAGCAGTGAATTATGTAAAATTGTCGATGCGATAAGGAGTTAATTGTATTTTTAGCCATGCAAATAGAAAATGTCAGATTAAATTGGTTAGAGGAACCCCAATGACACAATTATTTGAAAACCTCGAACAGCATCTTAATGTGATTTTGCCAATTGCGTTGGTTGTAATGGCATTTCTCCTAAAGTTGTTTATGGATAGAAGTGCCACTGTACCGCTGATCATCCGTTCACTTTATGAGGTTCCGGTCGATATAGCATTCCTATCACTGTCTTTTACATCCGCATACATAATTGCAAGCTCAACCAATGTCCACACGGGAATGTGTCATTTGTTTATTTATTTTATCGTTACTTTAGTTGTGGTGGTTCTTTGGCGCCGTTCTATTATGTTGTTTGACAGGAAGTACCGAGCCTGGTCCGCTGTGCTATTTGTATTCAATGGGTCAATTTCAGGGTACATACTTTACAACACTATCAACCTTATCGTAAAAGAGGTGACTACATGATTCTTTCTACTTTTCAACAATCTGATATGATTATTATTACTGTTTTTGTCACGATGTTTTCGATGATGATTGCATTATTGATGATTATTCTTTGGCAAACACAGCGTCATAATAAAGAGCTTATTGGTACAATGCGGGATTCTTATGAGAAACAAATATACCTAATGAATGACAAATTAACGGCTTCTATGGACCGTTGGAAAGATGTCAATCATCTCGTAATTGGCTCCCAAAGAAAACAAGTAGCAGCTACATCCCCTTCGCCAGTACATTTCTCTACTTTTCTTAAAGCAAATGGAATCCTTAGGGAAGATATCGAACTTGAGCCCGATCTTGTATTTATTCTTATGCCATTTAATAATCGCTATGACCCGGTTTATAAAATTATTCAAGAGGCATGCCAAGGCGTCGGTCTTCGATGTATGAGAGGAGATGAGGAGTTTATCCGAGGCGATATCCTTCCTCATATTTTGAAGATCATGTGTAAAGCTAATGTTGTGATTGCTAACATTGACGGAAGAAATGCAAATGTTTTTTATGAACTTGGGCTTGCGCATGCTATGGACAAAAACACTTTGCTCGTATCAAAGACTGTTGAAGATCTTCCGATTGACGTAAAATCAAAAAAAATTATAGTATATCAAAACTTGGCGAAGTTAGGTTTGCTTCTTAAAGATGAACTCCTTCGATTGGCGTATACCCGAAAAAATGATTCTGCCTCTGATGCTATTATCGATCCTTGGAGCATTGATATTCCAGATACAGATGATGAAAAAGTGATCAGTGATGCACTTTTAGGATATAGTTATCGTCTATTTTTTAATCCAAAAGTTCCTGGTTTAAGCAAAACAAAAATCATACGTTTCGGTCCGGAGGGTAGGATAGTGGAAGGGCGTAATGATAATGAAGCGATGTGGCGTATTCGAAATAAGAAACTTGAATTGATCGACTCAAATGGCCGTGTTCACAGTTGTTTTCGCTATAATCCTGTTGATAAAAGTTTCTTACAAGAATACGATCCTGAGAGCGGAACCGTGAAAAAACACGGCATTTCTGGTCAATACATGATCCTAGAACAATAATCGAAAAGGTTATATGCTACTATTGGCGAAATACCTTCCGGCGACACTTGAAAACGCCGGCATTCGAAGCTATTTCACGGTATTAAGCCGCAGATATACTTATAAAACTCACACGACGTTATCCGCTTGGAGTCCTTCGTTTCTCCCTTTTGCTTCCAATACAAAAGCACGTATATTTTTAATCTGAGTTCCGAAGTCTTTATTGGCTCTACTTTTAATTCCTGAATAAACGGTACATGGCCCCTCAACCATCCCTAGATTACTTCCTGCATCGCCAGACATCTTATAGGTTGAACCGCTCCGTAATTCTAACGAAAGCGTTTTTACATGCTTTTGGATGGCCTTGGCATCATAAAATATTTCTGATGTATGTGAAGCTTCAATACCAATAGCAGAAATATCGGCATAATGGATTTGAACTGCTTGCGTAAACGCAATTCTTCCACATAAAACATTGATATAACAACGATATTGAGAAATAAAATCTTCCGTGCATATTATTTTCTGATAGAAATAGCTGCCTGCTAAATATACTTTTTTCTTGTCATAATAATGTACGGTATTATAAGCGGATAATTCCAAGTTCTCACTATCATCCAGACTTAGACTTCGCAGAATTCGAGCACTAAACGATTCCCAGGATAAGTTTTCTGGAAAGACTTCTTTTAGAGGTTGAATAATTTCATAGCGAATCTGATAAATGTCACGTTTAGAATTTACCAAATCAATTTCAACGGGATCTGGCAGTTTGCCGGATTGCATGAAAGTTGGAGTCCATATCTCAGCACAGCGTTCATCTTGTATCTCTTCGTTAGAAATATCTAAAAACTCATTAATTGTCAGAGTCAGTTCATCGGCCATTAACTCATCAATATATTCATATACCTCCTCTTCTAATGCTCGTGCATCCTCCCATGCATCCAACAAACGGATAATTACCCCCTCAAGGGTCGAAAGATTTTTCCTATAAGATTCTTCCAGATTGGATAGGCGGATATCCCTTCGGCTTTTTGCAATCACCACTTCTTTCCTGCGTGCAGTAAGCTTTTTAAATGCCCATCCCAACCAAACCACGCCTCCTAATATCGAAATAACCAAAAAACAGATTCCCAAGAAAAGCATCTCTGAGTTCACTTCATTCGCAATCATTATAATTGAGCCAATGAGCAATAAGATTAAAATAAACAGGAATACTTTTATTCTCGCAAAAGAACCGCAATACTTATCTTCAACAGCAGACCTTTCGGTATCATAAGAATCCTTAATCCGTTGATTTTCTTCATGATAATTTTCTGATAGTTTGCTTTGCTCTTCGGCAACTTCTTGGGAAAAGTCCTTGTGGGTTAATTTTTTGCAAAAAAACCGTATTATCCTTAACTTCCGATTATCGTTGTCATCATTGAATTTCCTAGTCATCTAAAACTCCACCAAATATGTTAGTTATTCATTATTGATTGTATGAATCCATATTCAACTGGATACTCTGTTGGGTCGATTACTGTCTCTTCTGGCAAAGTAAAGAGAAACCTTCGCCCAAATCTCTTGTGATATTTTTTGAAAATAGAATTTAGCAAAACAGCAGCAAGATCTTTAAGAGAAGTATTGAGCAAAACTTCAAGGCTCTTGCATAACACATTCATTTCCTGATTACTGAATTTTCTTATTGGCTTACTTTTCAAGGCCACAATCTGCTTATAAAAAATCACCTTGTGATTTAGCGGGTCCAACTGATGTAATAATCTATTCGCTTCTGATAGTTGATGATTATCCAACAATAAAACAAGCTTATCTAACTGTTTCGGCTGAGCATCCTCTGGGGAACAAACATGGGCAGGTACAACAATTTCAGGTGGACTATCTTTGACATCTTCAGTAACAGCGATTTTTGCTTTTTCAAAAGGAAGGATATTGTAAGAATAAATCCTTTCTGAATCATTTACCGTAGTGATTGTCTTTTGTTTTGAACAGACCAAATGACATTGAGGTCGCTTTTTCTGCCCTTTAGAATTTATATGATAGAAAAATATACGTATTGGATAAGTCGTCTTGCCTTCACAAAACACTGTCAAAATCTGGTTGACTCGTTTCGTTGCGTTTGAAATGACCGCATGATCTCCCTTTTTTAAAGCCTCAGCAATGTCTTTCTGCGATTTTCCAAAGGAACCTGTGACAACCCGTATAAATCTCTTGATAAACTCTTTTTCTTTATCATTTTCATATTTGTTAGAATCCAGAAAATCAAGATATCGGAAAAAGTCATCTTCCAGATAAGTTGCTATGGCCCTGTGTTCCTCCTCGGAAGGACGAACATATTTGTTATCCGTCATCTTCAACTCTCCTAGTAGTAGCCACTGTGAACACAATCTATATTAATCACATCAAGTGTTTTGTCAACTCTCGCAGTCTTTTTTTGTCACTGTGCGGTTGTAACAAATCGAAACATTTAAATACCTTTTTTCCGTTCTTGATGTAATGGTAACAGAGAAGTTAATCGACAACTCATATCGAATATTCAAGTTAAAAGAAGATGAGTTGAATTGGTCATACATAGCTGACGGTCCGGTTCTAAGAGCTCCTTCGGTTCACAATCCTACAAGGTGGAAAGAGATGAAATACTTTACAGATACCATTGTCGAAGGTCACTTTGAATACCTTGATTCAAAGGGCTTTCTTCCTCAACATATGCAAGCGGCCTATCTCACTTTCTCCTATGAACCACCTTACCAGAGTGCTCTTGATGGTGATGAATTCTGGCATACCGAAAAGCTTACCGGTGAAGAGATAAAACAATTCGAGAAATGTTTCTTAGATTCACATTACAAATATTGGGAAAGGCTTGAAAACAGAAAGAATCGCGAATCAAACGCTTCATAACTTTGTGAAATCTTTGTGTTAAGTTAGCTGTAAACTCTATATTTAACTTGACTTATAAAAAACACTAAAATTCAAGACACGTAACGCCCTTTTTTCTTCTCGTTTAATGAAAATTCACCGAAAATTATATCTATAAGTCATTTTTAAATCACAATTTTTCTTAGTTAGAAAGCGGCTGAAATTAGAGTTCAAGCATGAAAAACAATCAAGACAACCAGACCCTTCACGAAGCCTTGCAGTCCATTGCCCGGCTGAAAAGAGAGCGTCTGGCTGATCTTGAAAGGATTGCTGAAATTGAGCGAACACTCGCATCCCTTTCAGATCCAAAAGCAAACACATGCCAAAATTGCAGTAAATATGGCACCTGTACAGATACTTGCGACAAAGTTGAAAACTGGCTCTCTCAAGAGCACCAGGGCCACCACAGCAAAGAACAGAATTATGGCGATCTAATCAATCATATTGGTGCTAATAATCCTAAAAACAGCGAAGAAGGCATGGATTTCCTGCATAAATACGACGCCAGTTTTCTAAAGGACATAGATAAAGTCAGATCAGATGACATCTTAATACTCTACAAAAATTGTATACAACGATTTTCAAAAGCAGAATGGCGTGTCATTATGCTCAGAATTGATGAAGGCCTAACCTTCAAACAGATTGGAATCATCCTTGGCAAAGAAACCAGTACCGTCAGCAGCGCATTTTATAAGGCGAAGAAGAGCATGGAACAGCATTATCAAGAATATGAGAAGCGTAAATAACCGTAAAAAATCGTAAATCGCGTCCATTAGTGAGAAGCAACAATAACTTTAAACTGAAAGGATACAATTATGAATCAGTCAGAGCTCAACCAAATTGCTCATAATTTCATTCTTGATCAAAGTCTTAAAACTTCAGTCAAACTAAATGAGATATTGGGAAAAGACTACAAAGAACGTTCAAAGAAACTATCCGGCCAGGCGATTCATCACATACACAACATGTCTGTATATGAATGTTTAATATGGCTCAACTCGATAGTGGCATTAAATGATGCATCCGAGGAAACCATTGAGCAATATTATGATTACGCCGACAGCCTAAGAAGTCAATATTTTGATATCGTTGAAAAACTCAAAGATTTCCAGCCGCCTAAAAACAATAAGTAATTTGTGAAACATAGGAGAAAGCCATGAGTTTTAAAAACTTCTTCAAGAAAATCTATAATTTAGGTTCACACCCGGCCCACTTGCCGTACAACCCAACACCACCAGTGAACAAATCAAATGTGAATCAAAATCAGTTCGCCAACAATATCAATAATGATGGATTGTCATATACGGATTCAGAAGCCGATGTCGATTCAATTTCAGGAATGAGCATTAACTTTGGCAGCATGAAGAGTATCGGTGTTGATAATAACGGGCAGACAAGGGATTTATCTAAAAATCAAAATCATATTGTAGGTTCAGGCAAACTTGTAAGTAGTATTCAAGATGTTGCCGGCATTTGCCCAATTTGTCAAGGTGAAGCAATTCATGCTTTTGAGAAAAAGCTTATCACACTTGAAGAAGCACAGATTAAATCCTTATATGATGTAAATTCTGCATCAAGATGTGATATTTGCGGGACGAATACCTGCTCTCGGCACTGCCGACCTGTTCAAATGCCTGATGGCTCAACACAGAATCCGTGCGTGACCTGCTTAAAACTGCTCAAAAAGCAAGCCTTCAAACGAAAAATGATTCATTTATTGTTGTCCCCATTTTTTGAAACCAAGAGGCAAAAACAGGAATAACTATGAGAATTCCAATCTCGCAACACGAAAAATATTCAAAAGAATTCAAAGCTCTTGAAAAAGAGATTCGGGGAAAATGGATAAAACATCTTCCCTCTGATGTCAAGGTATTGTTAAAAGCGGCTAATTCAACTTATAGCCAGAGAGCTTATGAGTCAGTAATTGCTCGTCTTCAAGTCATCTTAGAATCTCATGAAGATGAATGCATGAGAAAGCCTGATGAATTCAGGCCCTATGGCCCTGAGGAATTATTGGGCCAAGGCGACTTGCATCTGCTGGACCAGATGGACGGTGTAAAGTTTATAATTAATCTCCATAAACTTTTGACCGGCCTCTTATTAATCGGCCCCCAAGGCTCAGGAAAGAGTCGCTTTATCCGAAGTCTTTGCAAACAAATTACAACTATTAGCCCCGCAATTAAAACACTGATAATCGATCCCAAAAATGGCTTTAGAAGTCTACCTGGATTTCGACACCTTGATTTAGAGACATTGTCTTTTGATTTAAAATCTCCGTCTAATTCTAACCAGCAAAATTTCATTTTTGAATTTATGCCGGTCTTAAGTTCGATTCTTTCACTAGTTTTCGGCCTTAATTATATAAATGATGCTGCTGATATTGCATTGTCTATACTCCAGCAATATGAAAAACAAACCGGCAAGAAGGCTGTGCTTTGTCTTCGCGATATCTTTGAGGCGTTGCTGACGATGAAGCCTAAAAACTTCAAAGAAGTCGGATATCACGGTTCAGCAAAAGCTGGATTAACTTCAGTACTTGGAAAAAACAACCTTTTCGATTGCAGGGCCGGATTACCACTTGAATGGTTGTTTAGCGAGAATACTGTTATTAATGCTCGAAGCTTAACGAGCGAAACTCAGTGTAAAACATTATTTAATTACTTGCTGTTTTGGCTTTATCAACAGGCCAGAAACTTACCTGAATCAAAGAAGATTCGGTTAATTCTAATCATTGATGATTCCAGTCGGTTTATCGGAATCGAACATAATTATGACGCCCACAGAAGAACCTCTCAACTGGGGCACATGCTCGCCGTCTTAAGAGCGACTGGTGTCTGTGTTATTTTCGCCACACAAATCGCCTCTCAAATCGACCCTTCGGCTTTGAGTTTATGTCGCAGCATGATCGTTTTTGGAAATGTCAACGGAGAAGAAAATCTCAAAGTTGTCCAGAATTTCATGTCTTTGACGCCTGAACAGAAGAATGCTATTTTGCGATTTCAAACCCGTGAAGCTTTAGCCTTTGTATCTGATTCAGTTTGGCCGTATCCGGTTCATGGATGGACTCCGTTTATTGAAGATATGTCAAACACAAATCCCCAATATGTTAGTTGCTCCAATATGATTACTCCCTGGCAATCTCTAACAGAACTGTCTCAAAATACCTCGACAACACCTTCTCAAGGCAGACCCAAAGAGTCTACACCTGTTACTCCGAAAGATGCCCCAAAGAATGTATCGGATGCTTCAGTTTTGAAGGGTGCGTTATTACAAATTCTTCAAGATTGCATTGTCAATCCGTTTGATATTGTTGGGATTCGAGCTAAGCGTTTAAATATGTCCGTTCGGATTTATGAAAGCCATAAAGATAATTTGGTACAAATGGGCTATCTTCAGCCTTCGTTTTGTGGAAAAGCAATCTATTTAATCCCGACAAAGAAATCTTATGAGGAACTTGGATTTCCTTATCCTTATAAGCGTGCTGCAAGCATTGAGCATGCATTTTACACAAATATGTCCGCATATTATCTCAAACAGTCCGGTTGGAAAGTCCAAACAGAGGTTCCAATTGGGAAAAAGGGCCAAACTATTGATGTCGTTGCGATGGATAAAAGCGGCAATATGCACGCCTTGGAAATCACTCTCAATACATCAAACCTAATGGATAACGCTGCAAAGCTTCAAGATACAGCATACCAGACAATTACCTGGCTGTGCCGTGACGCAGCTACAGCAAAAGCTGTCAAAGCTTATTTCAACAAATGTATGACTCTACCGTCGGAATTAATCAAAAAATTCAAGTACGAATTTTTCAGCAAATGGATCAAGAAGTTCAAGATAAGGAGAAAGTAATGGATGAAGAAAAACCAACAATCAGCTTAGGAAAAATTGCATCAGCGATCATCGGTATAATGATTTTATTTAATGTCAAAAATATCCTGCAGTGGCTTGAACCTGTTTTTGAATGGTTTGGTGACAGCCTTTACGGATTATATGATTTTCCACAAGGGATGCAAACGGCCATCGCATTTTTAACAATCGTGCTAATCGTAGTGCTTTTTGTAAAGCACTTTTCCAAATAATGTTTTAACAAATTTTTAGGAAACATGACATGTATGAAAAAAAAGTATCAACTCAAAATCCGGGATTAATTATCGCCTGTAATGACGACAGCGGGTCAACGGCGGACAGTTTCCCGGGAACAACGGATTCTGTGTGGAAATGGATTGCTCGCTACTGGGGGCTAATCTTAATGGAACTTCTCACACGGTGTACGACTGTCCAAGGTGAGACCGCCAGTATTAAACCACGGTATTTCAATTCTTTTGTTAATTATGGAAGTCAACCGAAAGTCTGGGGCGAGCCTGTCATGGACATTGAGACGACAATCAAGAAATACAAAGAGGCAGACAACTCTCTTGGCCTTGGCGCTCGTCTCGGCGGAACGGACGCAAAAGCGGCATTTAAAAAATCTTATGAAATTTTAAAGGATGCTGTTCAAGACGAACGTTTTAAGGATTCTTTTCCGCCGATGGTTTTCCATATGACCGACGGCTTAAGTGCCACGGATGCTAGACCTGTTGCTGAGAAAATCAAGCAACTTCAAACAAGCGATGGCAATGTCCTGATTGTGAATGCCTTTATTGGAACTCAAACAAGCCTGAAATATGAAGGCCCTGAGGATTTTACCGGATATACATCAGAGGCCGAGGCGGGCCCCAGTAAAGATAACATCCGGCTGTTCAATATGTCTTCTGAAATGCCCGAGGCAATTTACCAAAATCTCATTGACGATGGTATCTTTCCTAACCTTCGTAAAGGCAGCCGGTTGTTCTTTGATGTTCGCACAAAAGAAATGCTAAAACATGTCATCCAGGTTGTCGGCTCTATTGGTTCGCGTGGCGACAGAGCAGAAAGGTAACTTTAATGAATCAGACACATGACATTATTTGCACGGTTTCCCCCTCGATGTTTGGGGGGGAAACTAAAAACCAGGATCGGGCAATTTTTGATTTCCAGACGAACACTGCCGGATTATGTGATGGTACAACGTCGTCTCCGAATTCAGGAAAGGCCGCAGAATTTGTCACACAAAATGCTTCAATTATTGCTGATGATCCAAAGAAAAATCTCAACGTTGTTTCAGAGATGCTTTATTCCTATCGACATTTGGCTATAAAACGAGGCGTTAAAATACATTCCTCCATTCCTGATTCTATGAAAGAAATTGTCCAGGATGCTGCTAAACAAGCTTTAAAAAACAGTTTTCAAACAACGATGGTGACTGCTGGTTTTATCCCGGAAGAATCTTCTGTTCACGTGAAATGTGTAACATGTGGCGATTCCGGATTTTTCGCATTTTCCCCTTCCGGGCAGTTGTTGTTTTCAAATTTAGTTGAAATTGAAGAACATCTTGGGCAATGTCAACAAAAAGGGATGATTCACTTTGTCCCGGGAAGCGAACTATTGATTCGGCCCATGGGAAATCTTTCAATTTATCCGGATATTGCTAAAAACTCCCATATCAAAAGTCCATGTAACTGGTTATTATGCCGGGCCATTTGTCTTTGCAATAACTCAGAATCATCTGAGTGCAACTCGGAGATCTATCTTCAGCCAAATGAGCTTTTGTTGGTTCCCAAATATCTGGTTTCAACTCCAAAAGATCCAAATCACAGAGAATTTGGACGTTTGTTGTACTCGCAATTTATTCGCCAACTTTCTTGCCCACAAACGAACTCCCCAGATATTCACTTTGACGGGCAAGGAAATACCACTGCGGTACTGCCTGATCATTATGGCACAGGGAGATGGGAAACTTATGAAGATCGTTTCCCATCTGACACCTCCTTTTTGCTTTGCAGTGACGGTTTTTACCGTGCATTTCTAAATCCCTTAGAAATATGGGATTGGCTAAAGGCCAACGAGCATAATTTATACAAACAAAGCAAGCGAGATCATCTTTTGACAGAACTTCACAAAAAAACACATCGCACATGTGGAGATGACGACATTTCACTTATCTGGATTAGCCCGAAATCAGAAAAGGAGAAATCCTGATGCCATCAGAAGCAATGAACAAATGGTTTAGCAGTAAAAAGCCGGCTCAAATTGAGAGCCTCAAACTGTTTCTTCGAGAAAGCCCTATTCTTAAAGGCAAACCCCTGTCCGTCCAGCAAGGTCAGGCGGAAGTCTTTTTTGCACGCTCTAAAAATGGATCAAAAGTCATTCTAAAGATTTTCCACGAGGGCAAAAGTCCAAATGCGGCCTATTTAAATAAGACCGCGACAATTCTTCCCTCACATCCAGCTTTGCGTTGCGGAAAAGAACGAGAGATATTAACCGCAACTTCTCTTAGAAAAAATCAGGGAGTATATTACTCAAAGGATTTGGGCAATTACCTTGAAGGCGGAATTGTGATGCCTTTTATCCCAGGGCTCGACTGGATGTCTGTGATTGATCAAATCAGAAACGGCAGAAGAGTTCTTTCAAGAGAGAACCGGCTAAAGCTTTGTATTAGTCTTGCGCAAACTATCAAGCTCTTAGAAGAACACCAGATTAGTCATCGCGATCTGTCTGGTGGGAATGTGTTTATTGATCCTTCTACTTTTAATGTTTCATTAATTGATTTTGATAGTCTTTATCATCCGAACCTTATGATGCCAAAGATCTCAGCAATCGGAACCGAAGGATATATTGCACCTTTTGTGGATTCAAAAAAAACCGCCTTAACTCATAGTCACATCGCAGATAGATTTGCTTTAATGGTACTTTGTGTTGAGTTTTTAATCCTTGATTCGTCATCGCCATTCTCACATGAAGGAGGGATATTCAAACAAGAAGAAATATATCGCCGCAGCGGAAAAACTATTTTTTATGCTCAAGAAAAACTTAAAAAGCATTATCCTGCGATGTTAAAACTCTTTATGCAGGCATTAAACAGTCGGTCTTTTAATCAGTGCCCGGCCCCACATGACTGGCTTTTAAATAAACCCTCGGCAGCATCTGAATTTTCTATTGAGATGCTGCCTGAAGTATCAATTCAAACCCCGAAGCCGCGAACTATTTTATTGCCTGATGACCCCTGGCAATCGAAAGGAGAGTTGAATCATGTCGCTCTTGCACAATCTATTAGTCAGCCTTGTCAATCTAATCACTGTTTTAATAAACCTCTTAGTTGCGATAGCACTCTCGAAGTATATTTACGCTCGCTGGAACTGCCGATGGCTAAAGCAACCAGTCGCAACAATCGAGCCTGTCTTGGGAAAGTGTTTAAGGGCTTTACGAAATTTGGTCTCGAAGGTTTGCTCGGCAAATTTTAGCGATATTGAGTTGTTCAACTTCTTGTTGATCTCTTTGTGGATATTGCGCCATGTGCTAATTAACGTTATAGCCCGGTAAATCAAAACTTTTTTTAGAAAGGAATTGTATCATGGAAACAAACGAATCTTTTGTAATGGCAGCATTTTACGCAGTAATGGGAACATTGATATTTAACTCACTTCGATTTGAATTGAAACTCAACCTATTTAGTTCGCTGATTTTAAGCGGGGGGATGTTTCTTTCGCTGTATTACCTTTTGAATACTAAAGGTGTTGAGGTCTGGATCAGTGAATACATCTATGCTGTTGTCATATTAGAAATCCTTGTGGTTGCAATTGTTATTTTGGGAAGTCCCAAGAGGACTTTCTGGAAGGATAACAATAATTACATTAACAACAGAAAGGAATAATCTCATGTCTGAATCATTTGGTACTTTAATTGGGCTTGCAGCCTTTATCATCATTATGGTTGTCAGTAAGAATGCCATTGAAGAGGCTTTGAATATAACCGGCTCTTCTGCATGGTTGCTTGCTGGCTGTGTTGCAGCATTAGCATTACTTGGAATGGCACGGTCAACAAATGACGTGATAGTTGAAAGTGAGGAGAGGCTATCCATCTTGTTTTTATATGGTGCTTATGGTTTAGCTTGTCTTCTAGCGATCCTACTTGGATTGTTATTCAAAAATCCAAAGAGAAGAGGACGATTCTTTCGTTGGTTTGTAAAAGATGATTTCGATGAGCGAATGAGAAAATAGCATACCACATCTTCAAAGAATAATATAAGTGAATAAGGAAACAAAAAAATGAGTAGACTACTAAAAAGTAAAGAAGCAGCTAATTATCTTTGTATTAGCGAACGAACATTGTGGAATTTACAAAATGAAGATAAGATCAAAGTTGTTCGGATAGGCCGTTTAATTCGTTTTGATCCATCTGACCTTGATGAGTTCATAGTACAATCAAAAACTACGACCCCTAAAGCCCCTTAGAAACTACTTGACATTGCGCAACTAATCCGATATCTTGTAGAATATGAATATACTACAAACAATCCGAGAAGAAGTAAATAAAAGCAAGTTTAGCCGATATCATATTTCTAAAGAGGTGGGAATTGATCAGGGGCAATTGCACCGAATAATGGAGAAGAATCAATCTCTTTATTGTGAAACGGCCGAAAAGTTGCTTGTTTACTTTGGGTATGAGCTTAGAAAAAGAAAGGGAGACTAATGGCAAGCATTGTAAGAAAAAAAAGTAAAACCGGAATTCGCTACGACATCCAGCTTAGCCCGAATGAACATCCAGACCGTCCGAAAATCGCCTTGGGACGAATAACAAAAAAAGATGCCTCCGACATTAAAACGCACATCCAAAGACTTATTCGACATAAACTAGGCGCCGAATTATCTCCTTTAACTTTAGAATGGCTAGTTGAAATCCCCGAATCTCTTCGGAACCGGCTTGAGTCATTGAAACTCATAAAGCCAAAATTCAAAAAAAATGATTATACCGTAAAATCATGGTGTGATGCTTATATTCAAATGCGAAAGAATGATCAGCAGACAAAGCCTGACACAATTCGCAAGATGGAAAATGTTTCTAAGAGGCTCGGAATATTTTTTAAGGATTCCCTATTAAACGATATTAATTCATTTGAGGCAAAGAGCTTTAGAACGTTTTTAAGTGGAACAATCGGTCTTGCAGAAAATACTATCAGAAAGCATATTGCCATAAGCCGGCAGTTCTTCAACGCTGCGATTGAAGCTCAGTTGATTAACAACAATCCTTTCACAGGGAAAGGACAGCCCGTTACAGTCCAGCCGAATCAATCACGATTTTTCTTTGTAACGCCAGAGATGGCTCAAAAAGTCCTTGATGCATGCCCAGATGCTCATTGGAGACTGATCTTCGGTTTGGCACGTTTTGGAGGCCTGAGGTGCCCTAGCGAAGTTTTGCGACTTAAGTGGGAAGATATTGACTTTGAAAATAAGCAATTCACAGTACATGCCAGCAAGACTGAACATCATGCAGATGCTGGAATCAGAATAGTCCCTATATTCCCTGAATTAATGACATTATTTCAGGATGTGTTCGATCAAGCAAAACCGGGAACAGTTTATTGCCTTGACCGCTATAATGGGAAATGGACGAATCTGGGAGTTAATATGGCCCGGATTATAAAGCGAGCGGGATTAAAACCTTGGCCAAAGCTATTTCAAAACTGCAGAAGTACACGGGAAACGGAACTATTCAAACTGACGGGAGGCAATGTCAAAGCGGTTTGTTCATGGATTGGTAATAGTCCAACAGTTGCTATGCAGCACTATGCACAAATAACAGAAGCAGATATGAAGCAGGCAGCAAAACTATCTGTTTTAAATAACGCTGAAAAAAGGGTGCATAATCGGGTGCACACTACAGCCGAACCAGCAGAAATAGACCGCACCCAGTCGCAAGGCAAAAAAGATAGTCTTAATGTAACGCCTTTAGCTGCAAACAGTTACAAAGAAATGGAAATGGGTGCGAATTCTCGCGAATTGCACCCACTGGGCGTTACTGGACTTGAACCAGTGACCCCTAGCTTGTCGAGCTAGTGCTCTAGCCAACTGAGCTAAACGCCCGCACAATGACCTAAGTCATTGAAAAAAAGCTATATACACCAAAAAAAGCCGTTTGTCAAGGGGCAATTTCACTAGAAAAGTAAGTACCAGCAGCTTCTCTGTGGTAAAGGCAAATAGATTCGGTGTAGTCTTGCCATTAAATGTTGACTATCCGACTCTGCTTTTCTATAATACAAATTAACAATTTCTTTGAGACGGGCAAACAACAGAAGTATCTAAGAGACCTAAATGAATGAGAACCCCATTTTTCAAATACAAAAAAACTATTATTCTTCTATTGACCATATTTATTACTTATCTGGTCTATTATTTTTCGGAGATTTGCTTATATAACACCAAATCTCCAACTGGATATTATATTGATCCTCCACGAAACTATTTCTATCTAAAAGATCAAAAGCAGAATAAAGTAGTTCAGTGGCTACAAAGAATTCCAAGAGAGACGTATCTCATGGGAGAACGATATGAAAGCCCTTATACATTTGAGGAGTGGATGGAAAAGGGGAAAGATATCGATGGTCTGGAAGACACACTTCTTTTCCTCTATACCTCTCGATTTAAAGGTTTACTGGGTGATAGTCTTTCGAAAGCCTTAGAACATCATGGAACACAACAGAGCATTGATTTTTTTTCCGAGAGATTGGAAAAGCAGGAGTGGACGAAAGAATATACAAATGAAATGCATCATATCTTATATGAAATAGTAAATGATGAAGATAAGTTCTGCCAATTGATTGGAAAAATTGATAAAAAAAAGAAAGAACGATTATCTGATCCAAAGGCTCGCTAAGCTTGTTTCTTTTAGATAGAAATAGACATAGTTCATGAATTATACCCCGTCAACTCATCCAACACCTTCCTTTTTTACTCCAATGTCAGGTCAAGGGCGGTTTTGGGGGCATTAGCTCGTCGGCCATGGATTGGCCGAGGTTTCGGGCGTAGTAGTTGTGAATGGCGGTTTCACCCTGGTCGTGGTAATCGGCCAAGGAATTGGTCAGGCCGGTTTTAATCATCAGGATGACGAACAGGCAGGCAGCGGTATTGGCGACGCGTTCCAGGCCGGGGCGGAGTTTTTCAAATCGGGTTGTATCGGGGCGGCTTTGGCGCAGGGTTTCCGATTTCGGCGCTTCGCGCAGGGAATGTTTCAACACACCCAGTGTTTTGGCGTTGGCTTTTGCCAATAAATGTCCGCTCTGGGGCTGGCTTTTCATCAGCATCAGCGCGATTTCAACACGATTCTGCCCGGCCAGTCGCCGACGGCACTGGGGACAATGAGCAATATGGTCATTGACCCGGTCGGCCAGACGCAGGCGAAATACCCCAAACCATCCGGTCGGTGTTTGCTGACTCTTTCGGCAATATGATATATCTGTTTTCGTCTTCATGATTCGTCTCGATTCTCAGTGTGTGACATCCACTCGGCCAGCCGCTTGATCGCCTTGTGGCGATAGACCCGGGCCGCGGACGCGCGAATCCCCAATACTTTGGCGACCTGTGCATAGGGCATCTGGGCCAGATCGTGCAGCATAATGACATCACCCAGATAACCCGGCAGTTCGGCGATGGCATCGCGAAGCTGCTGCTGAATGGCCGCCGCGTCCAGATCGTCACCCGGCCGGGGCTGCGGAGGTTGATATTGGTCCATCAAACGCTGCTGGTGTTTTCGCTGGAGTTGTTTTTGACGCAGCATGGAAATCGCCAGGTTGGACGCGGTGCGGAACAGGTATGCCCGGACATTGGCCGGTTTTTTGCGGTTCGGCAGGTGCGCCAAGTGCAGGAACGTGTCCTGATAGGCATCGCAAACGTCCTGTTCATTGCCCAAAATCCGCCATAACATCGTCACCAGGCCCGGTCCGTACTGCTGCATCGACGTCAACACCCATCGCTGGCTGTCGGCGATCGCGTCAGCGCCGGTCAGGTCCAATGTCAATCCTAAACTGGTCGGGTTTATGGCCATTTCGTCAGTTTTCCTCGCGAGTTCCGAAAAATAGGACGCATTCAACCTGTATATGTTACCTCAAAAACGCAAAAATCAAAAATATTTTTATTTCAAGGTAACACTTTTTGCTCGAAAACGTCTTAAAAGTGAAAGAAAATCGACGAAAATTAGCAATAATGCAGTCTTTGTCATGCCGGGCTTGATCCGGCATCCAGGGCGCATCGTACAGCGGTCCAGAACCGTCTGGACCCCGGCTCGGAGGCCGGGGTGACACAGAGAGAACGGTAAAAATGCGAAAGTTGACTTATAGTTATCATGAATAAATCAGCAAAATCTAATAATATACCTGAATTAGTAGATGAACTGCTTCGCGAAGCGGTCGAGGTCGGGGCCAGCGATGTGCATTTTGAGCCGACAGCGGGCGGTTTGCAGGTGAAATACCGCTTGGACGGAGCGTTGAAAACCGTCGAAACACTACCCAAAGCCGTCAGCGGCAATGTCATCGCCCGCCTGAAAGTACTCGGCAACCTGCTGACCTATCGCAATGATATTCCACAGGAAGGACGTATTGAAGGCATCGAGGGAAAACCGATGGATTCTGATTCCGGCAGTGTGATTGACAAGCGGCTGGCAGTTTTTCCGACGATTCACGGCCAGCGGGCGGTCGTTCGCATTTTTTATGAAAATGATACGCTGACCGACCTAGACAAGCTGGGCTTCAACCCGGCTATTGAATCAGCATTGAAGGAATTCGCCGACAAAAACCAAGGAATTCTGCTGCTGACCGGCCCTGCCGGCAGCGGCAAAAGCACGACCCTGGCGGCACTGCTGCGGCACATTCTCCAAAAATTTCCCGAAAAAAGCATCGTCGCACTGGAAGACCCGGTTGAGCGGACCATCAATGGCGTGACGCAGGTGCAGATCGAGCCGCACGGGGAAATGACATTTCCGGTTGCATTGCGGTCACTGCTCAGGCAGGATCCGCAGGTCTTGATGATCGGGGAAATCCGCGATGCGGAAACGGCCAAAATTACGATCGAGGCCGGGCTGACCGGGCACCTCTTAATGAGTACGATGCACAGCGGCAACTGCAGCGGTGCCCTGCTGCGACTGCTGGAGATGGGAATCGAGCCGTACCAGGTGACATCCGGTGTTTCGGCGATCGTCAATCAGCGACTGGTGCGAAAACTGTGCCAGCATTGCAAAGCTAAAAATGCGGACGGCACCTATGCGGCAGAAGGCTGCGAGAAATGTTTCAACACCGGCTTTCACGGACGGATGCTGCTGGCGGAAATGGTGCAATTAGACGGACAACTGAGGCAGACTATATTACAGCGGTCGGACATGGAAGGACTGGAAGCGGTGCTGGCCGCTCGCGGACATATGAATCTAGCCCAGGACGGCCGGCGGCTGGTGGCAGCGGGAGTCACTACCCACGAAGAAGTTGAGCGGGTATGCAGAGCATGATACTAAATCAAATATCAAAATGTAAAATGAAAAATTGAGGAATCCCGGCGTTGTCGGGATGACTGTTTAAATAGATTCCTCGGCCTCGCTCGGAATGACAATGTGGGAGCTTGGAATGATACGTTTGTGCTTGGAATGACGAGTTACGCGGGAATGACAAATTGTAATTGAGGAACAGACAATGGCATTATTTGAATATCGATCTGTGACACTGTCGGGACGGCTCATGAGCGGCACGATTGAAGCGTCCGACATCGAACAGGCTCGGCAAACGCTTGACGAGATGCATGTGCAGGTCACGGAACTGGAAAAGGTTAAAGCGTCGCCGGCCCGAAGCGTCGGCCGCAATGAGTTCATGCTGTTTAACGAACAGTTGGCCTCGTTGACTAAGTCGGGCATTCCACTGGAACAGGGCCTGCGGGAACTGGCCCACGACGCCGGTTCGTCTAAGATGAAAAGACTGATTAACCGCATCGCCGACGACCTGGAGCGGGGAACGCCGATTGACCAGGCAGTTCAGAAGCATCAGAAAGAGTTTCCGCCGCTGTACGGGCTGATTCTCAAGTCCGGCGTCGAAACCGGGCGGCTCGGCGAAATGTTGACCAGCCTGAACCGTCATTTACAGGTGGAACTGCGAACCCGCCGCATTCTGATCGAGTCGGTTACCTATCCCGCAGTCGTGCTGGCATTGACAGCAGTAATTATCACATTCCTGTTTATGTTTGTCATTCCCACATTCCGAGAGGTGCTAACCGACATGTCAGGCGGACAAGCGCAGCTGCCTCTTTTGACACAACTGATGCTGGATATTTCTGAACACATTCTTGATTTCTGGATGGTAGCGGGTATCGTGATTGCTGCCATGCTGCTTCTCTGGAAAAGCCTGTCATTCAGCCCCGCGGGGCGGCGCTGCCGCGAAGGAATTTGCCGGTCGCTTCCGCTGGTGGGACGCGTCTTCAAAAACGGTATGATGGCCCGTTTTTCCGAATGCCTTTCGGTGCTGGTTAATGCCGGCTGCACGCTGGACGACGCTGTCGAACTTTCGGGACAATCCTCCAGCAGTGAACTGCTCAAACGGGACTGCACTCTGCTGGCAGCCAATCTCCGAGAAGGGGCGAATTTTTTGGAAGCCGGGATGGGCTGCCGGACGATTCCCCGACTACTGCTGTATTCTGTGCAATTAGGCAGCCAGCGAAACGAGCTGCAGGACAATCTGAACAGCCTGGCACAGATGTACGGCACCCGAACCTTTTCCCTGCAATCACAAATGCAGGCACTGTTGATGCCGGTTTTACTGATTCTGCTTGGTGGTACCGTTGGAACAGTAATCATGGCAATGTTTTTACCAATGACTCGAATGCTTTCCTGGTTAATGTAAAATGTGGCTGATTCTATTACTCAATCTCGTTCTGTTTGCCGGCTTTTGCTATCTGCCGAAGAAAAAACCCGCTGAAACACTGGTCCTGCTGCCGTTCGTCCTGGCGATTATGATCGTGCCGCTGATGATATACTATGACGGCATTGATCCGGGCTGGGGGCTGACGACACTGCTGTTTCCGATTGTCCTGATGCCGATTGCAATACTGGGTGTCTATCGCGCCGCTGATGAAAATCCGCTGGAGTATCCGTGGTACGGGACAACGTCGGGGGTACTGCTGTTTATCCTGAAATATCTGTCGATCATCATTGTGTTCATCGCAGTCTTTCAATATTTCAGCCCGGTCTTTTTTCTTATCTTCCTGGTCGGCGTCTTCCAGTACGCCAGGGCTAAAAAAATCGGTCTGACACTGGATGTTATCTCAACCATCGGCGCCGCCATACGCCAATCGCTGCCGCTGCCGACGGCATTAACCAGTGCCGCCTATGGGCAGCACCGCAGACAGGCTCGCGTTTATATCCGCGTTGCTCACTGGCTCTCACAGGGCTGGCCGCTATCGGAGGCGTTGAGACGCGGCTACTGGCGATGCCCGGCCGAGGTCTTGGCGGCCATCGAAACCGGCGAAAAAATCAACCAACTGCCGAAAGCCATTGACGCATTGCAGGCTGATTTGACCGAAAAATTCAATGACTACAAAACCTCCAAACCCGTGCATCCATGGTATCCAGTGATCGTCCTGACAGTCGGTTTTACGGTCACACTGGCACTGATGTATTTTATCGTCCCCACTTTCGCCGAAGTCATCAGTGACGTGAGTGATGGCACTGCCGGACTGCATCCGGCCACCCAAAATCTGCTTAACATCGCTCACTGGTTCAAGGGCAATAACGGCGCAAATATTTTATTTGTCGTACTGCCGATGCTCTATATTACGTGTGTGGTTATCTATGTGCGTTTTCGCCGCCGTAATCCAAATTGTCCGCGTTTTCTTTCGCGTCTCGGCGACCGAATCAAGTGGTGTCTTCCCGTGTATCGTTGGTTTGAAAAAACGTTCTGCAATATGCATCTGGCCCGGACACTACGGATCGGCCTGAGCACAGGATACCCGATCAACACCATTCTGCATAATTCATTAGGGCTGGATGTCAACTTCTGCTATCGCAAGCGGATTGAAAAATGGCTGAAAAAAATCGAAGCCGGCGGCGATATCGCACAGACGGCCCGCCAGTGCGGCTTCGAAAAAACCATTGCCTGGGCCTTCGACGAAACCGTCAACAAGGGCAATGCCCCGCAAGTGCTCGAACACCTGGAGACGGTGTATCGCCATCAATACAACTATCGCCGAAACATGTTGTCGGCGGCGGGCGGGCCGTTTGTCATTCTCGGTATCGGTCTGTGTGTCGGCTATATTGTCTATGCGATGTTCATGGGCGCTTTCGGCATCTTGATTACAATGCTGCAGAATACAATTCCACAGTAGAGAAAAAACAATGATAAAATCAACAAAATCATCCAAAGGAGTCCTGAGCGTCGAGCTGGTCGTCGCGATGACCGTACTGGTTACGATTGCCGGCGTATTGCTGGCGATGAACCGCTCGTTCGGCCAGCTTAACCGGCGACTGTGGGCTAAGCATATCTGCACAACAGCTGCCCAGGCGCGTATGGACGCAATGACCGCAGGCAACCCCGTTGACGAAGCGGCACTGAAGCATCTCTGGCCGGACGTGAGCGTCATGGTGGAAACCGCTGAGGGCACCGGCCCATGGAAAGGACTGCAAAAAGTCGAAGTTACCGCCGTCAAAACTATCAAAAGCCATCCCATCGAAGTGCGGCTGACACGTTATCTGCCGCCGGTGAAAGGAGGGGCCGATGAAAACTAACCGACACGGATACGCTTTGACGGAAGTACTGGTTATTATTGTCGTGATCGTGGTCTTGATGGGACTTTCTGTTAAGCCGATGCGAACACTGATTGCCGAGATTCCGCGGTCGTCCGAAGCCTGCCAGGCAATGGGCCTGACGGAAAAAGTACTGGAACAGCTTGACGCCGATATTGCACAGGCCCGGCGGATCGTCAGCCTGAACGGGCAATCCCTGACACTGGACAAATATGACGGAGCCGTGGTTTATACGTTAGCCGACGAGCAGATCACCCGTGAAAGCAGCACAGACAGGCAAACCTGGACGCTGCCGCCGAATGTCCACATCGAAGCGGTGCTTTGGGAGCGGGGCAAGACGCCTTACGCCGTTCAATTGAAAACCTGTAACCGGCAAGTCGCTCTGGGCAGAGAGCAAACGCGGTTTTCCCAAACGCGGATCTTTTTTCAAAAGGAGGATCGCCGATGAAACGTACACGTCGTAAAAACGGATTCGTTCTGCTGCTGGTTGTCGCCCTGATTCCGCTGATAGGTGCCGCGGCGATTGCCCTGACACATAACAGCCGGCACATTCTGGCGACGACCCGACGCAGCACCCTGAAAACACAGGCACGATTCGCCACCGAAAGCGGCGTCGCCTGGCTGGACGCCAATCGTGCCAGCCTTGCGACAACCAACTGGCCGGTAACACTGGAACTTCCGATTGAGGGCAAAACCGTCACCTGCCGGATTGAACCGGCAATCGATGCCAATCAACCGAGTCTAACCGTAACCGGAATCGCGGCCGACCTGCGGTTTTCATCGCAATACACTCAAACAGTCACACTGAAACAAATATCTGATTCAGGAGTACCATCTCATGAAAACAAATAAACGTAAGGCCTTCACACTGATTGAACTGCTGGTCGTCATTGCCATTATCGCGATGCTGATGGCAATATTGATGCCCGCACTGTCTGCCGTTAAAAAGCAGGCCTCGCGCGTCGTCTGCCTGAGCAACCTGTCACAATGGGGACTGAATCTGACGCTTTACACCGAGGATCACAATGGCCGGTTTTTCGCGGGATATTATGACTATACCGACCCCAACGGCATCCGGCACACCAGCAGCAATGCCGACCTCTGGCCGTATGCTCTGGAGCCGTATTATCAATTGCCGAAAGTGTTGACCTGTCCGAGTTCGCGATTCAGAACACCGAATATTCACAGCAAAACTTCAATCGCGGACAATGACGGTAATCTGTCCGGCGGCTATGGCCTCAATGGCTGGCTGTGCAATCCACCCGATGAAATCCTGGAAACCGAAGGACGCGATACGGCCAACAACTGGCGAACCATGCGTATCCCGGGCGGCTCTAATATCCCGCTGATGGCCGATGCGAGCTGGCACACCGGCCGGCCGAAATCGAGCGACCTGCCGCCTGTTGACGAAGATCATTATAGAAATCAGCGTTTTTCTCTTGGCGGTTCATTTCCCGGCCCAATGGGAATGGAACCTCCCATCGATAAGCCTGACGAAGAAGCCTCTGAAGAAGATGAAAACCAGATGCAGCGGTTTTGCGAAAACCGACACGACGGCAAAATCAATGTGCTGTTTATGGACTGTACGGTCAAAAGTATCAGCCCAAAGCAATTGTGGCGGCTCAGGTGGCACCGGAATTATGATACGAATGCCCCGCTGCCGGAGTGGCCGGAATGGATGGCCGACTTCAAAGACCCGAACTAAATACAGAACCGCAAATCCCCCTTCGCTAAGGCTTCGACGGGACAAGTACTGCGAATGAACACGAATACTATTGCTTTCGCCGGGCGGTAATAATTGCTCGTACAGGCGCCGGATGGCCTTCGATGGTTTTGGTGTCGTCTGCCGGATCGAGAAAGTCGGGTAAAGATTCGAACGTCATCCAGTCGGTCTGGCGCTGTTCGTTAATCGTGGTTTTGGTCAAATCGACCAGTTCAATCGCCTCAAAACCAGCCTCGACCAGCCATTGTTGCAACAGCGTCGGCGAAGGAATTGCTCCAACATTTCGCATTTTTCCGTACCGCCCCTTTGGCTCAAGCAATTCTTCGCCGGATGTG
Organism: Sedimentisphaerales bacterium; assembly: GCA_028282905.1. Classification (GTDB taxonomy): domain Bacteria; phylum Planctomycetota; class Phycisphaerae; order Sedimentisphaerales; family Anaerohalosphaeraceae; genus 4572-13. Next base: position 43,552 of record JANQGW010000061.1, on the reverse strand, counting down.
TCGAGTACAATCGTTTCCAGCACCACCTCGCCGCCGGGTTTTAGAAAACTGCAAAGCTGGTCGAGGTGCGGCTTCGGCTCGCGACGGTGATACAGAATCCCCATCGAAAACACCGTATCGAAACAGCCACAGTCAGCGGAAACGCCTTCCACTCCTAAGGGCAAAACCGCCGCACGGTTTTCGCAAGCATATTTGTTAATTGCATGGAACTGCATGACATACAGCAAAAACGGATCGACCCCTACGGCGGCCTTGGCGCCGGCACCCAGCATCCGGTACAGGTAGTAACCGTTACCACAACCGATATCGAGAACACACTTGTCCGTCAGGTCAATATGACCTGCTAATCGCGCCCATTTCAAATCCGACCGCCACTCGGTATCGATATGAATACCGAATAACTCAAACGGCCCTTTGCGCCACGGGTGAAGCTCCATTAGATGCGCTTTCAACTCGCCCTGCTGCGATTCATCCATATCATTCGCAGCACCGATTGCCACCGCATCGGCGGAAAAATCCATTCGTGATGGTAAAACCTGCGGCATCGCCTCAATCGCTGCGGCCCACCGTTCAAAATCACCATGCGACATCGTCTTCAAAGCAGTCGCAGTACGCTCAGCAAATACCGAAGCCGTATCTTTTAACTTCGTCGCCACCAAATATTCAAAAAAGCCTGAGTAATCAATCATCATCTAATTAGTGTTCATCAGTGTCCATTCGTGGTTCTTTCATCACCGCACGAAGGCCCGTCAGCAGTGCTGAAGCCTTAGTCAGTGTCTCCTCCCATTCAGCCTGCGGATCAGAATCAGCCACGATGCCGCCGCCGGTCTGTGCATAGGCTTTGCTGCCATCGATCAAGATCGTGCGAATCGCAATGTTCCAGCACAGGTCAAAATTCAATCCAATCCAGCCAATACTACCGGTGTAAACACCGCGGGCGGTCGGTTCCAGTTCGTCAATAATCTCCATCGCACGGATTTTCGGTGCCCCGGTGATCGAGCCACCGGGAAATGTCGCCTTCAGCAGTTCAACCACGCGCTGCGGTCCGGCCGGCAGCGACAACGTCCCGGCCACCTCGCCAACCGCATGATAAACCGTTGGAAACGCCTCAATCTCACGGCCACAAGTGACATGGCGAGTCCCGGGCACGCAGACCTTTGCCAGGTCATTGCGTTCCAGGTCCACAATCATTGCCAATTCTGCCTGATCTTTTTCGCTGCGAACCAGTTCTTTAAAATACGCCTGATTATCCGGATGGTCATCACCCAGCTCCGGATTGCGTGGGCGAGTGCCCTTAATGGGGCGGGTAGAAATATGGTCACCATTAACCTTTAAAAACAACTCCGGCGACGCGCTGACAATCGCCTTGTTCGCCCAGGACAAAAACGCCGCATAGGGGCTTGGGTTGTACTGGTTTTGCCAGTGAAATAACTCCACCGGTTGAACAGAATACTCGCATTCAAACCGCTGCGAAAAGTTGATCTGATAGACCTCGCCATCAATGATATATTGCCGGGTTTTATCGAGTGCCGTCAGATACTGTGGCTGTGTCATATTGCAAGCAGGCAAATCGCCTTGCTTTGTCTCACCTCGCGGCAGCACAACCGGCAGGCACTTGCTCGCCTGCACAAGCCAGTCATTTAAGACCTGGATTTTTGTTTGAATCGGCGTCTCACCGCAGTCCAGCGCAACCAGCGTAAACTGTTCGGCCACATGGTCATAGACAATCGCCTTGTCATAAAATGCCAGTCGGATGACAGGAAAGCCGAGATCGTCGATTGCCGCCTGCGGGAGTTTCTCGATAAATCGCCCCAACTCATAGCCGAAAAAGCCAATCCAACCGCCGCAAAAAACGCCTTCCGGAATATCGCCTTTGCCATCGGCAGCCAATTGATATTTTGACAGGAATGCGGACAGCTTTTCAAACGGCTTTTCCTCAACCAGTGAAAACTCAAACACCTCCACCGGCTCGGCAGCAAAAATACTGCAACTCTGCACCGAAGCATTGCCGCCGAGAATCGCGGGGCTTTCTTTTTCGGCGATCACCTGCGCCAGCGAGGCTAAGGTGGGACTGGCCGTGGCCGCTTGAAAAAACGGTCGGCAGCGTATTGGCTCAGTCGTTTCCATGCTGTGCCCGAAACTCTTCCATAATCTGCACCGATGCCGATGCGCCAATGCGAACGGCTCCCGCTTCAATCAATTGCAGAGTCTGCTCAAGGGTCTTTATCCCGCCGGCGGCTTTGATCTTGCAATTCGGCGCCGATTCAGCCATCAGCCGCACATCTTCGACGGCTGCTCCGCCCGCTTTCAAAAAGCCCGTGCTGGTTTTGAGAAAGTCCACACCAAGGTCGCTCGCAATATGCCCAATAAATCGAATCTGGTCATCATTCAACGCCGCCGACTCAATGATCAGTTTCAGCGGCACCGCGGGCCGCATCGTCCGGCATACCGAAAGTACCGCCAACAACTCTCGCCGCAGATAAGCATCATCACCACTGAAAATCGACGCCAAGTCGGCTACCATGTCCACTTCATCGGCGCCGGCCATGATAATCTCATCCGCATCAGCCGCTTTGATCTTCGCCGAATCGGTCCCAAACGGGAAACCCGCCACCGAACAAACCTTCACCGTCGTACCGTGCAGAATATCAGCACACAGCGCCACCCATCGCGGCTGGACGCACACGGTGCAAAAACCGTACTGAACCGCCTGCTCACATAACGCGACAATATCCGCCTGCTTCGCCGTTGCATCCAGCAACGTATGATCAAAATATGCCGCCAGCTGTTCTTGTGTTTCAATCAGCAATCTATTCTCCTGTTGTTATCATCACGTTTCTATCTATTATTTCTTGCGGTTCCAGATTTTCTTTTGTTTGGCGGTCACATCAACAATTTCCATCGCCAATTCGTGTGAATCACCGTATTGCTCTTGCAGGCGGGTCAGTTCGGTCTTGAGCTTTTTGACGATTTTTGCGTACTTCGGGTCGTTATAGCAATTGTTCAATTCTTCCGGATCGCGTTTCAGGTCGTACAGTTCCCAACAGTCGATATCATAATAGAAACGAATCAACTTATAGCGATCCGTTCGCACGCCGTAATGCCGCTTGACCTGATGAACCGCGGGGTATTCATAATAGTGATAGTACATTGACTTTCGCCAGTCTTTGGGCGTTTTACCTTTCAGAATCGGTTTGAAGCTTTCGCCCTGCATATCCGCAGGCACCTCGACGCCCGCGGCATCCAGGAATGTCTCGGCAAAGTCCAGGTTCAGTACAATATCGTCATTCACCTTCCCGACCTTTGTCTGCTGCGGCCAGCGCACCAACAGCGGCATCCGCAGCGAATCCTCATACATGAATCGCTTGTCATACCAGCCATGGTCACCCAGATAAAACCCCTGATCAGACGTGTAAACAACAATCGTATTATCCGCCAGGCCGGATTCGTCCAGGTAATCCAGCAGCCTGCCCACGCCTTCATCGACCGCGGCAATCGAGCCGAGATAATCGTGCATATACCGCTGGTACTTCCAGCGAACCACGTCATCTTCAGTCAGTTTGCCGGCGTTCATCTCCTCGATGAATGCCTTATTCTCCGGCTCATAGTGGGCGTCCCACTGTCGCTTTTGCTCCGGCGACATGCGTTTGTATTCGGCGTGTCCCCACGACTTCCTGAAACTGTCCGGAAACAGATTTTTGCCCTTAAATTTCATGTCATGGCCCCAACTGAAATGCTCGCGGAGTGACATTTCACTTTCGTCACTGGCCGGGCAGCGTGTAGAGTGGTCCGGGAACAGTGTTTCCGGTTCGGGGATTGTGCCGTGTTTGTATTTGCCGAGATGCCGCGGTGCCGGTGACCAGCAGCGATGCGGCGCCTTGTGCTGGCTGATCAGCAGAAACGGTTTGTTCTTGTCGGACCGGTTTTCCAGCCAGTTAATCGAGAAATCCGTAATCAAATCGGTACAGTAGCCTTCGTAGCGTTTTTTACTGCCGTCCATCTGGACAAAGTCGGGATTGTAATACGAACCCTGTCCCGGAAGAACCTCCCAGTAATCAAACCCGGTCGGGTGACTTCGCAGGTGCCACTTGCCGATCATCGCGGTGTCATAACCGGCGGCCTGCAGGAGTTTAGGATAGGTCTGCTGGCTGCCGTCAAAGGCCTTGCTGCTGTTGTCAATCTTGCCGTTGATATGGCTGTATTTACCCGTCAGAATCACCGCCCGGCTGGGCGCACAGATCGAATTCGTACAGAAACAGTTCTCAAACCGCATGCCCTCTGCGGCCAATCGGTCAATCTGGGGGGTCTGGTTGATCCGGCTGCCATAGCAACTCATCGCATGGGACGCATGGTCATCGGTCATGATAAAGATGATATTGGGGCGATTTTGCACATTTGCCGAAGCCGCTTTAGATGACCAGCATCCCGCCATCGGCAGCATCGCCGCAGCCGCACCGGAAACCTTCAAAAAATCACGTCGATTCATCCATCTATCCTTTCTTAAATCCCAATATCATTATATCGTCGGGGGCGTCCAATCCGAAATACCCGTTGTTTTTTCCTGCTGCCAATATTGCTTTATAAAAGGTGCCGGATTTCGAGTCATCGTTCCGTCCTTTGACTTTGCCTCTTTTAGATGAGCCTGCCAGTTTCTATACACAGACAAAGGAACGCCTTCATAAAGAGCCGTCTCATTGACCATCAGCGGCAGGGTTTCGGCCCACCAGGTATTATACGCGGCCCGCATCTGTTTGACAACCTCCGGATGCTGTTCGATCACATTAACCGTCTGGCCGGGATCGGCCTGCATATCATACAACTCGGCATTATTGATCAGTCGGAATCGCGTATTCCGCACCGCACACGCTTTGTATTTCGATTTATCCGGGTCATCACCTTTTTTCCAGCGGCCACGATGGGTAAAGAGGTATCGGTCCGCCCACTCAGCCTGCGGGTCTTTTAATATCGGCACAAGACTGCGACCTTCGACTTGACCGCCGGTCGGGAGTTTGGCTCCCGCCAGCTCGGCCAGCGTCGGAAACAGATCGATATGCGCTGTCAGTTGAGAAGCATCAACCCCTTGGGCAATCTGACCTTTCCAGTGGAAAAACGCTGGCACATGCGTGCCGCCCTCATGCGGCGTGCCCTTAAAGCCTTTCATCCCCGCGTTGTAGCCGCCCCATCCCGCCGAGCCGTTATCCGTCATGAAAATCAGCAGGGTGTTTTCCCGCAGGCCCCACGCATCCAGTTTTTCACGCAGCAAGCCCATGTTATCATCGATATTTTCGATCATGCCATAGAAGCCGGCAAAACTGTCCTTGACTCCCTGTTCCAGAAATTTCTTTTTGTACTTTTCGGGAGCATGGTAGGGAGCGTGCGGTGCATTGGTGGTAATATAAGCAAAAAACGGCTCCTTTTGCTGACGCTGCTGGTTAATCCACCCCAATGCCTGTCGGAAAAAGACATCCGTACAGAATCCCTCAGTCTTGACAAACGTACCGTTATGTTTAATGACCGGTCCGAAATACCCCCCTTTCTGATTCGGTGGTGCATCGGCACAACTGCCGGGATAACTTTGGCCGATTCCGCCACCGCCATGGATAAAGACCTCGTCGAAGCCGCGATTGTCGGGCTGGTAAGCATCCTCGTCGCCCAGGTGCCACTTACCAAAGATACCGGTTGTGTAGCCGGCCTTTTTCAATGTCTCAGGCAAGGTCACCGCGTCCAGTGTCATGCGTTCTCGCTCAAGAATCGTATGGGTCACGCCGTTCTTGAATTCATGCCTTCCGGTCATGATCGCCGAGCGGGTTGGCGCACAGGTTGGACTGACCTGAAAATTCGTCAGCCGCAGACTATCGGCGCCAAGTGTGTCCAGATGAGGTGTTTTTAAAACCGGATGGCCGTGACAGGACAAATCGCCATATCCCTGATCATCTGTAATGACCAAGATGATATTCGGCGGTGCTTTCTTGCCCCCCGTTGAAGCCTTCGACATCGCACACCCGGTCATCGGCAGCGTTACCGCAGCCGCACCGGCCATCTTTAAAAACTCTCGTCGTCTCATTGTATCTCCCATGGATTAAATGGTTGGTTTCGGAATATCCGGACGCGATGAATTGATCTCACGCAGCATAATCGTTTTCAGTTTTTCCACTCTCTCAGGATACTTTTCTTCCAAATTAAACCGTTCTTCGTTATCTTCCTTGATATGATAAAGCTGAAACTGGTTTTTTGCACGATCAATCTCGACCAGTTTCCAGTCGTCTTTTGTGATCAGTGCCGACCGGCCCATAATCCGGAACCCGTTATTAACAACAACATAGTCGTGCTCTTTTCGCTGCTGTTTGCCCAACAGTGTCGGCAGATAAGAAATACTGTCCTTACCGGCGGGCATCGATTCACCGATCAACTCGGCCAGTGTCGCCATAAAATCATAATGAGCACTCAGCAGATTTGCCTCGGTTCCGCCCTGAATCTTTCCCGGCCAGCGAACAATCATCGGCACCTGCATTCCGCCTTGATAGCCGGAACGTTTCAGGCCTGCCAGTCCGGCATTACCGTCAAAAACATCCCCGCATTCAGATGTCCGCCATTTTTTATCCGTCAGGTTGGATTTTTCACCGTTCAGTAACCGCTGGCGGAAGTAACTTGACTTCGGACCGTAATATAATTCATGGCCGTTATCTGAGGTGAAAAAAACCACGGTATTTTTATCAATTCCCTGCTTCTTCAGTTCCGCCAAAATCAGCCCGACATGGTCATCAAGCATCTTGACCATCGAGGCATATTTCTTTTCGGCAAGCGTCATGGTCGGATGCTCAGCAAAATCCGGATGCAGTTTAGGAATCGCCACCGGCCCGTGCGGAAGCTGGGTGGAATGATAGAGGAAGAACCGCTGGTCCTTATGTTCGCGGATAAATTTCAGGATCCCGTCAATAAAGACGTTCTGCGAATAGATTTCGCCACCGGAACCCACCGGTTCGTCACCCTTCTCGCTCATCTTGCCGCACTCCGGGTCGGCATTGCCCGCCAACTCAAACCGCTCGCCGTTTCGCCACAGGTACGGTGGATAAAATCCGTGCGCCCGCTGATGGTCATAGTAGCCTTCGTGGAAATCCCAACCAAAACGCCGGACTCGTTCGTTCCAGGTCAGAAACCCGCGGTCCAGTTTTCCGAATTGTGCGGTTTTATAGCCAGCCCGCTGTGCAATTTGGGCCAGAAATACTTCCTGCGGATGAATCGGATTGGCATTATCTTTCAGCTTCGCAAGTCGCTCTTGGTATTCCGTTTCGGTAATCAGGCCCTTATCGCGTTTAATTGGCAACCCGGCGGATGTCTGCTTCCAGCCGCCCAAACGGCCGTCATGCAGACCCGTCAGCAGCGACCATCGCGCCGGCGCACACAGTACACCGCCGTAATAATTGGTAAAACGCATCCCGTCGGCGGCCAGTCGGTCAATATGAGGCGTTTTGACAACCTTTTGCCCATAACAGCCCAGCATCCCAATGCCCAGATCGTCGGCATTAATAAGAATCACATTCGGACGACTATCCCTATTGGCCGCTTGAGTCCACTGACAGCCGCCCAGCAATCCCGCCGACATCGCCAAACCAGTCTTTATAAAAGCACGTCGATTCATTTTTTCGCCAATACTGTCAAAATATTAAACATGGTGCATCATTATACTTAAAATCAGCAATGATTCAAAGGTTGATCTAACTTCTTATTTTAACTCAACAATCCAGGTGTACGCCTCTTTATTATGGGTGTCCGAATAGCCAAATTTGTCTCTTAGAAAGGAATCGATATGGATAATCTCGATGGAATTTGAAAACGGCTCAATCAGTTGACGCATTTGAAGGACGCTCAACAGATTCCGGTGATAACGCTCTGTCGGATGAATCTGATGCTGCGGGATGTCGGCCATATTGAAAAAATGAAGACATATTTTCCGCGATGTCACTCGGCATATCTCCAAAACAGTCCTTTCAAGTCCCTCCGGCGACAAATGCTCGAAAAGATCATGGACAAAACAAAAAGTATGCGCATTTTCACAACTCGGTATCTCAAATGCATTCCCCACGTCAAAGGAAATATCGGGAAACACTTTTTGAGCGTTTGCAATATTTTTCTCGCAGAGATCAAACCCTGTATAATTCAAAAACCTCGATAGACCTGAATCGTCAAAAAAACGATAGTCATTGGCGGACCCGCACGCCGGCTCAAGAACCGATATCCGCTCATCCTGTTCTCCATCCAAAATCCTTTTCCATACCAGCATGAAGATATTCAAATATTCGTCAGTAAGGCCCTCCTTCAGGTCAACAGACAAAGCAGCGTTTAAAAGACTCTCAATGTAATCGGATAAATCCGGCATCGCAAAGCTGTCTTCCAGAAATTGAGGAACCTCCACCTCCGGCGATTTCGAGTCATCAAGCAAAGCACAGAGAACATCAGCAATCTCATTGTGCGCACGATGAGCAGAAGACGAAGACAATATGTCCAGCAACCAATTCGCGGTTAACGCAAAGCGGATTTCATGCTCCATCACATCATCATAAAGATCGCCCAACACCTCCTTTAATAAAAAATGACGCGTCAGAACACTTTGAATATTGATCCGTGGGTCTTCAACACTTTGGACAAGATATGAATTCAGAAAAGAATGTTTGTAATGCCCCCAGGCATTTTGAAGCTGAAGTGTTTCCTGCTGCAGGTTTTTAGAGAGAACGCTATGATGGCTTGGATTCACAGTCATTGCGAATTTATTCAAACAGTCGATCGCTTTTGTATTCGTATTGTTTTTCAAAATAGGCCGCCGCTTTCTGTGGGCTGCGGAAAATTTTGTTAGCCGTCTGAGTCACGAAGACGGACGGCTCTTTTTTTGGCATCCAGATGACATAGACCTGCTTGGCCGCTTCGTGGGCGTGCTGCAGTTCCCGCTCGACCCCGCTGGACAGCGCGGGCATCCCATCGGCCAATTCGGGGATAAAACTGATAATCATGTCGGCCTGGTCAATCAGGGCAAAATCGCGAGCGTAAATCTGACTGTTAATATCCGGCTCTATCTGCCGAACCTCCTCGGTATCCAGTGAAAACCGCTGGCCCAGCGCCGTCACTTCAAAAGAAGGCTTGCTTTCGCTGCGTGCCTGTTCGGCATAGTATGGCAAGTAGGCTTCCTCTAAATCGGCCGGATCAAAACAGGTAAACTGCTGTTTCATGCTGTCCCGGAAAGCCGCGATTGTCTCCAGCACATCGTCCATGCCCGCCACGTGCGTCATCGGAAAACTCAGATAGACCTTTTTACGCTGCGATTGAAACGCCAGCCGGTAAAACGCTTCAACTGTCGGCTCCTCGACGCCGCGGGATAGAATATAACACGGCGCGTTCTCATTGGTGCCCTGCTGCATCATCTGGGTCGCCAGTACTTCTTCTTCACGCCAGACAATCAAATCCTTCAGGCTGTGCTGAATATGATGCTTCTGCATCAGCCGCAAATGCAGCGGCTCAACCCCGTCAATCATGCTGATAAACATATCGGGATTGAGCTGACGCATCTGAAAAAAATCGAACGCCGGAAACAACCCATGCCTCCAGCGGAAGGTCGCATGGGTATTGACAATGACATGTTCGTATTCTTTGGCTTTGGCAATAATGTCTTTGATGACACTGCGCCGCAGCGAGTGCAGCCGCTGAAGTGAAATATCAAGAATACGTCCGGGTGTAATATCGGGAGCCTCGGCGTACATCAAATCGCCGACATTACACAGCAACATCTCCCGACCTCGCTGACGGGCGTAGTCACAGACGTCGGCCAGGTACTGTTTCTTATCAATCCCCACCATGCCGGTTACTACGATAATCATATATGCCTCCTATGCGGCAAAAAACTCTCCAGTCGCTGCTGCATATTAATTTAGTTTTGTTTATACTCCGGGTCTCCCGGCGCAAGACCGCCGGCAGGGTAAGGGGTACTCATTTTTTTCTTCGGATGTTCAAATGCCGCCGGCTTCGGAACGGCCGATGTAAGCGGCAACTTGTCTCCGTACCCCTTTTGATTTACACTCAATAATTTCATCATCTTATCGATTTGGTCGGCGTATGACGGGTCTTCTGACAAATCATTCGTTTCGTGCGGATCATCCTTTAAATCAAAGAATTTGGTCTTATTGGTCTTGGGGAAACGGATCAGCTTCCATCGTTTGTCGCAGACCGAGCGCTGGGTCTGGCGATAAGCAAGCATCAAACTGTCCCGAACGGCTTGTTTTTTACAATCAATAATCGGCTTGAGACTTCTTCCGTCGATGCCCCTGGGAGTCTCTGCACTCACCAAATCGCAAACAGTCGGGTAGATGTCATGGATATAAGCCATCGCCTCGGATTTCCCTGTTTTGATTCCCGGCCCGGCAATGAACAGCGGCACCTTCATCGTGTCCTCGTACACATTCTGCTTGCCCATTAAACCGTGACTGCCCAATGCCAATCCCTGGTCGGATGAAAAGACAATGATCGTATTCTCCATCAAACCTTTTTTTTCCATTACATCCAACAACCGTCCCAAGTCAAAATCCATCGCAGTTATGACTGAGTAATAATCATATAAATGCCGCCTGACTGCATCTTCTGTACGGGGCCACTTCTCCAGACACTCATCGCGTACCGTCATATCGCCAATGTCATATTCATGGACGGGCTTATAATTGGGCGGAAGCGGCATTTTCTCCTGATCATACATGTCACGGAATTTCTTCAATGCCCATCGAGGATCATGCGGACACGGCAAACCCAGGTACATAAAGAATGGGCGAGAGGAGTCCCTTTCACTGGCTAAGAATTCAATCGCGTCATTAACAATTCCCTGGCAAGGCCTGCCCGTACGCAGGGCCTTGACCTGGTGAATATCCTTGCGGTGCTCAAACTGCAAACGAATTTTTGGGAGATTTGCTGAGCCGCTTTTCTCGCGGTAATACGTTTCATAGCCGGCCGCTTTCATGGACTTGGGGAATGTGGGGCCGTTAGGGTTAGCATAAACATTCCCGTCTTCTTTTCTGAACCTGAAAAAGACATTGCCGCTCATCGCCATGTTGCGGGCGGGAATGCAGACAGCACCGGTATTGCCGCCGAAGCAGTATGCATTCTCAAACACAAATGACCGTTTTGCCAATCGATCAAGATTCGGAGTATGGATATGTTTATTGCCCAAGAAGCCGATGGTGTCAAACCGCTGGTCATCCGAAAAAAGAAAAAGGACATTCATCTTATTTGGATTCGGCCTTGAATCCGCGAAGTTCGATACACTCATCAGGACAGAACTGATTGCCGCGGTTTTCAAAAAAGAGCGTCGATTCATACATAATCCCCATTGACTCCAGCGTTGTATTGAATGTCCACCCTTGGACATTTGCCAATTAGAACGGAATAACGCCGGAAGTTACCAATCATCTCGATAAATCCAAAAGGCTTCGCCTGCTGCTTAATAATAGGATCACCTTACTTTTTGATGCTATTATTGCACTTTTCAGGTCATCCGATTAAGGCAGTGTAATCGTCTAAAGCATAACAATCAAGTTAATTTTGACCTTGATGCTGATGTCGCTTTTTTGCATGCAAGGATATGATCAATTATACCACATCCGAAGCAGGAGAAATGGGTTACAGGTTTTCGAGTCGCTGCTGCTTGTCGTGGTCTTGCATCGCAGCTATCAGTTCATCCAGTTCGCCCATAATCACTTTTTCGAGGCTGTAGAGTGACAGGTTAATACGGTGATCGGTCACGCGGTTTTGCGGGAAGTTATACGTCCGAATCCGCTGAGAGCGGTCACCGGAACCAATCATGCTTTTTCTCGCCGAGTCGCGTTCTGCCCGGATCTTCTGCTGCTCGTATTCAAAAATCCGGCTACGAAGAATCCGGTATGCCTTCGAGCGGTTTTTGTGCTGACTCTTTTCGTCCCGCATACTCACGGTAATGCCGGTCGGGACGTGTTCGAGCTTGATCGCACTGGCGTTTTTATTGACACTTTGGCCGCCCGGACCGCCGGCACAACTGACATGCTCCAACACGTCATCCGGATTGATTTCCACTTCCACCTCTTCCGGCTCGGGCAATACCGCCACTGTTGCTGCCGAGGTATGCACCCGACCCTGTGATTCCGTTTCGGGAACGCGCTGCACGCGGTGACCGCCGCCTTCATAGCCCAAGTGCGCCCAGACACCGGAGCCTTTGATATTGAAGATCACTTCACGCAGACCGCCCATTTCCGTCGGGGTAAACTCCAGCGTATCCACTTTCCACCGCATCTTTTCGGCGTAGCGGGTGTACATCGAGTAAAGATCTTTAGCAAACAGCGACGCCTCATCGCCGCCGGTACCGGGGCGAATTTCCACGATGATCGAGTCAATCGCCGCGTCATCGGCCATGACCAGGGTGTTTTTGATCTCCTCCAGCAGGGTTTCCTGCTTGCCGCCCAGCTCGTCAATCTCCATCTCGGCCAGTTCCTTGAACTCGGCATCCTGGTCCGGGTCGGCCAAAATGGATTTTGCCTCTTCCAACTGGGCCGTCATCTGCTTGTACTCACGGTAGCGGCTGACCAGCGGCATCAGCTTGCCCTGCTCCTTGCTGAGCGGGATCAACTGCTTGGGGTCGGCGGCAACCGTAGGGTCATTGATCTGCTCGGTAATTTCAACGCAGCGACCGTCCAGTTCCTCCAGCTTTTTCAGAACCGCTTTATTCGCATCTGATGACATGGGTAAAATCTCCGGACTCTGAGGGCAAAAAAATTACGCTGCCAAGCCCTGGCATGTAAACCAGGTTCAACAGCGCAATGGTGTAACGAAATAAATATCTACTTCTTGGTTTTCTTCTGGAAGGAGTAGCCGCCGCCAAATTTCTTGTTGAAGCGGTCGATACGGCCCGCGGCATCCAGGAATTTCTGCTTACCCGTGAAGAACGGGTGGCACATCGAGCAGATTTCCGCGTGGATTTCCTTCGCGGTGCTGCGTGTTTCAAAGGTGTTGCCGCAACCACACTTCACCTTTACAACATCATATTTCGGATGAATATCTTTTTTCATTGTCAAAACCTCTCGTTTTTCGCTAATTTTGGCGATTTCCGACCGCCTGCAAAATCAAAGCCTCGTATTATAGCCCCCAAACCCAAAAAATCAACCTTTCTTTTCAGAATTTACCCAAATTGACATTAGAAGACTTTGTTCGACCTGAAACACTCCTGAGCAGTTCCGAAATAATCCGTCAATTCAAATCGTATATATTGTGTACAGTCATTAGGAATGCTACAATTTAAGGCGTCTTTTGCTATCGCAGATCAATTTATTTAAGGATAAATGACAATGCAAACCAAAACGACTCATCCGCCAATTCCCGTAAATCTATTCGCTTTTTTTGCCTTTTTATTACTATTTTTCCTCGTTCCGGCCCATTGTTTGGCAAGCCCAAACGAGGTGATCCGTGTGCATGTTTCCCCCGAAGGTAATGACGCCTGGTCGGGAAGTACCGCTGAAACCAACGCTGCCGGCACGGATGGGCCGTTGCGGACGTTGTCGGCCGCAAGAGATCGAATCCGCCAAATAAGAGCGGAAAGCCCTGTCGACACCGGCGTCATAGTTTACCTGCGAGGCGGTAAGTACTTTTTAAATCAACCACTTACATTAACCAAAGAAGACGGCGGCACCGAGAAAGCCCCGGTTGTTTACACGGCCTATAAATGCGAACCCGTTCATCTGATTGCCGGGCGGGAAGTTCCCAACTTTGAGCCGGTCAGCAATCCTGAAGTTCTCAATCGACTCGGCCAAGAGGCCCGCAAGTCGGTCTTGCAGGCCGATTTAAAGGCACTGGGCATCACCGATTTCGGCAAACTTACCACGCGCGGCTTCGGCAGGCCTGTTCTGCCGGCGGGACTGGAGCTTTTCTTTAACAATCAGCCCATGACTATCGCCCGCTGGCCCAATACCGGCTGGGCCATGATCGATAAAACTCCCGGCGGCCCCAAAGGCGGACGATTTACCTATACTGAAAATCGACCGTCAACCTGGGCCGCCAGCGAGGACATCTGGGTACACGGCTTCTGGACGCATGACTGGGCGGACTCCTACGAACGCGTCAAGTCGATTAATCCGGCCACAAAGACGATTGAAACACACCCGCCCCACGGCGTTTACGGCTATCTGCCCAAACACCGATACTACATCCTGAACGTTCTGGAGGAACTGGACCGGCCGGGCGAATGGTATCTGGACCGCAGCAGCGGCATGCTGTATTTCTGGCCGCCGGAACCGATCAAGAAATCCGCCCCGCCGGTGGTTTCACTGGTCGAAAACATCTTGTCACTGAAGGACTGTTCATGGGTGTCATTTCGCGGCATGACGTTTGAATACACACGCGGCACCGCCGTCCGTATCAACGGCGACACCGGCAATACCATCGAAAACTGCACGCTCCGCAACCTCGGCAACCGGGCCGTCCAAATCGGCGGCGGAACGAAAAACGGCGTCCGCAGCTGCACCATCTACAACACCGGCGACGGCGGCATCGCCCTGTCCGGCGGCAATACCTCCACACTCGAACCGGCCGGCCACTTTGCCGAAAACAACCACATCCATCACTATAACCGCTGGTGCCTGACATACCGGCCCGCCATCGGTATCAGCGGCGTTGGCAACCGGATCTCCCGTAATCGTATCCATGACGGGCCGCACAACGCCATCCAGCTTGGCGGCAATGACCATCTGATTGAGTACAACGAAATCTACAACGTCTGCACCGAAAGCGACGATGTCGGTGCGTTTTACGCCGGCAGAAGCTGGGTCAGCCGCGGCACGGTCATCCAGTACAACTACTTCCACCACATCCACAGCGCCGCCGACCGCTACCGGCACGGCTCCCGCGTGGTCTATCTTGACGATGCCGCCAGCGGGTTTACGATTCGCGGCAATATCTTTTACAAAGCCGGCTCGCTTTGCGCGATCAATATCGGCGGCGGCCGGGACAATCTCGTCGAAAACAATATTTTTATCGACTGCAAAAAAGGCGTATTGATCGACACACGCGGCGTGGGCTGGGCCAAAGGGCACATCGCCAAAGGCGGCGGATGGAAAATGTATGAAAAACTCGAAAAGGTCAAGTTCAACCAGCCGCCGTACAGCATACGCTACCCAAAGCTGGCGACCATTCTCGAAGAAACGCCCGCTGAACCCCGCGGCAACGCCCTGAACCGAAACCTCGCCGTCCGAACCCAATTGCTGTCCATGCCGAAGTCACACCAGCACCTGCTGGCCCACCGCGACAACTGGAGCACAGACACCGACCCGGGCTTTACAGACGCAGCGAAAGAGAATTTTCAACTCAAAGAAACCAGCGAAGTGTTTCAACAAATCCCCAACTTCCAAAACATTCCAACTCAAAAAATCGGCCCAAATTTCCAAAGCAAGGAGACAGATTAAAATGAAAAACACTGTTATTTTGCTTACGGCTATCTTTTGTATGCTACTCACAGGCTGCACTCAAGAATCACGAAGCCATCATCCCTGGATTGGAAAAGATGCCTCGGAATTGATCGACCATTATGGCCAGCCGCAACAGGTATTCAGTGACGGTTCCGGCGGAAAGATTTTGTCTTGGTCCCTGATACCTATCGAGGAAGGTGAAATCGATAACAATAAATTCGATAGAAGCCCTCTGAACACAGGCAGCCAGAATGTATTCCGGGTGAATGCAAACGAAACCATATATCAACAAGGCTTTTGAAACCCTGAGCAGTCACAGATGCTATGGGCTGAAAACACATAGCCGGCGAAGCACAAAAAAGAGCCGGCCGGCGTTGCGCCGGTCGGCTTACATTCCCACATTCAAGGAAGGAGGAGGTTGGGATATTGTTATCAAATGATTTCTGTCTTTATATTGCCTCGGCCAACGGCCGATTCCTCCTTTTTGGATTTTAGCTTTTGATGCTTGGTTTTTCAAACTGGCCGTCGGTCAGTTTGAAGGACCTTTCCTTTGCCTGACCGGCGGGCCGCGTTCATGAGCATTCGAGCAAGGTCGATAAAAATGAAGAAGTTGTTTTGTATACCTCGGCGGCATAACCGCGTTCCGTAAATCAAGATTCTATTTGCTTACCACTTAAACAATACAAAACAAAAATGTCCCAAGGGGTAAAAATACGGAAAAATTATCGAAAAATCGGCGTCTTCAGCGTCCTCGGTGGTTAAATTTCAATCTGCGTTTATTCGCCAAGTCCGCGCATAAAAAAGGCTCATCTTTTGATGAGCCGGCGGGCCTCTGCCATCTAAAGCGAAAAGCGGTGGCCGTTTGAAGGAGTTGTGTTGAAAGGAGGAGATTGGCATTTTTAATTCCTTTCGGAAAAAGATAAGGGCTGAAAATCGGATTCAATATCAAAATATAAGTCCAGTATGAAAAAGAGCGGTCAAACAAATCAAAAGGTTCTCATTTGGCCTTTCGGCGGACCCCGTGCCCCTTCAACGGCTAAGGTCATCTCTGTATTACATGCAAAAGTGCTCATCTGTTTCCCCCCGGAAAACGGTCTTGTTATTCACTTGTGTTACTAACAACCAAATCGTCATCATCAACGACAAGACTAAGTATACCCGAACCGGAAAAGAATATCAAGAAAATATTAACAATAACACCCGAAAGCGTTAAAATATTTGGAATTTGAGAAGATAAGAAATGATTTAGGCATTATTATGAGACGGTAGGTGAATATTTTTTATTAACATACGTTCACTTTTCTCACCTACATAGCTGCATTTTCAAGATTTGGAAGAATTTCACAGGCGCAATAAATCTAAATACTGTCATCCCGGCCTCAGAGCCGGGGTCCAGACCGTTTACGTTTGGATGACGGACAAGAGTGGTATGACAAAACCAGCTTGTTTATTGCTCTGGGTACATAAACTCCGGCATCCGCTGTGGGCGACCCTGGCGGTCCACACAGGCGAGGATACTGGAGCCTTCGGCGAGAATCACGCCCGTTTCGGCTCGTTTAAGGGTATAGGTATGCTCGACGCGGGCAGCTGTGATTTTGCTGCAAACCGTCGTCAAATCGAGATTTTCATCGTAAAAACAGGGTTTTTTGTATTTAGCAGTCAGCGAAGCTACCACAAAAAATACCCCGGCCTTCTCCAACTGGCTGTAAGCCAGGCCGTTGACGCGAAGAAGCTCAGTTCGGCCCATCTCGAACCAGACCGGATATACGGTATGATGCACCACCCCCGCCTGGTCCGTCTCGCAGTAACGCGGCACAATCTGTATCGTATGGCTGTCAATCGACGTACACTCCGGAAAATCAATCGACGGAGCATTTTCATAATCGGCACTTCTCGGCTCTACACGCATATATTAGTCCTCAGTCTATCGTCCTTAGTCTTCAGGTTTCAGGCAGTGAAGATACTCGAAATTGATGGGATTTTCAAGCTACGCCAAAAAACAGGGCAAAAATCAAGATTTCAATGGTAAAATCGCACATTACATATTAAAAAGGTGTTGAACAGAGCCTGTCATTCCCGCGGAGGCGGGAATCTATTTGCATCGCCCTGGATACCCGCCTGCGCGGGTATGATAAAACCGACAGATAAACCAAGTATTGAATTTAACACTGTCATTTTGCATTTTGACATTTGAAATTTCATTTGCCTATGGAAACATGGACGATTAAAAAATTGCTGGAATGGATCAGCGGGTACTTTGAGACCAACGGTATCGATGCGCCGCGGCTCAGTGCCGAACTGCTGCTGTGTCATGTACTCAAGCTGGAGCGTATCCAGCTTTATACACTCTATGACAAGGTGGTTTCGCCCGGCGATCTGGCAACGCTGCGAGCGATGGTTAAACGCGCGGCGGCTCATGAACCGGTAGCCTATTTAGTGGGCCGGTGCGAATTTTATTCGCTGCCGCTGACAATCACCGACGACTGCCTGATTCCCCGGCCGGAAACGGAGCACCTTGTCGAGCGGGCGGTCGATTTCCTGCGAAACCGCACCGCACCGCAGCGGGTGCTGGATCTGTGCACCGGCTCGGGCTGTATCGCCGCGGCGATTGTTAAAAACGTCCCCGAAGCCGAGGTCGTTGCCACCGATATCTGCGACAAAGCACTGGCGGTCGCCGCGGGCAATATGGAAAAGCTTGGACTCACCGGCCAAGTTAAACTGCTTTGTGGCGACCTGTTCGACCCGATTCTGTCCGGCCTCGATGAGACGCAG
This sequence comes from Sedimentisphaerales bacterium, assembly GCA_028282905.1. Lineage (GTDB taxonomy): Bacteria > Planctomycetota > Phycisphaerae > Sedimentisphaerales > Anaerohalosphaeraceae > 4572-13. Next base: position 25,322 of record JANQGW010000061.1, on the reverse strand, counting down.
TTTGACCTGATCGTCAGCAACCCGCCTTATGTCAGCGACGCCGAATTTGCGGAACTGGACAAAAACGTTAAAGAATATGAACCGCACCTGGCCCTCCGCGCCGGCGTCGATGGACTGGATGTTTACAACCGCATCATTGATCAAGTGGACAGCTTTTTAAAACCCGACGGCGGGCTTATGATGGAAATTGGCTTCGCCCAAGGCAAAGCCATCGAAGAATTGCTCACCGACAGCAATATTTTTGCCGATATAACCATTGAAAAAGATTTTGCCAACAACGACCGCATCGCCATCGCAAAAAAAGAATAAACGACAATTCGTTTAAACAGGGGACAGTGCCATGACGACGTTCAGAGAAAAACTCGAACCGCGGAAACAGGCTGCCAAAGACCTCGGCCAAAATCTCGTGGAACTGGCATGGCTGTTTTTTGTGGCGGCCCAGTGGCTTATTGTAATTGCAGTTCCCATTGCAATATTTATCGGAATCATCGCGACAATATTTCAAAATTCAGGTTCATCTCAAGTTATTCAACACCATGACGACCTGTTTTCAACGGAAGGAAAAATCTTTTCGTTCCTCATGGCAATCATATATATTAGTTTTGCATTTTATTACTTTTTTAAAATGAGAAAGCAGCCTGAACCCAAAATATCCGTCAAATTCTCCATTCTCACTCTGTATATTACCGTGCTACTGACACTTACTTATAAAATCGAATCATGCGAATATAAATATATTTTGAAGAATATTCGCTACAGCGAAACAACAGTACATGTACTCGATGCAAAAACAAAGCTTCCCCTTCAAGATGTTACCGTAGAACAATATCATTCAAGTCCCTCTGGTAAATTGTCGCTGTTTCCAAGAAAAGAAAGCACTTCATTCCAACCCGACGGAAGTTTTCAATTCAAACTGATTGACGTTCAGCCTCAGGAAATGGGATTTTCTAAAACGGGATATCAAACTAAGCGAATTTTACTCGGTCAGGAGGAAGGAGAAGAAATCCTGAAACTCTATCTCGAAAAAGAAGCCGACAACGACCCGAACTCAATACCAGAAAAATCAGGAGATTAATCTTCAAAGCCCCGAACGTCAGTGAGCGGGTAACTATCGAATACCCCCCATCAGCTACGTCCAACCGGCCACTTAGGTTCCCGGTTCCGATGATCGCTCTGATGAAACTGGCTCCGGCGGTGCCGCGTTAAGCTGCTGCTTTTTCTTTTTGGACAGCACAACTACCACAATCACCAGTGCCGCCAGCGGCAGAATAAACACAAAAAATGCAATCGCCAAAATAATGATCAACTCCATCGGTCCGGGTGCAAACATCGCTAACATACAGCCTCCTTTCAAATAGAATGGCCGTTTATTTTTACAGACGCTTTCAAACGGCTTGTGTTACACGTTTTTTCGGGATTTGCCTAAATTGACGAGGCCGACAATCACCAGTACGAAACCGCCGAGGCCTAACGCCATGGTGAAGCCGAAACAGGCTATAAATGCCAGCACATTGCGCAGGCTGAAAATGGTTTTTCCCAGCGAGCACACACGCGGCAGCGTACTTCCGGAGACGGACAGGGTATAATCTCCCGGCTGGTCGATCTCAAAATAGCCGATGCTGTTTTTCTCGTCATTGTTGCTCGTCACACTAATGGAGGCATTTGTCATGAATTCCACGGCATCGCCGGTTTGAGTATCCACCAGAGAAAACTCCAATCCATCCGGCACATCCCTTGAGTCGGAATAGGCCTTGCCCTCGAAAACAGTCTGGTAATTGTTCCACAGGTAATAACGCCCCGGCTCTTCAACGGTGACGGTCGCCTGGGCGGGAATCTCAAATTTCGCCAGCGGCTTGCAGTTGGCCGCATGAATAAACGCGAGAACCGTAAACGCCGTGGGAATCACAATCGCCCCAAGCACAAAAAGAATAACGCCTGTCAGAATCTGCTTACCCGGTTTCTTCATATCTTGCTCCTGTTTTCAAATGTTCTATAGACCGAAAAACACCTCACTGGTTTGGGTTATTTTTTGGGCGAACTCTTCGACTTCCATGCCGTGGACGTCGGCCAGGCATTGGGCGGTGTGGATCAAAAGTGCCGGTTCATTTGGGCGGATGTTGCGCTTCGGGTGCGGGCTGATGTAAGGGCAGTCCGTTTCGATCATCAATCGGTCCAGCGGAATCATCTTCGCCACCTCGCGCAGGGCCTCGCTTCGCTTAAAGGTGACGGTTCCGGTAAAGGAAATATAATAGCCGCGGTCGAGAACGAGCCTGGTCTGTTCAACGTCGCCACCGTAGCAATGGATAACAACATTTTTAAGCCTGCCGGCGTATTCAGCCAGAATTGCCATCGACTCATCGAACGCTTCGCGGGTATGAATCACCACCGGCTTTTGAATGTCGGCAGCGATGTCAAGATGCACCCGGAAAATCCGCTGCTGTGTTTCAGCAGGTGAATGCATGTAATGATAATCCAGCCCGCACTCGCCAATCGCCAGCACTTTTATATGCGCAGCCTGCTGTTTCAGCAGTTCCATATCAGCATCGGAAATATCTTTCGCATCGTGCGGATGGTAGCCTAAGGCACCGTACATATTGTCATATTTATCGATCAGTCGTAGAACTTGCTCATTATCAGCCACATGCGTACCGACGGTGATCCAGCGGGTCACGCCAGCGTCCACACTGCGGGCCAGAACATCATCCAGTTGACCGGACAATTCTTCAAACGTCAAATGAGCGTGAGTATCAATCAAATTCATAACAAAAATTAAAGACCAAAACGTAAAATTATGGAATCGCCTTTGGCGATACTGTTTAAATAGATTCCTCACTATCGTTCGGAATGACACTCCACAGAGTACTGCAAATAGTCTTAAAGGTAAAGTATTAATCCGGTGCGGCAAAATCAGCTGCGACGGAATCCGCAAACGACAACCCAACCTCAGTCAGACGCACATGCGATCCGGTATCGAACAGCAGGCCAAGGCTGCAGTTTTTCTCAATCGCATAAGGAAACAATTCTTTCAAATCAAACCCGGTCTGCTGCCGATAAGCCACCAGGTCAATGCCGACCAGCATTCGTAAATTCAGCACCGCTGTTTCAGCGGCGACTTGCTCAGTTGATGGGGTCTGTTCATCAGCATAAATGATATGTCCCGACTGCATCATTTTCACATAACCGTTAACATCGGCAATATTTGTCGTTCGCCGACCGCGATACCAGCTTGCCGCTGACGGACCGACACCGACGACCGGCCAGTTCTTCCAATACCGTACATTATGGCGACACTCAAATCCCTTACGGGCAAAGTTGGAAATCTCGTAATGAGCATACCCTGCTTTGGTTAACTGCACGCAAGCTAATTCATACATGCTGCGTTCGAGCGGTTCACTGACGGCGCCGGGCGTGCCGCTGCGCCAGCGTGTTTCAAAGGGCGTGCCCTTTTCGATCGTCAAGCTGTAAGCGGAAATATGCTGAACATCCAACGCTATTGCCTTCTCAACCGTCATTTGCCATGTTGACAAATCCGACCCCGGCACTGCAAAGATCAAGTCCAGGCCAATATTGTCAAATCCGGCGTTTCGCCCGCTACTGACCGCTCTGGCGATTTCATCGGGGCCGTGCAAACGTCCCAGCGTTTTCAACTCCTGTGCATTGAACGACTGGCCGCCGATGGAAAGCCGATTGATGCCAAGCTCTCGTAATCGCGCCAACAATTTATCGTCCGCCTGAGCTGGATTGCATTCCATCGTCCATTCGGGTACTGCACCAAATCGATCAGCCAGTGCTTCAACAAGACCAACCAATATCTCAGTCGGCAAACAGGACGGTGAACCGCCGCCCAAGTAAATTGTCTCCAGCGGCTCGGTAATTTCATATCGGTCGATTTCTTTAATCAGAGCCTCAACCAGTTGATCGGGAGAACTGCCTTCCAGCGGCACGGAATGAAATGCACAATATGGGCATTTCCTTTCGCAAAAAGGAATGTGGATATACAGACCGCAATGGGGTGAAGTCGATGTCATCAGATAGACGGATCTTGTGACGAGGGGCGAATGTTTTCCAATGAGTGCGCCGGACGATGCAGCAGTTTTTCACAGATCACTTTTCGGTAGAACCATGGCAAAAATCCGCTCAGCGCAAAAATGCCAAAGCTGATCACCAGCGATAATTCCAAGCCGCAGATACCGATCATCCCGACAATAAAAACTGCCCAGTACAAATAAGTAATGGGTTTTCGCCCTCGAAATAATTGGTTGACCAGGTGCGGATACCGAATCCGGCTAACCATCAACAAAGCGCAGCCAATCGTGATGAACGGCAAGGCATATAGAATGGTCGCCTGTAAAAATTGCACAAACGCTGAATCCGCCGCCGGGTCGGCAATGATTTTCTGATGAAACATTATCAGCCCCGCCAGCACGCCCGCCGAAGCCGGTGTGGGAAGGCCCGTAAACGACATATGCGCCGTCGCATCTTCTTCATTTTCCACATTGAACCGCGCCAGGCGAATCAGAGCACAGCACAGGTACGCAATGGCGGAAATCCAGATGAACCGCTCAAAATACTCGCCAATAAAAGGCTTGGCCGAGCCGACAAGCGATTCAAACTTGCTCAACAACAAAGTTAGCGCAATAAACGCCGGGGCCGCCCCGAACGACAGCACGTCGCACAGCGAATCGAGCTGGCCGCCGAAGCTGGAAGTCGATTGGCTCATGCGTGCCACGCGGCCGTCAAGCATATCCGCGATCATCCCGACAAAAATCACATAGCAGGCCGCCATGAAACGCCCATTTGCCGCCAGGCCAATCGCTGCGAATCCGCAGATGCCGTTAATCAGCGTAATCATCGACGGCAGCAGCTTGACCGTATCGATCCGATGCCGTCGAACGCGGTGCAGCAGGCGTCTTGAACGGGTTTTGTCTGTTTTATGCATTGTCATCCTTCATATTTCGTAAAATACGGGGTCGGCCTTAACTTATCGCCATTTTTAGCCCGCCAGGCGGCTTTTACAGCCCGGAAAGATAGGCTCCATACAGGAATCATATGTTGCCGGCGGCTTCCCATAACACACTTAGCATAAGGCATTTGGAACAAAAACGCAAGCCCCAGGACTCAAATCGACCGACAGTGACCAAAGACGCGAAATGGCTTGTGTCAAAAATTATGTCCCTTTTTGGCGGCAAAAATGCTCTTGCGTTTGCCCGGGCCAATCGCTACAATCGCATTCATGATCAGATAATTCTAAAATGTACGAGCATAAATTTCGGTGCCGTCTCAGCGACGAATACGTTCCCTCAAACAGGTAAGCGTACGTCAGCTTTGAGTATCTGGTTTACATCGTCCTTTAATTCTCCTTTATTTCACGACTACTAATGAGCGCAACAATTAACAATAATAAAATCCTGACGGGCAAGCCCGTTAAAACGTTTTTTTCGTTTTCACTGCCGAATGTCGCGGCCATGCTCTGTATCGCGTCGGCGTCCGTGATTGACGGCTACTTTGTCGGTAATTTCATCGGCCCGGACGGCCTTGCAGCGGTCACATTGGCAATGCCGTTTATAAGTCTCTTTTATGGCCTGGTCATCATGCTTTGCATCGGTGGCGTCGTGGTCTGCGGCAAACGGCTGGGTGAAGGCAACATCCCGGAAGCCTCAAATATTTTCAGTATGACATTGCTGGCGGCCCTGGTGCCAAATGTCATTTTGGCCGTACTGGGCTTTCTTTTTCACGAGCCGCTGCTGGGCGCGATTACCAATGATGACATCGCTGTCGCGGAGATGGCCGGCAGATATCTGCAAACCTTTTTTTGCTTTGTTATCTTCAGTTCCACGTCATTCTGCCTGACGCAGTTTGCCAGGGTTGACGGCAGACCATATCTTTCCTCGGCCATGGTGATCACCAGCGCCGTGCTCAATATCATTCTGGACTGGCTATTTCTGGCAAAATTCGGCTGGGGCATTCAGGCGGCCGCAGCCGCGACAGGTATCGCCTACAGTGTCAGCCTGTTGCTGCTGCCGCTGTATCTTCGACCCGGAAAACAGTCGCTGCGATTGCGCTGGCCCCGATGGGATGGACGGGCCATTTTCCGGATGTGCGCGAACGGTTTCTCGGAACTGATTAATGAGGTTTCAGGCGGTTTCTTTATGCTGGTGATCAACTTCGTGTTAATCCGCCGCGTCGGAACGTATGGCGTAGCCGCCTTCGCGGTGGTCAACTATATCATGATGATGGAGCTGATCGCAGTATACGGCATTGGCGATTCGATCGGACCGCTCGTCAGTACCTGTTTTGGGGCCAAAGACAGCCGTCGAATCAAACTGTTTCTGCGGTATGGCATCGCTTCGGTCGCCTGCATCGGCGCCGCAGCGGCCGGGCTGGTGCTTTTCAGGACGGAATGGCTGGTAGAAATCTTCCTGGACAGCGGCGCCGAAGACGCCCATGACCTTGCAATGCGGTTCGCGGCATTTTTCTGGCCCGCGTTTCTGTTTAATGGCACAAGCATTGTGTTGACGGCATACTTTACAGCAATGCACAAGGCGCTGGCCTCGATAATGACCGCGCTGCTGCGAACACTGGTGCTGCCGGTGATTTTGCTGATCATACTGCCTGTTTTTCTCGGGGACATCGGCATTATCGTCGCCATTGTCGTCGCCGAGGCGATAACGCTATTGATTGCAATCTCGCTGTTTTTACGATTGCTTCCGCAAAAATTGTGCAAATCAGATTCTGACGTCATGTGTCAGAAATAACCCCATCCCTTCCCAAAACATGATAACAGGGACAAATCCTGCATCCAGATGCCCGACAAGTCCGGTCTGACAATATTAAGGTTGACTTCATCGGTAAAGCCGTTACATTCAGGCTGGGAATTTGTCATAATAGATACGAATCGAACGGCATAGCACGAAAAAAGGGTTTTCTATGAACATGAGCGGCTTAGACTGGATGATTGTTGTCTGCTTTTTGGGCATTTTAACACTGGGTGCCCTTTATACCCAGCGATTTACCAAGAGTGTTTCGGCCTTTCTGGCCGCTGAACGCTGCGGCGGACGCTACCTCCTGTCGGTTGCTAACGGCATGGCCCAGCTCGGCGTCATTACCCTCGTCATGTTCTTTGAGTTAAACTACGAAGTCGGCTTTACCTCGCAGTGGTGGGGGATGATCACCTTTCCCATCGGCATTATCATGGCGATTACCGGCTGGGTCTACTACCGCTTCCGCCAGACCCGGGCACTGACGCTGGCACAGTTCTTTGAAATGCGCTACAGCCGCAACTTCCGAGTCTTTTCCGGTCTGATCTCATTTTTAGCCGGCGTGATCAATTTTGCCATTTTTCCCGCCATCGGGGCGCGATTTTTCATCTGGCTGTGCGGCATTCCGCCGGAATTTGAGTTTTTAGGCATCAGCGCCTATCCGCTGGTCATGCTGTGCTTGCTGGCAACATCACTGTTTTTCACCTTCCTCGGCGGACAGATCGCCATTATGATCACCGACTTCATTCAAGGGACATTCGCCAATGTCATCTTTGCGGTCGTGGTTCTTTTCCTGCTGACGCAAATCGAGTGGTCGCATATTGCCGACACACTCATGGCCGCCGAACCCGGCAAATCAATGGTCAACCCCTTTGACCTGGGCAAAGAAGAAAACTTCAACGTCTGGTTCTATGTGATTTCAGTGATTATCATGTTCTACAATGCCATGGGCTGGCAAGGAACCGCAGGCTATAACAGCTCGGCCAAAAGCCCGCACGAGTCGAAAATGGCGATCATGCTGGGCGGCTGGCGATGGTATGTCTTTATTCCGTTGGTCGTTATCGTTATTCCCCTTTGTGCACGAACCTATATGACACACACGGACTATACAGCTCAGTCAACCGAAATCAAACAGCAAATGGACCAAGTTGCCGTACAGGCAATTATTGATCAAATTAAAAGCCAAGTTGATAAGAAGGAAATTATTGATCAGTCAATTTTGCAGGAATATTCTATTCAGGTTGATGTAGAGGAAATCATTGATCAGACAGCCGCAGATATATTAAAGGATGGTTTAATAAAGCCTCCCGCCGAACCGATCGAACTGCAGCGGCAGGCTCGCACGCCGCTGTTTTTAGGCTCGTTTCTGGGCAAGGGTCTGCTCGGCCTGCTGTGTGCGGCCATGCTCGGGGCCTTTATCAGTACGCATGACACCTATCTGCACTCATGGGGCAGTATTTTGATACAGGATGTAATTCTGCCGTTTAAGAAAAAGCCGTTGACGCCCAAGCAGCACATGTGGGCACTGCGAGGGTCAATTTTCCTGGTAGCCGTGTGGATTTTTGTTTTCAGCCTGTACTTTAAGCAGTCACAGCATATTATTATGTTTACCGCGGTCACCGCCTCCATCTTTACCGGTGGTGTCGGCATGGCTATCATCGGCGGTCTCTACTGGAAACGCGGCTCAACGCAAGCGGCCTGGTCAACGATGATTCTCGGCATGTCGCTGTCATTTCTCGGTATCTTTATCACCCAGGCCGACTCGGACTATTTCGTCCGGGCGCAGGAAATGGCCTTCTGGCAGGAGCTTGGAAACCGGTTTGCCGCAATCAAACTGGACGGATTCTACTGGAACAGTCTCGAAACCATTCTGGATTTGACCGGCCAGGAAGTTTCATTCTGGATCATCGGCCTGTGTGTCGCCAACTATATCTTAGTATCACTGATTGGCCCCAAAGCCAATATCAACATGGATAAACTTCTGCATCGCGGCAAATACGCCATTGAGGGAGAAGATTCGACTTCCTTCAAAGAAGGCCACACACTGCTTCAAAAACTCGGCATTTCCCGCGAGTTCACCTTCTGGGACAAAGTCGTTGCGGCAATTACGCTGGGCTGGCCGCTGATTTGGTTTACCATCTTTTTGCTCGGCAACAGCTACCAGTTATACTCAAAAGCAGGGATTTCCGATGAAGCGTGGCTGGCCTTCTGGCACAAATGGATGTGGCTGATCTTCGGGATATCCGTCGCCCTGACAATCTGGTTCTTCCTCGGCGGCCTGCGGGATATCGTGTACATGTTCCGAAAACTGCGCAGCTCATCGCTTGATGAAGCCGACGACGGCCGCGTCACCGATTCCGTCGCCGAAGCACAGGACAACGATATCGAATAGTCACAGAAACATACGAATTAACCGTTCAGACTTGTGAGAGCGATATATGCCGCATAAAAGCCGGGTATGTCTCAAATGCCCCTTGTCGTTATTTTAACCCTTTTTATCGAAAAGAGTTAAAATATATCAATGCAAACAAGTGACAAAAATAACGCCGTTGCGGCATTCTGATACATAACAGTTTTCCATATAATAATTCGGACTCTGTATAAACAGACAAAAATAACTCAAAGCATAAGGGATTTCTGCCATGTTTCGCATCGGAAAACGCATATTGAATCTTGTTATTATCCTGCTGGCATCCCAATGGCTGTATGCCCAGCAAGTTACATTTATGGATTGTCAGGCCCGGCTTGACGATAACAGCTTTGAATTGGAAAGCAGCCGGATTTCGCGTACCTGGAAAATTCAAGAGGGGCTTTTGTTGCCTGAAAGCCTGACTGACTTGGCCACCGGCGTAACCTGGGTTTCGGAATCCACAGTCTCGGAAGGTTTTAGCGAACTGGACACAAACCGCACCGTTACGATGCGTTGTAAAACCGGCCAAAATCGCGCGACCGAACAGGACTCGCTGTTTGTGGATATTATTTCCAAAGGCAGCAAGGCGACGCTCACCTATCACTTTCAGATTTTTCCGGATACCCCGGCGATTGTCGGCGGCGTTTCCCTCGAAAATCGCGGCAATGCGGACATTTCCATGACATCCGTTTTAGAGCAGTTTAAACTCACTGATACCAATCTGAAACTGACCGCCGTATCACTGCGCGACCGTACCGACGGTTATCCTGACCCGCTGTCCAAAGAGAAGGTATTCGATTTGGGCGATTCTCAGCCGCTAACACTGGCCGGCAATATCTTTATTGTAGAAAATGAGAGCAAACAGGGCCTGATGCTGGTTAAACACGGGCCGCTGCCGTGGTCCCGTCCGGTCAAGTCTGTCTGTGACCTGAGTTACGACAATAAAACGATGCGATTTCATGAAACCGCTCTCAGCAATGATCGCCCGCAGAGCTATTACTATGCGATCTTGACCTATAGCCAGGGCCGCCCGGGGCGTATCGCGCAACTTCAGCAATATCAGCGGCAGCTTCGCCAATATAATCCCAAACGGGACGGGATGTTGCTGAGCAATACCTGGGGCGACCGCAATCGTGATTCTCGCATTAATGAATCGTTTATCGGCAAGGAAATCGAAGCGGGGGCGAAACTGGGCGTCGATATTGTCCAGATCGACGATGGCTGGCAGACGGGGCATTCTCAAAATTCGGCGGTTAAGCGCGGCAAATGGGAGGATTTCTGGGACAGCGATTTCGATTTCTGGCAGCCGGATACCAAGCGATTTCCCAACGGCCTTAAGCCGCTGATCGAGAAAGCCCGCCAACACAACATGTATTTCGGCCTGTGGTATGCGATTGACTCATCGGATGATTTTGTCAACTGGACGAAGGATGCCCAGCGCGTGCTGAAGCTGCATCGCGACTTGGGCGTCAACTATTTCAAATTTGACGCGATTGACATGAAAAACGTCACCGCCGAGCGCAATTGTCTGAATCTGCTGCAAAAAGTCACCGAAGATTCCGAGGCTGTTGTTACAGTCGATCTGGATGTGACCGCGGGCCGCCGGCCGGGGTATCTGGGTGATTCACGTGTCGGGCCGATCTTCGTGGAAAACCGCTATACCGATCATAAGACCTATTATCCGCATCGCACACTGCGAAATCTCTGGTGTCTGGCCCAGTATATTGACCCGGTTCGCCTGCGGATGGAATTCTTGAACAACGAACGTAAAAAGGAAAAATACGGCAACGACCCGCTTGCACCGGCGACCTATGAGCCGGATTACCTCTTCGCGGCGGTCATGTTTGCCTCGCCGCTGGCCTGGATGGAAGTGTCCGAACTCAGTGACGCCTACCGGCAAAGCGTCACGCCGTTGGTTCAGCTGTGGAAACAGCACCGCCAGGCGATTTACTCCGGCAGCATCATCCCTGTGGGTGCGCAGCCGGATGGGACGACCTGGACGGGTTTTGTCTCAGTCAATGCTGAAAGAAACGGTGGATACACACTGATCTTCCGCGAAAAGAACGACCAAAACAGCTTTTCATTTGAGTTGCCGCTGCTGAACAATATTAAAATCGCCAAAACCCTCTACGGCAGCGGTACCGCAACCGTCAAAAACGACACGCTGACCGTGAATATTCCGAAAGCCCAGGACTTTGTCCTGCTTCAGCTGGAATCACGATAAGGAGATTTGATAAATATGCTTTGTGCTTAATTCTAAAGCGTTTCCATAATTGTCATTCCCGCGAAGGCGGAAATCCAGACGTTTCGTGCTGGATACCGGGTCAAGCCCGGTATGACAAATACATGCGATAACTTTACACAATGCGTATATCAGACGCAAAATAAGCCGGGCCGGAGACTGCAAACGCGGTTTCCGGCCCGGCTTTATTATTGTGCTTTAGCAATCGCTCTTAGAACGAGTGTTTTTTCATATAATCCATCAATTCATCCAACTGACAGAACGCCACACCCGTGACGGTGTCGGCACAACCGTAATAAACGGCAATCCGTCCGGTATCGGCATCGGTCAGAGCCGCACAGGGGAAAACCACATTCGGCACATCGCCGACGCATTCGTACAGTGTCTGCGGCGACAGCAGGTAAGGCTTGGTCCGGTAGATGACCTTCCACGGCTTATCCAGATCCAGCAGTGCCGCGCCCATGCTGTAAACAAATCCGTTACAGCTATTTAAAACGCCGTGATAGAACAGCAGCCAGCCTTCGGAAGTTTCAATCGGAACCGGGCCGGCGCCGATTTTCTTGGACTGCCAGCCGATGGACGTGCCCATGACATAGCGGTGCTTGCCCCAGTAGCAGAGGTCCGGGCTTTCGCTGTAAAAAATGTCACCGAACGGAGTATGGCCGGTGTCGCTGGGTCGGCTGACCATCGCGTATTTGCCGTCAATCTTCCGCGGAAACATCACACCATTGCGGTTGTAGGGCAAAAACGCGTTTTCTATCTGGGTAAAGGTCTTAAAATCGTGCGTATAGCCCATGCCAATCGTCGGGCCGTGGTAGAAATTGCACCAAGTTACATAGTAGCGGTCCTCGATCCAGCAGACGCGCGGATCGTAGGCTTCCAGATATTCGGCGATTTCCGGCTCGTCGCAGACAAACTTGATTGGTTCCGGGTCAATCTCAAAATTAATGCCGTCCTTGCTGGTACCGCTGTGAATCCAAGCCTGGCGATTTTTATCATCGCAGCGGAAAACCCCTGCAAAGCCGTTTTTATACGGTACAACGGCACTGTTGAAAATGCTGTTGGAGAACGGAATCAGGTCGCGGGGGATAATCGGGTTGGCACTGTAACGCCACATCACCTCACCACATCCGGCGGGCTTGTCTTCCCACGGCATATTTGCCAACGACGGACCTACGATTTTACATGTACCAGCCATAACACACCTCGAAAAAAGTCTTATTTATTGTTATATAATTCCCATATTGTGTCCTAAGATTAGGATAATATGTTTGAAGAATCAAGCAAGTTTGTTACACTTTTGCGGTAATAATTTCGGATATGAAACTATTGTAAAAACAAGACGGAATCTGACCATTATGAAACACGATATGCGATTTACCCGGAAGAAACTGGAAACGCGGCTCAAGCTGATTGGCCCGTTGATCTACCGCAAAACGACCCCGATTAACCCGTTTCGCTACAAGCTGAACGATAGCTCGGATCAGCCGGGACAGGTTGGTGTCGATGTGGATGATTCCGACTGGCCGGTGATCGAGCCGGAAACCTATTGGGGCCAGTGGTGCAGTGATTTTACGCTCCGCAGCCGCTTTACCGTGCCCGCCGACTGGGCCGATGAAACCACGGTCGCCCTGGCATTTCATATTGGCGACGCTTTCGGGTGGGATTTCTGCCATCCGGAGACGCTGGTGCATGTGGACGGCAAGCCCATCGCCGCGATGGACAATTACCATCGGGATATCTATCTGCCCGCCGACGTTCGTGACAGCAAAGAGCATCAACTGGCACTGGACGGCTATACGGGCCGATGGGGCTATTATGACAGCGTCCCGAAAATGAAATTTTTCATGCGCAACTGCCAATTAGCGGTCATCGACACAGCCACCCGTGACTTTATTGCGGCCTCGCGTATGGCCTTGGGCGCGGTTGACGTGATCGAGAAAAACCACCCTGCCAATGAGCGGGTGCTGACAGCACTGGACGAGGCGCTCAAATGCCTGGATCTGCGGGAACCATTTGGCGAGGATTTTTATGCCAGTGTTCCAAAGGCTCAGCAGGTACTGAACGACGGTCTGGCGACCGCGGGCGATCCGCTGGATGTGACGGTCAACGCTATCGGTAACACGCATATTGATGTGGCGTGGGTGTGGCCGATCAGCCAGACCCGGCGTAAATGCGGGCGTTCCTTCCATACGGTCACGGCATTAATGGACGAGTGTGATGAGTATATCTTCTGCCAGAGCCAGCCGCAGTTGTATGAATATATCCGGCAGGATTACCCGGAACTGTTTGAGAAGATCAAACAGAAAGTCAAAGAGGGTAAATGGGAACCACTCGGCGGCATGTGGGTCGAAGCCGACTGCAACTTGTCCGGCGGTGAGGCACTGGCGCGGCAGTTTACACTGGGCCGGGCGTATTTTGCCGAGCACTTCGGCAAAGATGCTGAATCGCCGATCATGTGGCTGCCGGATGTGTTTGGGTATGCCTATAACCTGCCGCAACTGATGAAACTGGCGGGACTGGATTATTTCTTTACTACGAAAATGGCGTGGAGCCGCTATAATCAGATTCCCTATGACACATTCGAGTGGAAGGGACTGGACGGCACAAAAGTACTGACGCATCTGGGCACAACCCAGCAGAACGGCGCGGTCACTTATACTGGCATGACCACGGCCGAGGAATTGATGAATACCTGGACGGCCTGCAAGCAAAAGGACTGTCACAGCGAACTGATGACGACTTACGGCTATGGCGACGGCGGCGGCGGGCCGACCCGCGAGATGCTGGAAAATATCAGCCAAACCAAGAGTTTCCCGGGAATGCCAAAGGTTCGTTTCAGCTCGGCGATTGAGTTCTTCCGGAAACTGGAGGCCACTTGCGGCGAGCTTCCCGTCTGGAACGGCGAGTTGTACCTGGAAGCACATCGCGGCACCTATACCACACACGCGAAGATCAAGAAAGCCAACCGCGAGTCGGAATTTGCCGCTCATGACGTTGAATGGCTGGCGGCGCTGGCCGCGCAGCTCGACAGCGGCTATGAGTATCCGCAAGCAAAGATGATTGACGTCTGGCGGCTGATCTGCCTGAACCAGTTCCATGATATTATTCCCGGCTCCAGTGTCGGCATCGTGTATGAAGATGCGCACCGCGACTATGCACAGATTAAGACCGATACCGACACGCTGAAGACGCAGGCCTTGGAAACGATTGCCGGCGCAACCGGCAGCGGCATGATTGTTGCCAACCCGACGTCATTTGCCCGCACGGATGCCGCGATGTGGGATGGCAAGTTGCAGGACGGTGAATCTCTGACGACGGCCGATGGTACGGCATTGATGACACAAGCAACTGACGCCGGCACACTGATCGATACAGGAAACATTGACGAATACAGCATCACTTCGCTGAAGGTCACAATAGATGCCGCCTCGGCAACGCCGGCAACTTCGCTGACGGTTTCGCAGAACCTGCTGGAGAATGATTTTGTCAAGGTCGAGCTAAACAGTGACGGCGATGTCACGAGCATCTATGACAAGGTCAACAAGCGGCAGGTACTCAGCGAAAACGCCCTCGGCAACCAGTTCCAGGCCTTCGAAGACCGGCCGCTGGACTGGGATGCGTGGGATATCGATATTTTCTATGATGACAAGATGTGGCTGGCCGAACCGGCTGAGTCAGTGACAGTTGTTGAAACCGGGCCGCTGCGCGGGACGATTGAAATCAAGCGTGAAATTCTGTCCAGCACTTATACGCAGCGCATCAGTTTACAGCATAACAGCCCGGCGATTGAGTTCCATACGGATATCGACTGGCAGGAAAAGCATATCCTGCTCAAGGCCGCTTTCCCGGTGGATATTCATTCCGATGTGGCCAATTATGAAATTCAGTGGGGTCACGTCCAGCGTCCGACACACTGGAACACAAGCTGGGACTGGGCACGCTTTGAAGTGTGTGCTCAGAAATGGGTCGATCTGAGCGAAGGCGATTACGGCGTGAGCCTGCTGAACAACGGCAAGTACGGCCATGACATTAAAGACAACGTTATGCGGGTGACGCTGCTGCGAAGCGCAACGATGCCCGACCCGAAAGCCGATGAAGGCATGCAAAGCTTTACCTATCGGCTGCTGCCGCATGCGGGTGCGTTAGGCACCGAAACCATCAAACAGGCGTATGCCTTTAACAATCCGATGCTGGCCCATCGGTCAGAAATTAGTCGTCAGAAGTCAGAAATCAGAAATCAGAAATCAACCGTCAGCGTTGATCGCGACAACGTGGTGATCGAAACCGTTAAGCAGGCCGACGACGGCAACGGCATCATCGTGCGAATGTATGAAGCAAACCGCTGCCGCGGACCGGTGGAACTGACATGCGGTTTTGAACTTGGCGAGTGCTTTGTGACAGACCTGCTGGAAAACAACCAGGAAAAACTGGAAACCGAAGGCAATCAAGTCCGCTTCGACATCCGCCCGTTCCAGATTCTAACGCTGCGTCTGCTGCCGCGTTAAGCTGCAGTTGTTTATCAAATAATAAAGGCATCCTCTTATTGATAAGGGGATGCCTTTTTATATGTTCTTTTCGTCGTGTTTTGGATGCCGGGTCAAGAGCGGCAAGGTAGTTTTCGAGCGTTTGTTATTACAATATCACCCCATGACGATTTCTACTTCGTTTACACTTCCGGCTGGTTGGACTGGGATTTGTCCGGTGATGGCTTCGCCGTTGAGGGTGATAGACTGGACGCCTTTGGAAACGCCTTTCGGGTTTTTGATCGTGATGTTGAATGTGGCCTGTCGCCACTTGCGCACGATTGAGAATTTTTTCCAGCCTTTCGGAATGCACGGGTCGACTTCCAGTCCATCGAAACCGGGGCGGATGCCGAGAATCCACCGGGTCGCGGCGGTATAGAACCAGCCGGCCGATCCCGTCAGCCACGGGTGGCGTGCCTGGCCGTGATCGGTGTGGTCTTTGCCCATGATGAACTGACAATATGAATACGGTTCGGCCCGGCGAATTTCCATAATGTCGTTTTGTGCCGCCGGCAGCATCGACATGTAGTATTCAAATGCCCGGTCGCCGCGGCCGAGCATGCACTCGGCGATGACTGCCCACGGGTTCGGGTGCGAAAAGATAGAGGCATTTTCCTTAACACCTTTGTAAACCCGCGTAACAAAACCGACGCCGTCATCCGGCTTGGAATAGGCCGGCCACAGCAGATGCAGGCCGTATTTGTCAAATAATTTACTGTGAACCGCGTCCATCGCCTTGACGGCTTTGTCGTCATTGCTTAAACCGCTCATGACCGC
Organism: Sedimentisphaerales bacterium; assembly: GCA_028282905.1. Taxonomy (GTDB): domain Bacteria; phylum Planctomycetota; class Phycisphaerae; order Sedimentisphaerales; family Anaerohalosphaeraceae; genus 4572-13. The sequence continues at coordinate 8,609 of JANQGW010000061.1, read as the reverse complement.
CCAGCTCTGGGCGTTTAAAAACAGCTTGCCCTGTTTGTCGCCGGCGGTGCCGATCTTGCGGCCTTCGGCGGTAAAGCCGCGTAAGTACCACTTGCCGTCCCAGAGGTGTTGGGTCGCGGCTTTTTGAACCTTTTCAGCGGCCGCCTGGTATTTTCGTACATCCGCCTTGCGGCCGAGAAATTCCGCGGCTTCGATAAACAGATTCAATGCCCAGTAGTGCATAAATGTAACCATCGAGGACTGGCCGCCCTTGAGATTGATGCAGTCGTTCCAGTCGGCCCGCAATCCGTGGCAGATGCCATTGTCGGCGACCTGCTTGGCGGAAAAATCGAGAGCTTTTTTCAGATGATTGTAAACTGTTGCGCTTCCCTTGTCAGCAAACGGTACTTCGCAGTCGAGGAAATCGACGTCGCCGGTTTCTTTGACATATTCACAGACCGCTGCGACCAGCCAGAGTGCGTCGTCGGAGCAAACATCCTTGAGCTTCGGAATGGTCACGCCGCTGTCTGATTCACCGGCTAACAAAACAGTCGGCAGATTCGCCTTGGCTGCACCGCTATCGTCCATCATGGCCGGGTCGAACAGGTGCAGACCGAAGCCGACCCGCGTCTGCGCCCGCATCAGCTCGATGAGCCGCTGTTTACTCTTTTCCGGCTGCAGATAGGCCGTGCTGATCGTATCCTGCGCGGTATCCCGATAGCCCAGGCCGGTCCGGCCGCCTACTTCGATAAACGAGGCAAACCGCGACCAGACGGTACAGGTCGATGCCTGATACGGCGTCCAGGTATTCAGCATGGTATTGGTATCTTCGTCGGGACTACAGCACTGATAGCGTGACAGTCTTTCGTCCCAATAACTCTTGAGCTTATCAAACGCCTTATCTACCGCGACGTGTTTGGCATACTTGCGGCGAATTTTGCGACCTTGCTTGACATCGCCGACGCCGAGCATGAAGATCGTGCGAATTGTCTGGCCCGGGGCAATTTCAAACTGCTTGTGCAGTGAGCCGCAGTGATTACCACCGAGTTTGCTGCTGCCGGAACATTGGCCGGCCTCGACCGCCGCCGGGTTGGATTCATTGCGGTAATCACCGATAAACGTGTCCCGCACACAATCGAAACTGTCCGGTGCGACATCGCTGGTCATGAAGTGATGCATATCCGGGTGATAGAAAAACGTGTAATCAATGATGCCGTCTTTATAGCTGGAACCACTGGCATACAGCCCCATCTGGAAGTCCTGATTATCCAGACCAATCTGGTGCAGCGAGAACTCCACATAGGAAAACAGGCTGATCGTGCGTTTTTTCTTGCCGGTGTTGGTGATCTTGACATCCCACAACTCGACATCATCGCCCAGCGGAATAAATAGCGTCTTCTCAGCGTTAATGCCGTTGTATTTGCATTCATATTTCGAGTAAGACAGGCCATGTCGGCAGGTATATTTGGCCTTTTTCAGGTCAACACCGACCGGCTGCCAAGATACGGACCAGTACTTGCCGGTGTCATCGTCGCGCAGATAAACATAATGGCCTGGTCGGTCCAGCAGCACCGCGTTCGGGCGAAACCGGGTGATGCGGTTGTGCTCGGGTGAGCCGTTGAACGAATAGCCGCCGGCGTTATGGCTGATGACCGTACACATCCGCTCCAGCCCCAGGTAATTCGTAAACGAGACCGGCACATCGCAGCGGTCAATCACATATTCGCGGTTTTCGTTATCAAAATAGCCGTATCGCATCTGTCTTTTCCCAAACAAGTTATCGTTATTTCAACCATCCCGGCAAAAACGAGATTATAAACCGCCCCTGCGAAAAAACAATCCTCTTTCACGGCATTTTAGGCGTTTACTTCTTGCTTCAGTCCGAGGAGGCGGTTTGCGGGCAAATACCTTGTGTTTTGGGCGTTTTTATGGTAAATATAGGCTCTCAAGATCAAAAATGAAGCGAAAATAAGCAAATATGAGGACATTATGGCACAGACACTCACCTATAAAATTCTGGAAAAGCACCTGCTCGAAGGCGAACTGATAGCGGGTCAGCCCATTGGCATCCGCATTGACCAGACGCTCACGCAGGACGCGACCGGTACGACGGCGTTTTTGCTGTTTGAATCGATGGGCACCGCCCGCGTGCAGACCGAATTGTCGGTCAGCTATGTCGATCATAATATGAGCCAGTTTGGGCCGGAAAACCATAATGACCACCTATATCTGCAAACGATCGCGTCGAAAACCGGCGCTTTGCACTCGCGGCCCGGCAACGGCATTTGCCACCAAGTACATTTGGAACGCTTTGGCCGGCCCGGCGCGACACTGCTCGGCAGTGACAGCCACACGCCCACCGGCGGCGGTATCGGCATGCTGGCGATCGGCGCCGGCGGCATGGATGTCGCGGTCGCCATGGGCGGCGGGCCTTTCTATATGACCTGCCCCAAGGTGATTGGCGTAGAGCTGACCGGTAAACTGACCGACTGGGTCGCCAGCAAAGACGTGATTTTGAAACTGCTGAGCATTTTGACGACCAAGGGCAATGTCGGCTGTGTGGTGGAGTATTTCGGCGACGGCGTTGAGACGCTGACCGTGCCGCAGCGGGCGACGATTACCAATATGGGCGCCGAACTGGGCGTTACATGCAGTGTCTTCCCCAGTGACGAGATGACTGAGGATTTTCTGGCTGCACAGGGCCGGGACGATGTATATGAGCCGATGAGTGCTGACGCGGGTGCGAAATATGACCGCGTGATTCAGATTGACCTGTCCACACTGGAGCCGATGGCGGCCTGCCCGTCATCGCCGGACAATATTCTGCCGATTTCCGAGATCGCCGGCCGCAAGGTCAACCAGGTGGTCATCGGAAGCTGCACCAACTCCAGCTATATGGATATGATGATGGCCGCCGATACATTTAAAGGCCGCAAGATTGATCCGATGGTCGAACTGGGCATTGCCCCGGGCAGCAAGCAAGTCTTACAGATGCTGGCTGAAAACGGCGGCATGGCCAATTTGATCGCCGCAGGCGCCCGTATCGTCGAGTCCGGCTGCGGGCCATGCATTGGCCAGGGGTTTTCGCCTGCTGACGGAACGGTGACACTGCGGACATTTAACCGGAATTTCGCAGGTCGAACCGGCACCAAGGGCGATCAGGCCTATCTCGTCAGCCCGGAAACGGCGGTCGCCTCGGCTATCATGGGCGAGATTACTGATCCGCGTGATCTGAAAAACTTGATGGGCATTAAGTACCCGACGATCAAGATGCCGAAGGATTTCCTGATCGATGACAGCATGATCGAACAGCCCGCGCCTTTTGAGGAGTCAAGCAAGGTCGAAGTCCTTCGCGGCCCGACGATTGTGGTACCTGAATCGCCAAAACAACTGCCGGAAACGCTGAACGGTAAAGTGCTGCTCAAGTGCGGTGACAAGATTACCACCGACCATATTATGCCCGCGGGGGCGTTTTTAAAATATCGCTCGAATGTGCCGGAATACAGTAAATATGTCTTTAACTGCTTCAACGAGGAAATCCAGCCGACCTTTGCCGAACGCGGACTGGCACTGAAAAAAGACGGCATTGGCGGTATTGTCGTGGGCGGTGACAGCTATGGTCAAGGCTCCAGCCGGGAACATGCGGCGCTGTGCCCGATGTATCTCGGCGTCCGCGTGGTAATCGCCAAGGCCATTGAGCGGATTCACAAGGCCAACCTGATTAACTTCTGCATTGTACCGATTGAGTTTGACAACCCGGCTGACTACGACAAGATCGGCGCCGATGATGAAATCGAAATTGCCGATCTGGTCGAAGCGATTGAAAATAAGGATTCGGTGACGCTGAAAAACAAAACCGGCGGCTTTGAGTTCACCGGCAAGCTGAACCTGTCGGCCCGCGACCGGGATATCCTGCTGGCAGGCGGCCTGTTAGCCTACACTCGCAAAAAAGCCGGCAAATAGTAACTCTAACATTTTGGACTACACAAGAAGTTGATCGAGCAATGTAATGGAAGATATTAGAGAACTGTGGTTTAAATTCAATGAATATTCAAATAAACTTAGTATTGCATTGGGTAGAACTAGCAATATTGTTGGAGAATATGCAGAATACTTAGCTCGCAAACATTATGGCGGAAGACTTTTAGAAATCTCTGGTTCTTGTGCAGACATAGAGACAGTCGATGGTAGTTTGTATCAAGTAAAATCTAGGAAAATAAAAAGAACACAATCAACTCAATTGAACGTCATTAGATCTTGGGATTTTGATTTTTTGGTTGTTATTCTCTTTGATGAAGGAGGAGTTGTTATAAAAGCAATTGAAGTCCCTGTAGAAGTTGCAAAAGAATACGGAGTTTCAAATAGCCACCAAAATGGCTGGGTAATAACAACAAGTCAAAAGTTTTTAAATGATAGAAGATCGAATGATATTACAGCATTTTTATTGGCAATAGGCGGAAAAATGAAGTCTGAAATTGAGTAATGAAAAATCAGTGATAATCTGTGTGAATCTGTGGCAAAAGAAAACGAAACAAAAACAGTTACGGTTTTTGGTACCAGTAAAGCGTCTGAAGGCGATTCGGTGTTTGAGTTGGCGGAATCTGTCGGGCGGCTGCTGGCTGAAAATGGATATGCCGTTGCCAATGGCGGTTACGGCGGGACGATGCTGGCGGCGGCTAAAGGTGCTGCCGCCGCCGGTGGACATGTGATTGGCGTGACCTGCACGGCGTTTAAACGCGGCAAGGCCAATGAGTATGTGATCGAAGAAATCAGTACCGACGGCCTGAATGAGCGACTGGGCAAGCTGATCGAACTGGGCGAGGCGTATATTGTCCTGCCGGGCGGGACGGGTACACTGTTGGAACTGGCGGATGTCTGGGAACACAAAAATAAAGGCTTTGCCGGAGCCGACAAACCGATTATACTGGTGGGCGACTTCTGGCGACCACTAATCAACATGATGGCCGCAGCAGATGCCGACAGCGTCCTGCACGTTGAGCAGGCCGACACCGCCGAAGAAGCAATCGAATTATTGAAAGACAGGGGATTATGAACACAATAAAAAAGATCGTTTTGTTGGTTACCGTAATGATTGCGATATCCGTGAGCTTGGCCGGGACGGTTATTGACGAGGGGCTTTTGCTGGATGGCGTTGAAGGCGTCGTTCGCAAGGTGGATAAAGTCGATGTATGGCAGTTTGTGCCGTCCGAGGCGACGGCTCTGACCGATAAGATCACCTGGCCGGCGGGGCAGACAATCAGTTTGCTGCCGTGTTCGGTACTGGAGCAGATCACGACGATGGCCGGTGAAGAGACTGAGATCGAAGTGCGGCTGTGGGCGCTGTTTACCGCCTATGACAAGCACAACTATCTTTACAGCGTATTCTTTCTGCCAGTCAAGGCGCAGCCCGCCGAGACCGAGGACAACAACACCGAAGAAAATGGAAGTGACGATAACGGCGACGATGATGACTCAATTATCCCCGCTGATATTCTTAACCAAATCAAGGAGACTAAAACGCCGGACCTGGATAAATTCCGGCAGTTGGCAAAAGTGACCGGCGATGTCAACCTGATCGGTAGATCGGGATATCTTAAACAGGAAGGCAAGCTGAAATTTTTCCAGCCGGACGCGTTCGGCCGTAAGATTGACCGAAGCCAATACCGGCTGCTGCCGTGTGGTCCGCTGAAAAGTGCCGAGCGGAAAATGCAGCAGGCACCGGGCCGTCAGCGGTATAGTGTTTCGGGCTTGGTAACGGAATATAAGGGACGTCAGTATATCCTGCTGCGGCGAGCCTCGAGGACCTATACGCACGGCAACTTCACGCCGTAGTTTTTAGGGTCCACAGATTACACAGATTTCACGGATTATTAAACTTTGAAATAGTAGAGTTGTTAATGAGTGTCAAATATTATTGTCATGCCGGGCTTGAGCCGGCATCCAGACAGTAACGCACTGGACCCCGGCTCGGAGGCCGGGGTGACACGGAAAGTAAAATTTTAAGGGTATAACGTTGGTAAAGTTTGATGATTTACTGATTTGTGCAGGCGATGTTGACAGCCCTCGGATGCAGCGGCTTCGCACTGAGCATTCGATGGCGGAATATCTGAAAACACACGGCGAGTTGGCCGAAACCGTTCGCGGGATCGTGGCCGATGTAGCTGACCGCGGCGACGCGGCCGTGGCCGAATATACCGAGAAATTTGACCGGACGGCATTGACTCCGGTGCAGTTTCGTGTGCCAGCCGAAGACCTCAAAGCCGCGCACGAGCAGTTGGATGCGAACCTGCTGACGGCTCTGCGAAAGTCGATTGCCAATGTAAGGGCCTATCAATCCGAAATTTTTATCGGAAGTAAAAATACACACTCCGGTATTCGCTATGCCCCGCTGAAACGTGTGGCCCTGTGTATTCCGGGGGCCAGTGCTCCGCTGCCGAGTACGGTCATCATGACGGCTGTGCCCGCGCAGGTTGCCGGTGTTAAAGAGCTAGTAGTCCTCAGTCCGCCGCGATATGAAAGCAGTATTCACCCGGTGATCCTGGGATTGTGCTATGAATTGGGAATTACCGAGGTTTACCGCCTCGGCGGCGCACAAGCTGTCGCAGCACTGGCGTGGGGCACCGAGACGATTGCCAAAGTCGATAAAATCGTCGGCCCCGGCCACGATGTGGTGCAGCTTGCCAAAAAGGAATGCTTCGGGCTGGTCGATATGGATTCATTCGCCGGGCCGAGCGATGTGCTGATCGTCGCCAACGACGCGGCAAATCCCGCGTGGGTGGCTGCTGATATGCTCAGCCAGGCCGAACACAACCCCGGCGCCGGCATTGTCGTTACCGACAGTGAAGATTTCGCCCGCAAAGTGCTGGCAGAGTTGGAGACGCAGTGCGCCCAGCTCGACCGCGCCAAAGCGACCGCCGAATGCCTGGCTGCTTACAGCGGGATCGTAGTATGCGATGACATGGACAGCGTTATCGCCTTTGCCAATGACTTTGCCGCCGAACACTTGCAGGTTCAGTGCGGCGCCGATAGTAAGGCGATTTCAGAACGGCTGGTTAATGCCGGTGCGATGTTCATCGGACCTTACACGCCGGTCGCCGTTGGCGACTACTGGGCCGGGCCGAGTCATACGCTGCCAACGCGCCAGACCAGTAAATATTTCAGCGCTGTTACCAGCAATGACTTTGTCAAATCAACCAGTATCATCGAATACAGCCAACAGCAGCTGACCGACGCCGCCGACGACATCGTCCGACTGGCGATGACCGAAGGCCTCGACGCCCACGCCAAAAGCGTCCAGAAACGAGTGGAGTGAACCGCAGATTTTGCAGATTAGCACGGATAATAAACCATGAAGAGCATGAAGATAATAGAACAGTATCTCAAACTGAGATTTCTGTTTGCTATTCTCATCTTAGCTTTTCTACCGGTGATAATTATACTGCTGTTCCAGGCTGGACACAATCAAGTCATTTTTATGCAGAACGGGCAGCCGCTTGTTTACGGAACCATTCATCTCGTCGGTTCATCCGATCATGAAGGTCGATATACGTTGGATGAAAATGGCTGCCTTAATCTGGGATGGGCCTTGTTTCCGAAAAAACACGAATATCTTTTCACATTAGATAACGCCCATGGCAACCGCATCATAAATTCGGTTATTCGATTTCCGATTCGCGGTGTCCAAGTCAATGACTATCATGACGACCGGCAGATATTCACCACAACACATTTCGACTTGGGACCTTTTGAATCCCAAACTGTTTTTGAACAAATTAATATGCCTAAACTTGAATAAATATGAGTTAACATTTGAAGATGATTGATGCAGTACAGTGATGCCCACGTTAAAAGTGTACATAAACGTATGAAATCAGAAAGTTAAAATAGACCATAAGAGGATACTGTTTGTCGAGTTCTATGTTAAGGGGCCGATTATGAAAGAAAAACTGGCAGTATGTGGATACCGATGTGATCTTTGTACCGTCTTTAAAGACAACATCGAGCGTATTGGCAAGGATGAAGTCAAAGCCGGCTTTGTCATATATTTCAATCACGAACTTGACTCTGGTATTTTAAAAGGCTGTCGGGGATGCCCTGAAGACGGGGATGACGAATGCACAGTCAAGATATGTGCAAAAGAAAAGAAAATCGCAAACTGCGGTCTATGTGATGATTTCCCTTGCGACAAACTTCAGGAAAAAATGGGTGTTATCGACAAATACTTTGCCGATATTTCTGCTTTGCCCGTACGCGACCAGGAACTGTTTGTCAAGCCCTATCAGAACAGGCAGCGATTACAGCAAATAAATCAGAATAAGAAACAAGAGAAATCATCTTGAATTCAATTTTGTAAATTTCTAAACGGTATGAGGCGAAACAATGATTGATTTACGCAGTGATACGGTGACGCAGCCGACCGAAGCGATGCTGGAAGCAATGGCCTCGGCGCCTTTGGGTGATGATGTTTTGGGCGATGACCCGACGGTGATTAAATTGGAAGAACTGGCTGCGGCCAAGACCGGTAAAGAGGCCGCGTTGCTGACGCCCAGCGGCACAATGGCCAACCTGATCAGTGTGATGGTTCACTGCGGCCGCGGCGAGGAGGTCATTCTCGGCAACCGGTCGCATAC
>JANQGW010000206.1 GCA_028282905.1 Sedimentisphaerales bacterium | reverse complement strand
ATACCTATATACCTGTATACCTGTATACTTGCATACCTGAAACACTTATCGGTCCTTAATGAGAAAGATCGCACTTAAGGTACTTTTCTATCGGCATTTAGCCGCCCAAAGTTGACCGATACGGGCCATTTTTTGGCCAATTTCAGCGTTCAGAATACGGTTTTTTAGCCGTGGTTAAACCTACTTCTTTACGGGCTGATTTTCAACAAGATTCTTGATATTACGTATTTCTTATGAAAAACCACAGGATTGACTTGCTGAGCTGGATTTTGCTTCGATTTGGGTATGCGTTGGGCAAAATGGAATAATCTTATAAACGGTGGGTGGAATAAAAAAGCCGCCCCTTTGAGTAAGTTCAAAAGGGCGGCATTGTTTATTGCTGTGGATTGGGGATTAGACGATCTTGTAGAACTCTTCCCAGCCCTTTCGCGGAGCCGGGCCGTTGAGCAATTCGTTGGCCGCGGCGTTGTTTTTAAAGGTTTTCGTCGCGGGGTCAAAGTCCAGATTCGTGTTGAGATACTGGCAGATCACACCGAGGTTGAGTACCTGTGTCAGGGCTGCACCAACGCTGAAGGGCGAACAGGTTTTGCCGTTGCCCATGCAGGCCTGAATGAAGCTCTGCATGTGGTTCCACTTGGGATTGTCGGCTTTCATCGCCGCGCGGTACTGTTTCTGCGTGTCATACGGGAAGATCGCGTTCCGCGCATCGTGGGAGGCGCGATGAATCAGGAACTTGCCGTCTTTTCGGTGCATGATGGTTCCGGCGCCGCCAAGTTTTGGAGCGGTTTTATTGCCCTGTTTGTCGGTGTTCCAGTACTTCTGGTCGATTTTTGGGAGGCAGTCGCCGCCGTCGGACCAGGAAACATTACAGGCGGGAAGTCCCGGCCCGCGAGACGGAAAGTGCATTGCCAGTCGCGTTGCCAGCGGGAAAATGACCTTGTTATAGTCTTCCATGTGAATGGCGCGAATTTTGGTGGGCAGACCCAGTTTGAGGTAATCGTGGGCCATGTCGAGAATGTGTGCGCCCCAGTCGCCGAGCATTCCCATACCGTAAAGGTAGAACGCACGCCAGTCAAACCAGTGGTAGCGTCGGCTGAACGGCTTGACCTCTTTCGGACCGCACCAGAGATCCCAGTTGAGGCTTTCGGGGATTTTTTCGCCGGCAGGGAATTTACTGATGCGCTGATTGGCGTCCATGAACCACAGGCTGGCGGTTTTCCAGGCCTCGATTTTGACGATGTCGGTGATGACTTTTTCATCGACCATCTTTTTAAACTGGTTCGAGCCCATCGAGGTATGGCCCTGGTTGCCCATCTGTGTGACAACGCCGAATTTCTTTTCGGCTTTTATGAGCATTTCCGCTTCGCGGAAGTTGTGGGTCAGTGGTTTTTCGACATAAACGTGTTTGCCGCGGCGCATCGCGTCGATTGCGGCGACATAGTGCGTATGGTCCGGCGTGATGACACTGACGGCGTCAATGTCTTTTTCCATCTTATCGAACATGACACGGAAATCAGCAAATTGGCGAACGCCGGGATATTTTTTCAGGGTATTATCGACGCCTCGGGCCTTGAAGTCCACATCGCAGAAAGCCACCGGTTTGGCAGTGCCGCCGCCGCAGAGCGCGGGGATAACACCGGTTGCCCGCCCGCCAATACCGATACAGGCCAGGTTGATCCGCTGGCTGGGCGGCAGATTGCCGTTGCCGTCAGCCTTGCCCAATGCCAGATAGGACGGCATGACCAGAAATCCAAAGGCCGCAGATTGCTTGAGAAATGAACGCCGTGTGGTTTTGTTCGTGTTGGTTTCCGGTAATTTATCCTGTTTCATTGCCTTTCCTTTATTAAAATGACATTCAATCCCTGATTTCGTAGGTATCCAGAAGTATAACGCTAAGTAAATACCCCGTTATTGCTCAATTTCAATACTTTTAAGTATCGAGCTCGATTATTCCCGAACCCCTTACTAAAATGTCCGGATTCAGCAATATTTTTCAAGATTTTTTTGAATTTCAGTATTTCGGTTGGAAAACAATAAAGATAGAATGCACTTGGGTTTTATTAAAATTTGGATTTTTTATTTCAAATCGAAATAATATTTGACTATTTTATAGATTTATGTAATATAAATTCAATGAAGCAGCGATTTCTTCCAACTCAGTGCCCGTGTTGCGGGCTGAATATGCAGGTTTCAGCGATGAGCTGTGTGGCTTGCGGGGTCAACGTCGAAGGACCGTATCAGGAGTCGGTTTTTACCCGGCTCAGCCCCGAAGACCAGCAGTTTTTGCAGGAGTACCTACTGTCAGGTTTCAGTATCAAATCGCTTGAAGAAAGTACCGGCCTGGGCTATGCCGCGATCCGCAGCCGGCTGGATAAGCTCATCAGCCATACCAAATCATTGATTGATTCGGAAGATCAGAAAAAAGTCATTCTCGAAAAACTCCGCCGCGGCGAAATCACCGTCACCGAAGCCAAGAAAAGACTCGAAAAATTATAGGAGCATCTCATGGAACCCACCAGTCAGCAGGAATTGAAGCAATTGTTGAACGAAGGCAAAATCAGCGAACGGGAATATCGCGAGCTTTTTCAGTCAATGAGCGAGAAGAAGACAGATTTACCATTATCAGATATTAAAGATGAAAGAAAATCAGACAAAATCTCAAAACGGGGCAAGATTGCTTTCTGTTTAGTTCTTGGTGGAGTTGTTTTTGCTATTCTGGGCTTTTTGATCGAAAACGCATTCGGATTATCTTCACCGGCAGGGACCATTTCGTCAGGGCTATGCATATTATCTCTGGTCTTTGGCTTGGTTGGACTTGTTATGGGTATTATGTCATGGAAGACCAGGTTAGGCAAAGCGGCGACGATTATCGCCGCTGTATTGCTGACTCTTCCGATAATCTCTTCATTTGTCTATATGTTCCTGGCACCATAGCCAACGCCCGGCTTTTAATCGACAATCAAGACGTCTTGGCTTACCGAATATAATAGTCGAAATTTTCTCGTTTTATGAATCATCTTCATCGCCTGATTAGAAAGGTCAAAGAATGCAAAATGTAAGTTCTGAACAGGAACTCAAGCAGTTATTGGATGACGGCAAGATCAGCGAACGGGAGTATCGTGAGCTTTTTCAGTCAATGAGTGAGAAGGAAACGGGGACGCCTTTGTCGAATGCCGCAGGAGGCAGAGAGTTCGAGGGAATTATAAAACGTGGTAAAATAGCATTTTACCTGGTGTTGGGCGGTTTTCTTGTTGTTGTACTGGGGGGATTGCTTGCTCAAATATTACCGCCAAAAAATGAAGAAAGTGTGATGGGGATATGCGGTTTGCTGTTTTTTATTGCGGAGTTGTCCGGGCTTGTCATGGGGATCATGTCATGGAAAAACGGATTTGGAAAAGCAGCGACAATTGTCGCCGCTTTATTATTGACGGTTACGATTGTTAATGTAATTGTCTGGATGTTCATGTCGCATGAACCGGTTTTTTGAGTCAGTTATGTTGAAGAATCCGCGAATAGGTTTCTACTGTGAGATGAAATCTTCCCATTTGTCTTCAACATTGAAAAGAACTTCGCAATCACAGTACCCTCCGTATTCATTGAGCCAGGGAATAATAATACTGTGATCAAGATCACGATTATTTAAGAATTCAAGTGTTTGTTTGAGGCTGTGGTCACATTCAAAAGCTTCAGGTCGGTCAAGCCAATCGAATAAATCGCCTAAATCTTCTTTTGAGATCGGCATGGCTTCAACTTCTTTAGCAAAGGCTTCAGCCTTCAATTTTTTTACAAGCTCTCTTTTCTTCTTTTTGTCCATTGTTCAAGTTTGTCCAGATTCTACTCCGATACTATCGAATGTAGTAGTCGAATTTTTTTTTGGCTTCTTTTTCGATGTTTTCCATGATGGCTGGGTAGTGTTTGACCGGCTCGACGCTGGTTTTGGTGCCGGCGATCTTTTTCAGTTTGCCGTTTTCAAAGTAGGCCGAGCTGATGGTGTATTTGACCTTGATGCCCAGTTCCTCCAACCCGTCCAAGGTCGGCAGTTTCCGTGAGATCGCTTCTTCTTCAGTATAGCCCGGGATAATCGATGGGCTAACCAATCCGTCGTCGTAGCCGGTGTCCATGTTGCGTTTCATCAGGCGTCCTTTTCTGTACCAGTCGCCGCGGACCGATTCGGTAATCTCGACCGCCTTGTCGCGCGGGACCACCTGCAGCCGCTCAAATTCTTCTTTGATCAGCCGGGTCATGGCCCGGTTGTAATCGGAGGTTGCCACATTTCCTTCTTTGATCGCCTGAACGGCCAGTTCAGCGCCTATCATGTTCGAGTACAGATCATCCCACGAAAAGGCCGAGGTATGTTCCGGCTCAATGAGGAAAAAGTGCGTGCCTTTCCAGGTAAGCATCTCGTGCCAGACGCCGCAGTTGTGCCCGACGACCGGGGCGATAATCAGCGCCGCCTCATGAGCGATGCGGTTCTTTTCGGCCTGGGGTAGGGTGTCCCAGTTGGCCGGGTATTCGATTTTAATCTTGTTCGACGTCATTTCAAAGGCCGGCTTGACGGAAAAGCCCTTGCCGCCTTTCTGGATGGTCTTATTGGCGCGGACATACGTCCAGCGAGTCAGGTCGGCGATGCCGCGGGTGTGGTCCAGGTCAATCGAACCGCCGCGAAGCGTGTAAAAGATGCCAAAACCCTCGCCGCCGGCAAAGCCGTAAGAATGCGTGCCCAGTTTATCCGGGTTTCCGAACTGGACTTGCGGCGTAAATCCCCAGCGGCTTCGCGGCCCGCCGGTAAAACTGCATCCGGTCAGAGCGGCTAAAACAACGATCATCAAAACAATCCGGACTGCCTGCTGGGTCATCTGTGTGCGACGGCTCATAAAAATTCTCCCGTATTAATCATCCAAGTAGTTGTTATTGTCTCCGTGAGGTCATTTTTACCGGTTTTGGGGTTCGTTTTCAATAACAAATTCGATTTTAACGGTTTTGCCGCAATTCGCCTGCAATCGGGTGTTTACAGGGTTGGCGATTGTGGTATAATCGGCGGCAATCAATCAACTGAAACCTAATTTTGATAAACGGGGACAACGATGGAACAGAGCAATACACATCAACCTACCGAATTGGATTTTCATACCCTTGAACCATATCAGCCGCGGCAGTTTGTATCGGCCGATGCTGATTTAACTCAGCCTAAAACCGTAACGGATTTGTATCAGCAACTGTTGGAACGTACACCGGCGACTGCGGACGAACTGGAGTCACTCATTGCTGACCGCTCGGAGATGGAGGCGGCGATTGCCCAGGTGCAGTCGATTTTATATATCCGCATGACCTGTCAGACCGACGATCCGCAGCGAGCCGAGGCGTATAAGAGTTTTGTCGAAACCGTCCAGCCGGTGATTAAGCCGCTGGCCGACAAGTTGGATCGCAAGATTATCGAAGCTGCAGACACAACCGGCCTCGACGCGGACCGCTACGAAGTTTACTTCCGCAAAATTCGCAGCGATATCGAGCTGTTCCGCGATGAAAATGTGCCGCTGCAGACCGAGGACGCGCTGCTCAGCCAGCAGTACCAGACCATTACGGGTGCGATGACAGTGACATTTGACTGCACCGAATATCCCATCGCCCAGATGCGGAAATTCCTGACCGGAACCGATCGTGACGTGCGGCAGCGTGCATGGGAAGTGACTCAGCAGCGGTACAGCCAAGACGCTGAAAAATTAGATGAGATTTACGAGAAAATGCTCTCCGTGCGGACGCAAATCGCCAAAAATGCCGGCTTTGAGAACTACCGCGATTATAAATTCCGCGAGTGGCACCGGTTTGACTATACCCCAGACGACTGCAAGCAGTATCACAAGGCGATTGAAACGCACCTGGTGCCGATCCAGCAGAAGATTACGCAGCTGCGGGCTGACCAGATGGGCCTGGAAACATTGCGGCCGTGGGATTTGGTGGTCAATCCGCAGGGGCGTGCTCCGCTGAAACCGTTTGAATCGACGCCGGAGTTTATCGCCGGAATGGGGCAGATGTTTAACCAACTGGACAGTCAACTGGGCGAATATTTCAAAGTACTGATCGATTTCGGCCTGCTTGATCTGGACAGCCGCAAGGGCAAGGCGCCCGGCGGGTATCAATCCTCGCTGAACGAAGCCCGCAAGCCGTTTATCTTCATGAATGCCATCGGCAACAATGACGACCTGCGGGTGCTGATGCACGAGGGCGGTCACGCCTTCCATTCGCTGTCTTGTGCGTCCGATCCGCTGCTGGATTACCGTCACGCCCCGATGGAATTTT
>JANQGW010000179.1 GCA_028282905.1 Sedimentisphaerales bacterium | reverse complement strand
ATACCTATGAAAACCGCATCATGGAAATCAGCACTTGGCAGCAGCGCAGCAATTCAGGAGAACTGGCCTTTTTGATGGCGTACCTGTATCATCATGACGGCAAAGCCGCCAAGGCCGCGGCCGCAATTGAAAAGGCTCACGAAACGATGCCCGACAGTATTGCCGTTAAGGCTGTGGCAAAAGTGATCACCGGAAAATAGGAACACCCGTGTGATTGCATTTGCTGAATACGATGGACTGGATGCCGAAGACCTGCTGGGCAGCAAAGGGCTGGTTGCGCAGCAGTGGTCTGATTTTGAATCCCGACCGCAGCAGCTTGAGATGGCTGTGCGCGTTCAGGACGCGATGCGCGGCGGAACACATCTGGCCGCCGAAGCGGGCACCGGAACCGGCAAGAGTTTTGCTTACCTTGCGGGCGCGATTGACCAGGCCTTGCGTGAAGGCGGAAAAGTCCTCATCAGCACCTACACAATCAACCTCCAGCAGCAGCTCATTGAAAAGGATATTCCATTTCTGGCCGATGTGATCGAGCCGCAATTTATCGCCATGCTGGCGAAAGGACGCAATAACTACCTGTGTCAGAGGCGGCTGGAATATGCCCTGCAGCGGCAAAAAAACCTGTTTGACCGCGGTCACGAAGAACTTATCATCATCGCTGAGTGGGCTAAAACCACCACGGACGGCTCGCTGAGTGATTTATCGATTGTGCCACTGGCGGATATCTGGCAGGCGGTTCAGAGCGAGCACGGCAACTGCCAGGGCCGAAAGTGCCCGTACTATTCCAAATGCTTTTACTGGCGGGCGCGACGTGACCTGGACACGGCTGATATCATCGTGGCCAACCACGCCCTGCTGTTCAGTGACCTGGTACTGAAAGCCGCCGGTGCCAGTGTGCTGCCGGAATATACATCAGTGATTATCGACGAAGCGCATAACATGGAGCACGTGGCCGAGGATCATTTCGGCATTCGTGTCAGCCAGTTCAATATGACGTATGTGCTGGACAAACTCTACAATCCGCGTAAGCGTAAGGGCCTGCTGGCATTTCACAATGCCGCTGATGAAGCAAAAGAGTTAGTGAAAAAATGCCGTCAGGCCGTGCAGGTGTTCTTCGCACAAGTACAGGCCTGGTACAGTCACGCCGGTGAAGATGACAACGGCGTCTGCCAGCCGCAATTTGTGGAAGACAACGTTACCGCTGTTATGAAAAAACTGCGGGCCAGCCTTGCCAAACTGGCGAAAAGGGCCGAAGATGATAACGAGCAGTTTGAGATCGGCCGCTATATCGATCAGCTCGGGGCGATGGAATCGGATGTGAAGGATTTTCTGTTCCAGCGGCGTGAGGGCTGTATTTACTGGGTGGAAGTTGAACGGAATCGCCATAAACGGGTGCTGCTGCGGGCAGCGCCACTGGAGGTGGGACCGTATCTGAAAAATCATTTGTTTGATGTGTTCAATTCAGTTGTGCTAACCAGCGCCACGCTTAGCTGCGGCGGGAAAAATGAAGAAGGATTTTCATTTTTTGCCGGACGGGTTGGGCTGGAGGAATTTGACGCGATTCAAGTCGGCTCACCGTTTGATTACGCCCGTCAGGTGCAGATGTATATCGAGGCGGACCTGCCCGAGCCGAACAATCCAGCATTTACGGATGCCGCCTGCGAAGCGATTAAACGCTATCTGCTGGAAAGCAACGGCCGGGCTTTTGTGCTGTTTACCAGCTATACCATGTTAAAAGCTGCTGCGGCCAAATTAGAGGACTGGATGGCCGAGCAGGAAATGGAACTGCTGGTTCAGGGCGGCGGCACCGATCGGGCCAAACTGCTGCAGGAGTTTAAGGAAGATACGCACAGTGTGTTGTTCGGCACAGACAGTTTCTGGCAAGGCGTCGATGTGCCCGGCCAGAGTTTGTCCAATGTAATTATCGTCAAACTGCCGTTTGCGGTGCCGAATCATCCGCTGATCCAAGGGCGGATCAAGCTGCTTAAGGAAAAAGGGGAAAATCCGTTTTTTACCTACCAGTTGCCGATGGCGATTATTAAGTTTAAACAAGGCTTCGGGCGATTGATTCGCAGTAAAAACGACACCGGCATGATTGTCGTGCTCGACAGCCGGATCGTGCGAAAAATGTACGGCAGGAAATTCATCGAAGCCGTCCCCAAATGCCACGTTGAGGTTCGAAGTGATGTTGATGAATCCGGCATTTAACGCATCACTTATGCATTAAATGCACACGAGATGTGCAGTCAACGTCAGCGAAGATAGATAAACCAGTTTGGCCTCTCCAATTCAAACAACTCTATCCCCTTATTTTCAAAAGACTTAAAAAAAAGCGATTTTCAGGCACGCTGTTTGCATTTCTTTAAATTAAAAGAAAACTCTATTCAGCAAACAGGTGGCTTATCATGGCAAAAATACTTTATGGCGTTGCAGGCGAAGGTTTTGGACACAGCAGCCGCAGTGAATTGATTGGAAAGCGTTTAGTGAAGGCCGGACATACCGTAGCCTTTGCGGCCTCACAAAAATCCTACCGTTATCTCAAACCCACATTCAATCGTACGGTACGGCCGGTGTACGGACTGAGTTTTTACTGTCAAGACGGCCGTGTTCATCCGATGAAGACAATCATCCAGAATATTAACGGCCTGTGGGAAGGTGCGGTGACTAATCGGCGGCTGTTCTCTAAAATGGCGAATAATTTCAAGCCGGATATCGTGATTTCCGATTTTGAACCGTTCAGCGCCTGGTGGGCATGGGGCAATGGTGTGCCGTGCGTCAGTGTAGACCATGAACACCTGCTGACCTGCTGTGAACTGGATAAGGAGCCGGAATTCTGGAAAGAACGTTTTCTGGCAAACGCGGTTACTCGCGGCTATCACACCTTTGCCGATGCATATGTCATCTTAAACTTTTTCCAGACGCCGATAAAAAACAAACGTGCAACGCTAACGCCACCGGTCATCCGCGACTCCGTCAGACGATTTACCACTGAAACACATGACCATATCGTTATGTACTCCACCGACGGCGGACAAAAAATGCAGCAGCGACTACATGAAATGATGCGTCAATTCCCGGACCAGCAATTCTACATCTATGGATTTAACCAGCATCGCGAAATGGGAAATTGTCTATTCAAGGAAACTTCCACAGATAATTTTCTGAAAGATTTAGCAACGTGTCGAGGCGTCATCGCCACCGCGGGTTTTTCGCTGCTGAGCGAATGTCTGCATTTCCAGAAACCCATGCTGCTGATCCCGGTCCAGGATCAATACGAGCAGATTCTGAACGCTTATTACATCGAGAAACTCCGATTGGGGCACCGCAGCAACACTTTAAACCATTCGGCAATTCGCCGCTTTTTGAAAGATATTGACAGGCTGGCAGATGAGAGCGAAGACATCGTGGAATACCCCAACAACGACCGGTTTTTCGAAATCTTTGACCGGACATTCAACAGCGTTGGGGTACCTCTTGGCCTTTGCGGCTAAGAAACTACCTTAGAAAAGGCAACATACAACACTTAAGGGCTGGGATGAATGTATTTCGCCAAGCCCTTAAGTATTGTCCGATAAGCGCATGAATTCAGCCAAGACATATGTTTTTCTTTACCCCTTGCGGGATTATAACCACTTTATTTGAAACTACTTAAGAGCACACAGCGAAACTACATCTATTCTTTTCGCTATTCACTTCAAGTTGTCCTCATAAACAGGCGAAATTTGCTGCAGGATGCTCCGGGAATATCCGGAGTATGATAAAGCAATTAAACAGCACGCAGTTGCATGAATCAGACAGTTTTAGAACAATCTAAATCAAGCATCGGAAACCCTGGGATTGCTGGAACAGTCTCACTGCTGATTTTTTTAGTGAGTGCCCTGCTGCCGCCAGTGGTATCCTGCGGACAATCTGCATCTGCCGCTCCGTCAACAATGTCTGCATCCAAAAGCCCGACAGAAATTGAATATGATGTCAAAGCCGCATTTATTTATAACTTCATGAAGTTTGTTGAATGGCCCGCTGAGAAAAAAATCGACCAAGACAAACAACCCGGAAAATCGGCGCCAATGATTATCGGGATCTTAGGCAAGAATCCATTTGGAAAGGCCTTTGAACCAATTCTTGACAAAACCATCCAGGGGCGCCCCATCCAGATCGTAGAGATTCCAAGCTATCAGGAATTTTTTAAAAAATCAGCAGATCGGAAAAACGCAAAAGCCATCTATTCTCAAAAATATCAACAAACAATCCGGCAATGCAATATTTTATTTGTCTGCGCCTCTGAAAAAGAGCATCTTCCGGATATTATTGACATGTCTGGGGACCATGCTGTGTTAACGGTCAGCGACCTGGATAATTTCGCACAAAAAGGCGGCATGATCGGCTTTGTGAAGGAAAAAAATAAAATCCGTTTTGAAATCAACCTGAAAACGGCAAATCAGAAAAAGATCAAAATTCGCTCCCAGCTGCTGTCACTGGCTCGGAAAATATATAAAAAATAAGAAGTGAGGATAAAGGGGAATTGGAAAAAATGGCTGATTATAAAAAACAAAAATGGCTGAAGTGGCCGGCGATCAATACGATACGCAAAAAGCTCATTT
>JANQGW010000153.1 GCA_028282905.1 Sedimentisphaerales bacterium | reverse complement strand
CATCAGACATTATGTCGCCGGATCGTTTCCGACTTTCCGGATCACACACTGGCGCCGTGGGCACTCAAACATGAGTTCACCGGATATGTCGCACTGAATGATCAGGCTTCCGCGGAAGCAACACTCAACCAGCTATTTTCCAAATACAGCGAATCTACAGCTGTGTTTTTAACTGTCATCGGGGATGTTCAGAATTATTGCCAGGAGAAAAATGATCATTCGCTGGCGATTGAAGTTGGGCACCGGGCATTGGCGATTAATTCAACCCATGAAAACGCGATCTGGATTTATCAAAATCTGACATCCAGCTATCTGGATTTAAATGCTGCAGAGCAGGCGGCAGCGATGATCAATACCATTCTTAAAACATTCCCGGAACATCCGGCATTTGCCCAGGTGATGAATGAAATTGCCGACAGCTATCGCAAAAATCAGCAGTTCGCCAAGGCGATTGAACTGTATCAAGCAACCCTATCCAAAACTGAGGATGAGGATGTTCGGTTGAATGCCTATGCCGGTATGGGCAAGGTGGCGGTCTGGACTGAAAATAGTGACGAGGCAGTTGCCCTCATCATTCACAAGCTGATGACCGACTATTCGGACACCCAAAAACTGGGCTTCCATGTTTTTCAAATTGCCGAGGAGTATTACTCTAGGGCGCTGGATACAGAGAAAAAAGATGGTTACCGATCGGCCGAGCCTTTTTACCTCAAGGCGATTTCGATCTGGAAAGCGAAGAGCAGTCAGATATCGGACACCTATCATCAGTGTATGGCACAGCATTTTATAGGAAATGCTTACCGGGAAATGAAAGATTTCGAAAAAGCTATTCTTGCCTATGATACCTTATTGAAGCAGCAGTCTGGCATCGCTGCAGATTATGATAAAATCTGGGATGTCCAGACAAAACTGGTCCTGTGCTATTATGAACTTTGTAAGAATGGGGGTATGGATAAAAATGAAGCCTATCCCAAAATTGAACAGGCTTGTAAAGTGATTCTTGAGGACTATCCGGATTGTCCTTCGCGGCATGGAATACAGCATTTGCTGGAAAAAGTAACTCAATAAGAACGAGAATCTTGCCATTGCGATTTATTTTGATACAGAAATCTTATAAAAGCGAATAGGAGTCAATACTATGAAGACGCGAATACGGGGACTGTTTTTGATCATATTGGCAGTTGTTTTATGTGTTGTTGGGAAAGATGTGTCAGCTTGTATCTTGCCTCCCACCGTTGGCCCGATCGATGTTGATCCTTGTACGGACCAATGGACACAGGTGACGGTTACCGCTTATGCAAATGATAGTGCCGGGGAAATCGTACCGTTCATCGTCGTGCCCACTGGGGGAACATTAGTGTCCACAGATAGGTATCCGTTACAAGGCAAACGTGTCTCTGTCATTAAATTGCCGCCTACTCCGGACACATACAGCATCCGGATTTATGCAACAAATTCCGGTGGAACCACCAACAAATATGAGAATGTTCTCCGGCAGGCTCCGGAAGAGACGTTTGATATGATGGTTTGTCCTGCCTGTCCTGATGCGCCTTGTGAGCCCAATGATATTGTTCATCCACCCAATGGCGAATGTGAAGAGATGGGGATTGCCTTTCCCTCTTCTATCTTTGAGTCGACGGGAGTCGAGGACGGTGAGATTGCGGCTGACAGTACGGCTTCGCTTCGATTAAAGCGTCCGTTCTCTTTATTGGCGCCGCACGAACGCGCGTCGCAGATTTCACTGGGCGATGGCCGAAAAATTCGGATGCGTCAGTTTGGTTCTGATGTGGACGGACTGGAGACTTCCGGTCCGATGGCCCCGAAGAATATCGGTGGTTGGGCGATGCCCGGCGGCGAAGGCTGTTCGTCCTGCACCGGCAGCTCCGGTGTAGCGGCGCGAGAGATTAAGTATCATAACATGCAGGTCAATCTTGCCTCACGTCAGGACAATACGCTTGCCCATCAATCCAAATATCTCGATATTGACGGCTCTGATAATGTGGATGCCAACATCAATATCGCCGGCGATTGGTTTGCGGTGCATCAACGCGGCGACTGGTCGGCGGTGAAATATGAAGCGACGATTGATTTTGACGGTGACAGCCAGGTTGATGATGATGTGATTGGTTTTAAGGTCACTGATCCGGATGGTCACGAATATTATTACTATGAACTTGGTACAACAACCATCCCGGACACACCGAAGCTTCGAAAGGTGATTCGCAAAACGGATATTTCAACCACGGAAACGATTACATATAACTACACCGGCAGTCAACTGACCTCCCAGCAGGATGAGAGCGGTAAAAAGATTGAGTATCTTTATAATGCATCAGAGGACCTGAATCAACTGAAGTTCTATAACGGTAGTAGTTATGACCGGACGGTGGATTTTGCTTATGACAGTAACGGTAAGCTGTCGGAAGTGGACTGCGGTTCCTGCAGCGGGGCGCAGGTGCGGTATGAGTATGATGCTTCCGAGCAGCTGAAATACGATCCGGTCGCCGAAGACAATGTTCCGGCTCGGCGGTTTGTGACGGCGATTAAAGATTCTGCCGGTGATAAAGTGGCCGACTATGTCTTTGACAGCAAGGATCGGGTGACAAAGCATTACCTGGGTAGTTCGACGACCGGTGATCTGGTGACCGAGTGGGTGTATACCGATGACAGTTCAGGCAATCTCCAGGAGATTCTGCGGAAGGATTTTGTGGACGGTACCGACTACCGTGCGACGGTGTATAACTATAACACTGATGGCAGCCTTGCCAGCGTTGTCAGGTATCATGACCTGCAGAGCGGCACTTCGCCAAGCGGTGATAATTATTCAACGGTGAGCTACAGTTCTTCAGATGACGAAGCGAATGATGTGACAAGGTCGATTACACAGCTACCATCAGTTGATGGAACAACCTTGAAGGAAATCACCGAACTGGTGCTGGATGATACCGATGATGCCGATGGGTATCCCAAGCGTAAGCTGGTGGAATATGATGATGGTTCGACGACGACCACCTGGGTGAAGGCTCAGTATGACTATGACGAATATGGCAGCGGTGATACCCAGATCCTGCTGGCATCATCAAAGAATGCTCAGGAAGGTGAGACCCATTATTACTATGACAGCAACTTTAAGAAGACCAAGACATTAAGCCCGGCAATTACCTCGGGTGTCACGAGTAACCTTCCCGCCCAAACCGATTCGCGGACGGTGTATGATACGCTGGAACGCGTCACATATGAGCTTCATAAAAACAGCAACGGCGACTGGGTCGGCAAGCATTACCTGTATGACAGTAACGGTCACCTGGACAAGGTCAAGGACGGGGTGGTCTTTACGCTGAATAATGAAGGGTTGGATATCTGGACGGTCAATACCGTCACCGATACCGGTGCGGTTGTGACCGATTACACCTACAATGCCTTTGGTGAGCTGACGGAAACGGCGGTCCTGGACGGCTCTGACAAAAAGAACATCCGCCGGACGTATTATGACGATGGGATCAAGATTGGGCAGGCGATTGTGCTGACCGAGGAAGTGGGTGATCCGGTCACCACCGAAGCACAGCTTATCAGTGCAACTAAGTACACCTATGATGCCAACGGCAAGCTGATTATCACGAGTGTGGTCAAGGCGGACGCCGCTTTCCCGGAAGCGGACCTTTCGGGCGGTCCGGATGTCGATGACCTGGAAGATGATCTGGCGGTGACGCTCAATACCGACAGTGATAATGATTACCGTGTCACGGGTGGTTTGGGATTAGATTTGACGTGGGTGCATACGGTGAATGTGTATGATGACTACGGCCGCCGGACGGCGGTGATCAATGACGCCAAAGAAAGCGGTGATACCACCCGTGATCACCTTAAGACCGAGTATGCCTATAACCATCAGGGTGAGGTGACGGAAGTGAAGTCTCCGGACG
Source organism: Sedimentisphaerales bacterium (assembly GCA_028282905.1). GTDB lineage: Bacteria > Planctomycetota > Phycisphaerae > Sedimentisphaerales > Anaerohalosphaeraceae > 4572-13. The sequence goes on along the minus strand of JANQGW010000153.1, from coordinate 15,152 downwards.
GCAAGGTCGTCCAGACGACCCGAGACGGCCGCGGCCTGGTGGAAAAAGAAGAAACCGGCTATTACTCCGGTTCAACCTTTACCGCTGAGATCACGGTTGAATACACCTATGACGACAACAGCAACCTGAAGACCAGGACCGAGCCGCACCCGGACGGTGACGGCCGCAAGGTCAAGACGGTCTATGTGTATGACCCGTTCAATCGTCAAAAGGGTACCTATACCGAGGAGATTGCAGCGCCGTAACTGGTGATGGAGTCATTCGAGATGGACAATAAAACCGGAGCGTATAGCAATACGATAAAGAGAGGTCAATTATGAGCGAAAAGATCAAACGATACGGAAAGATTTTAGGTTCGGTAGTTCTTTGCCTGGCAATGGTGACGCTGGTCGGTTGGAGCATCGCCTGGGGCTATCATCAGACAACAGTGACGCCGGCGGTGCAGGAGGCGATTGTTTCGGCGGCCCTGGCGACCAGCACTGACGGAGACGATCTGGATGATACCTGGGAAACCGGTTATGCGGACTACGGACTCAGCGGAAGTGTCGATGACACCGGCCATACCTGGACGTACAAGACGTTTAACAGCACTTCGGGGGCTGTGGAAAAGGTCCAGACCTTTCTCGTGACCGATTCGACGGACAGCTGCCTGGTGGATGGTCAATCCGTCTCGGGTCTTAAATGCGTTTCGGAAGTTCGCTACCAGTATGATCAGGCCGGACGGGTGTGGCAGACGCGTCAGTTGGCCAGCCCCGGCGGCAGCACGGATAATACCAACGATAAAATCACGCTGACGGTCTATGCTGATGACGGCAGTGTGTTTAAAACGGTCGTCAAGGGTGTCGGAGAGCTTGATGATGACGCCATTGAAGATGATGACGTGGTGACGACGAATTACTATGATGACCTGGGTCGGGCCGACTATACGGTTGATGCCGAAGGCTATACGACCGCTTTCACCTATACGGTGCTCGGTCAACGAAAGGAAGTCCTTCGGGAAATCGAAGGCACGACGGCGCCGAGCGGTTACAGCGGAACGGTGGCAGATAACTATGATTCGACCGATACGACCAATGATATGATCGTGGTTTCGACGACCGAATACGATGACGCCGGCCGGCTGTCGAATGTGATTGACGCCAAGGGCAATCACCGGACGATGGACTATAACAGCGGCGGTCAGGTGATCAAGGCGTTTGCCTGGAACGGTGACGATGATACCGGCTCCAAAGCTCTCCAGAAACGTAAGGAATATGACAACCTGGGCCGGGTCGTCAAAGATATTGTCATGGCGTCGGCTTCCAGTGCACTGGATGAAGACGAATCGACCGATAAAGTGACCGAATACAGCTATTTTGCCGGCGGCGGCCATCATCCGGGCAAGCTGTACCAGGTGACGACGTACAACAATAACACTTCGACGACTTTGGTGACAACGTATGATTATGATTCTGTCGGGCGACAACTCAAAACCACGTTTCCCGATGATACCAATCCGACACAAGAAACACACCTTGTCTATAACGATGCGGGGCGTGTGGCTCGACGTTGGATGAAGGAAGAAAACACCACGCTCAGTAAGATTGTTTATACGGTGATGGATATGGACTACTACCGGACCGGTCAGGTGGCCGAGCAGCGTCAGGTGCCGATGAACCCGAGTAATCCGACTACCTCCGGAACAGATGCCTACAAACTGGAGCACGACGACTATCCGATGATTGGCGATGCCGGTTATCCATCCGAATCGACCAATGGTTCGACGGGGTACTTTGCGACGTCATTTGTTTATAACCGCCTCGGCCAGTTGGAGAAGATGACCGACGCGGAAGGGACGCAGACAACCTACAGCTATAACTGGCTGGGGCAAAAGGCTGAGAGCATTGAAGATACGGGCGGTATTGCCCGAAAGACAGAGTTTGGCTTTGACCGGTTGGGCCGCCAGAAGAGTATCAGCGGCTATGCTGACGGCAGTACCGAACAGGAGACGGTCTATGCTTATAACTATCTCGGGCAGGTGACCAGCATTACCTATCCGGATAATAAGTCCATGAGTTACGCCTATAATCCGGCCGGTCAGGTCAGCGAGCGCACCGACCAGCGGGACATCGTGACGCAATATACCTATGACGCGGTTGGGAATCTGCTGAGAAAGGAGGTTGACAACGTCGGCGGGACCATTTTATTCAGTGCCGATATCAAGGAAGAGTTTGAATATGATGTGCTGGGGCGGATGACCGAAGCGTCTAAAACCGACATTGCCAATTCGCAGGATATCAGCACGACTGAAATGACCAACTATACGTCGCTTGGGACTGCTGAGACGATTGTTGACAAGTATTTTGGTGACACTACCGGCAAAAGCAGCAGCTATGACCACGACCAGGCGGGCAACCTGATCTCCACGACCTATCCGGACATTTCGACGACGGTCGTTGAGCGGACAATTGACAGCCGGGGCCGGATTGACACGATCAGTATCGGTACCTCCAGCAGCCAGACTGATATTGTCAGCTATGACTATATCGGCAGCCGGGTGGGCCGCCGGGTTTATGATGACACCGATGCGACATATCCGGTGACCTATGCGATTAGTTATGATTATTATGGCCGAGCCAGTCAGCACGATACCTATCAAAATACCACGGATATCGTCGATTTTGGGTATTCGTATGATAATAACAGTAATATTACGGATATTTCGTTTGACCATCGTCCGCTTGACGGCAATAATGATCCTGTTTACAATGATTATGCGTATGACGATTTGAATCGTTTAACGGGTGCCGATTATCTGGTCAATGACTACAGTTCGACCAATGACGGCACGGAAAGCTTTACGATGGATGACCTGGGCAATCGAACGAGTGCTGCCCTTCGGGGCGAGTCTACCAAGTCTTATGCCGTCAATGACCTGACGAACCGGTATGATGAGTCCGGTGGGTATGATGTGACCCTGGATTATGACAACGCGGGCAACACCACCGATGACGGGACATATGATTACTACTACGATTACGAAAACCGGCTGGTTAAGATCGAAAAAATCGGTGTCACTGTCGCGGAATTTGAGTATGACGCCCTGGGTCGTCGGATCAAGCAGTATTCCATGCCGGATGATACCTTTATCACAAAGCACTACTACTACAACGCTGCTTGGCAAGTGATTTTTGAAGATGATACCACGGGGTCAACGGATATTTCGTTTGTATTCGGCAACTATATCGATGAAGCGGTCTTAATGCGTAACTTCAATACGGTTGCTGATTATTACTATGCCCACAACCACCTGTTCAGCCCGACGGCATTGTTGAATGACACGGGCGGCCCGGTTGAACGGTATGAGTATAATGCCTATGGTGAGGTCACGATCTATACCAACATGACCAACTGGAGTGGCTCAAGCCCGTCAACGAATGCGTATTCAACCAAGGGCAATCCCCACACCTTCACCGGGCGACGGCTGGATGTGATGTACGGCGGCAGCCTGCGGCTGATGGATTATCGCCGCCGGACATATAATCCCCAACTCGGAAGATTCATGCAGCATGACCCGTTGGGATTTGTAGATGGGATGAATTTGTATGAATATGTAAGAAGTGTTCCAGTTCGTTTTGTAGATCCTTTGGGTTTGATGACGAGTCGCGAATCAGAATTAGTCGATATACTAGAAGACGACCTTTTATGGCCGGATGACGCTGAAGATGAATTAATAGATGAGATAGAGGTCTCGTTATTGGGATGTTGTGGCGGTAAACCTTTTGATCCCGAAAGACAATGTTGTGAGAAAGGTAAAGTTGTCTCAAAAGTCAACTTGTATGTTATTAATCGCAGCGGAGGGGAACGGACTGGTTGGAATGAAGGACATATTGATATGATTTTACCTGGCTGTGGAATGGTCGGTTTTTTTGGCACTGATAACTGGATGTTTTTCATGAATCATTGTGGATTTATGATGGATGGTATTCTTAATAATACACCAGAAGAATGGATAGGTGGTCCAGCACTAAGGCCGCACTACTGCAGTTTTGAACACCCTGTTTATGGTCAAAAAGAGGATGGGACAATTGTTGAAATTCCGGCTGCACTTAGCACTATATGTGAGGTTTCGGTATGTCCTTCTGATGCGAAGCGAATCAGGGACGAAGCTAATAGAATTGACCAGTTACCGGGTATGTTCAATCTTGGTGGACGAAACTGCTCGACTATGGCTGCTCGAATTCTTGGAGCTGGCGGAATATTGAGGCGAGGCATTGGCGGAATTGACAATCCGCAAAACCTTATTGATCAGCTGGTATCAAATCATGGCGCGAGGTGTGGTATAGGATATACAGGCATTCACGATGATGGAACTGCTGGGATAAGAATAATTAGACGAACACCGGAGATAGGGATTCCTGAAGATGGATGTACGAATTGCAAATGATTTTCTATGAGGGTTTACGATGACTTTTAAGTTATATAATACTATAAAGATTGTGGCCGGTTTTTCCTGGTTAATTTTTATAACAGGTTGTAATTTCTCAAATATTGCCTGTTTTGATAATTCAACGCTATGTCTGGATTACAATGAACGAAAAGCAAGCTACTCGATGACAAAAGATGAGCGAGGAATGCGAATTGATCGTTCGCCAGAAACTCAACTGTCAGTGGAATTAGAAGTCTGTGGTGATGTTTTAAAGGTCTTAAAGCCAAAAGGCATCATTCACCCTTCAATCGAGGCTCTGTGGACAGTTATTGTAGATTTGGATTCCCCCTCATTAATAAAAGGGGCTAATGTCAAAAAAATACGAATTTCATATGATAAAAGGTTTACACTTATTCCTCCCCTAAAGACTGGAGACCGTCTGACTTTTTTCTTTGATGAACAAGGGAATTTTATAGATATGGATCTTTGTGCTACTCAAAAAAACAACCGTCCTACCAAAAGATGATTTTAGAGTTCAGAGTGTCTTGTGCAAAAACTAATTCGAATGAAAATTGAGCGATTTGGGTATATAAATAAAGGTATCGGGAATGCTTTGTTAAAGCATGTTTTTTTTACTATAGAAAGCACCCCGATGCTTCTTATTATAAATAAGAAATACTTGGATGAATTTAAAGGATATTTGACTAGAAATATTTAAAGCTGTTTTGATCAAAATGTATCCGGTGGCTAAATTTTCTGATTGGTTAAGCTGGTACCGGTAAAATCGTTCTTTGAAAAGTTGAAATTAAAGGGTTCGGGCTGTGCTCTCCAGCCTGGAGAGCGGCAATGTCCTATAAGTGTTAAAAATGCTCTTTTAGGGTCTCTAATAAGGTTTTGACTATTTGACGAGATGTTTGTCAAAGCTGACTTGCCAGTTTTCATGTTTGATATTCTTTATACCAAGTCTGACAAAGTGATTTTTAAACCTGATATACAACTTGTCAGGCCTGACGAGTCTTAGGTGAAGCTTGATGCAGGATTTGTCAGATCTGATAAACCGTTTGTAAAGGCGAATATTTTGAATATCAAGGCTGATTTACTCCTTACCAGATTTGCTCAGCCCTGTATCAAAGCGAATACGCTATTTATTAAGTCAGATATGCGATAAGTCAGCCCAATGGCACCGGATAATGACTTTACGTATGATACGCTGAACCGTTTGACGGAGGTGGAGTACCTGTCGGACAGTTTGGATACGGAGAGCTTTACGATGGATGATCTGGGCAATCGAACGATAGAAAATGTTTTCCCATACCTGTCCACTTATGATCCACTTTCATAGTCCAGAAATAGTACCTTTTTATTTAGTTTTCACTCAGGAGCCAGTTGGGAGGTAGTGGGGAGTTAGTTCTCATTTCTGTTAAACCTAATTTAAAGACTCAAAAATAGCAATTTTTGGCTCAAAAACAGAGCTTATTTATTTAGAAAAAATCCTTGTCTGGAACTTACAAGCAGGGGGTCGGGGGTTCAAGTCCCTCAGCGCCCACTGGCAGGGGTCTTGCGGTGAATCGCATTCCCCTGCATTCCTTTTATTATCCCTGCATTTACAAGTACTTACAGCCGCTCCCTCAATTTCTTCAGTGGACACTGTGCTACATGGCGCATCAGTTTCGTGCCCCTTTTTTCAATTTTGCTTAGAACAGACAGCTTTGCTCCTTTCTGAATATCATCGTCGGTAACCTGTGCATAGTGCCTCAATGCCACCTCTGGATTGTTCCCTATCCATGAGCAGACCGCCTTGACTTTACCGCGGGTCAAATTAAACAGTTCTGTTTCCCGTGTACTGCAGCAATTCTAACAGCTTCGGCCAAGGCTTCAAGCCTGCTTTCTTGACAATCCGTGCCATGTGAACGCCCAGATTTGACCACTGGCCTTTATAGCGATATAGGCAGTAGTCGGCCCCCTTTGGGGCTTCATCGAACACATCCTAAACAGCGTCTTCAATTCCTTAAACATCGGAACAATACGGACTCCGCTGTCAGCATGGTGTTCTGTTTCCTGGAGTGAATGGTAAATTGGTTAAAAGTATCAGCATAGATGATCAGGGCCGAACCTAAAAGAGCCAGAAAAGACCCATGCCCAGAATGTCATCATCGGAAGTGAACTGGTATTCGACACTGAAAAGGGTATTTTCGCAGATATCAAACTGCATACCCAGGAAGCCTCCGCAATTGGACGCGGCGTCAATATCGTATTTTTCCCACCAGCCGCCAGGCTCGGTATATTTTTTTTCACCATCGATGCACTGCCAAAACGGTCCGCCGTAAATCGACAGGTTGTCTGCTATTTCGTAGGTGGGGCCAACGGCAATCTGAAGATGCCAGTAGTCTACATCGGCGTCCCCGGTCCAGCCGGGACCGCTCCAGGTACCTTCCGCTTCATACCAACTCATTTGAAACAGCCCGCCCCACGTCCACTTGTCCGATTTACAGAAAGTCACTTTTGTTCCAAAGCCGTAGGCCCATTCCTCATCGCCGCCGAATCGTTCGCCCACATCATCATAACGCATTCGAACTCCACCCAGCAGAAATGAAACATCAATGTCGTCCGCTAATCCGTATCCAAACCGGGCCGTTAATGAATCGGATTTCCAATCCTTGACGGTTCGATTGGAAACCCCGGTGCCTCTTCCCTCACCTAACTCAAGGGCCATATCATTGTAAGAGTAATCAAAGCCGAAGCTGAACTGACCCTTCTCCAGCTCGGATTTTGGCGGGCCCATGAAACCGGATGCGAAAACGGAACTGCTGATTACCACGGCACACAATACGACGAAAATCCCAACTCTACTTGACCTTTCCATAATCATTCTCCTTTTTAAATTGAATGGTACGGTCATTTCTATGACAAAACGATGGTATATGTCAGTCACAGTTTTTGTCGAAGATGCGTTCGCGATGATGTGAACTTCGTATGGGTGTCATCAAGCTGTCACATTCAATTTTATGAAGGCGACATAGTTTTTCAACACTTTTTTATGAGTTTATGTCCCCATCTATGACTCAAAAGTCATCTGAAGGCAGCAGAATTGAGATTCTCGGTGCCTGTTAATTTTCTCCTTGAAGCTGTCCTTTACTTCCTAAGTCTCCTTTTTCAGGCTTTAACCGGGTTTTATCGCAATTTTTCAAAAATGACAAGTTTTTACCTCAAAATAGCGTGCTGAAATTGATTTTTCTATAGGCGGGGAGTTTTTTGTCAAAATACACGGGTTAGAATTCCTGTATTGCCTTTAAGAAAATGGATTTAGGGAAAGTCAGAACAATCATATTAACTTAGTTTGGGGGTACCTGCCATGCGAAAAAGTGCTTTGTTGTGTTTGATTCAGGGATTGTTCATGTTAAGTTTTGCGACTGTGCAAGCAGTTTCGACGACAGTGGCTTTATACGGCTTAGAAGGCAGTGTCGGTCCGGTTGGGTCTCCTGTAACCGGTGTGGGTGCCAGCGCCGTCAATCTTGATGTCTTTGGGGATCCGCAATATATCGCTGACGATGCTCCATCTCCTGTGTCAGGAAGCACTTCCGTATCTCTTGATGGTTCCGGTGACTATTTGCAAAGCGTCGCCGGAGATGTTCCCACGACTGCCATTGATAACATTGGAATGGAAGCTTGGGTTAAGGCAAATTCATATCCGGCCTTTAGTTTTGCTGCCAATCTTGGCTTTGGCGGCGGCCATGCAGGGGGTTTTGGAATACTGGCCCAGGATTTTGGCTCAGGTATGAAATATCATATACTCTACAATGGTGTCGGAATTCCGGCCAGTTCGACCACCTTGGCTGTAACTGGAGAATGGATTCATCTGGCAGCTGTTATTGACGGAGGTACGGCTCGTTTGTTTGTCAATGGCGTTGAGGAGGATACCGGTAGTGGTTTACCTGCTCCGATCAATGCGGACGATCATATGACCATCGGCGGCAATCCCTGGGATGTTCCCAATGGTGTATGGAATGGGCTGATCGACTATGTCCGTATTTTTACATTCAATCCGGGCGAGTTCAGCATTTCTGATCTATCTTATGAAAACCTTGAAGCCAGTGAACCAAAACCCTCAAATATGGCAAGCGATGTGAGTACAGGATCGGTAGATTTATCCTGGACACCGGGGGATACAGCTGTTTCACATGATGTTTACATGGGCACCGATCCGGGTTCTCTTGTGTTCAAAGACAATGTGTCGACGCCTTTATACAGAACAGCTCCTCTTGACTTAGATACGACGTATTATTGGCGGATCGATGAGGTGGAGTCGCCGTCCGTTACTTATACCGGCGACGTCTGGTCATTTACCACGCGTTCCCCGTTGGATATTAGTACTTTGTTCCCTGATTTTGACGGCAACTGCCGGATTGGTGTTGGCGATTTACAATTATTGGCTCTTGATTGGCTGCAGGCAGATTCTCCGGCAAATCTGATTGGCTCTTCTGATTTTGGTTTGGATCGGGTTGGTTTGGATGATTTTTCCGTGCTGGCCTACCACTGGGGCGAAGAGTGTTCGACCTTTGCTGTCATGTTGAGCCGTATGAAGGATCGAGACCGATTGGCAGTTTTTCCGAATGATGAGTATTCATTCACACATTATCAGTCCAGCAGCCACGATCCCCGCAATCCGAGTCTGACGAGTTTGGGGCTTCCGTCCGGTCATGCAAATGTCGATTTTTCAAACTATATCCGCTGGGAAATGAATGACGGTCGCAAGGAATGGATCCTGATGGAAGATACCGGTCCCGGCATTGTGACCCGTATGTGGGTGACGGGTGACCTTGGCAGCACGCTGCGTATTTACATTGACGGTGATCCGACGCCTGTTTTTGAAGGGACGCCGAATCCGACAGTGGCGCCCAATTCTCTGTTTGGCTCAGTGCTTTCGTTTAAAACCCGCGGCAACAATGCTTCCGGGCACAATCTCTATGCTCCGATTCCTTATGCCCAGAGTATTAAAATGACCTATGATGCGGTCAATCCGCACGGCGAAGGAGACCCTGACGGTTCACCTCCGGAGCCAACCCATCAGACGGCTGCAATGTGGTATATTGTAGAATACGAAAAGATTCACGGCGGTGCGACGGTTACCAGTTATGCTGCCAGCCAGGCAACAGAGCATCAGTCGCTGATTGCAGATGTTAGCAATGTATTGTCGACGCCGGCGGTTTCAGGTGATGTGAGTGATTCCTATTCGGTCACGGATCAGTCGCTTTCGGACGGGCAATCTCTTTCGCATAATCTGACAGGGTCAGGAGCAATTCGACACTTGAAAGTAAATATTTCAGGTACAGATCAGGTGGCGGCGATTCAGAATTGTTACGTGAGTTTAACGTTTGATGGTTTGCGGACGGCTTATGTTCCGGCGGCGCATTTCTTTGGCAACGGCAACAGTGATAGCGGTTCGAATCCTTATAACGAGTCGCAGGATTACTACCGTCACATCGAGAGTAACGGCGACATGAGCTGTTACTGGGTGATGCCCTATCAGAGTTCGGCTCAGGTGTCGGTTGTCAATGAAAGCGGCCAGACAGTTCAGGTCGACCTGGATGTCGATTCAGGTGCATGGAGCTGGAATGCGGATTCGATGTATTTCCATGCTGAATATAATCAGGAATACGATATTCTGACACGCAGCCAGCCCTGGCCGGGGACTGTTGGTGTCAGCGGATACAGCGGCAATGGTTCAGGGCACTGGAATTATGTTACCCTCCGCGGTCGGGGCGTGTATATGGGTGATACGTTATCGATTTCCAATAGCACCGGAGGTTGGTGGGGTGAAGGTGACGAGAAAATCTACGTTGACTATCAGGATGAAAACGAGGCGGCTCACAACGCATTTCCCAACATTCGCGGAACCGGGACAGAGGACTATTATGGATATGCCTTCGGTCATGCTGAGTTATATCAGACGCCGTTTATTAACCAGCCGATTGCCAAAGGCAACTCCGGAGGAGGCCTGACGCTCAATTCGCGTGTCCGTGTATTGGATACGATTCCCTTTAGTGACTCCTTTAAGTTTGACATGGAACTCTGGAGCTGGGGGCAAGGCCGGTTCGATCATTACGCAGCAACGGCCTACTGGTACGGGGTTGCGGATGCAGTCTCGCTGAAGCCGGTCGCTGACCTGGCGGCAGATTTCCGCAGCGGGTCAGCGGGCCAAACCGCCCAGCAGGCCGGTATGGTCGACACTGCCGGTGATGGTACATGGACCCTGTTGGCGTCTGATCAGGTGAATGCCTCGGCAGGTGGCGCGGATGTGACTGATTTGACTTGGGGGGCAGTTGGTAACGCCGGCAATGCCGGCTACGGTGGCGGTCAGAACGGCGACAACCTTCCCGCTATCTCTGATCAGTATCTCTATACCGATGGCGATGCCAATGAAGGTGTTCAGGGCAAGCCGGGTTATCATGAAGTAGCGATGCACCCGGCAGGCAATACCGCACCGCGGCCTTATCTGGTCGCACGCTGGACGGCTGGTGCCGAGTCGGCGGGCCTGATTAATATTAACGGCTCAATCCGCAATTTCATTAATAGCGGCGACAGTATTGATTTTCATATTCTTGTCAACGGTGTCGAGAAGTTTGCTGTTACTGCTTCCGGCCCCAAACTGGCAGAAACGCCGTTTGATTTTGACACAACCGTCAATGCGGGTGATACCGTTGATTTTGTCCTGGGCAACAGCACCGCTGACGATATTGCAGGTGACGAATCCATCTTGCGAGCTTACATTTTAGCTGACTAATCAAAGAATCGGGGTTCAGGGAGTTATTTCCCTGAACCCTTTTTTATTGAGGGTATTCCCTCTTTTGCAGTGTAATTGCTTTTGATTAAAGCAGTTAGAGGCGGGTCCTCGAGTCTCTCAAATCCTTTCAAATCAGCCGCTATTTCGGGTATAATTCAATAAGTTATTGCCGCAAAAGGTCTTTTTTGGCCATTGGCAGGATTTGGGCTGTTTTTTGATAAAATTATTCGAAAAAAACAAATTTTTGCGTCAAAAACGGAGTCACGAGTTGTTTTCCTTTATGTGAAGTAAATGCGGCCAAGCAAGGGTTGTCCCATGAACGATCATGACAGTCAAAACACGGAAAGGCACAGACTTTTCTTCCAGCTTTATGGAAGTTGTCAAAATCGCCTGCATGGTTTTCTTTTTATGATGGTTCACAGTGAAAGCGACGCTGAAGACCTCTTGCAGGAAACAGCAGCGACAATGTGGGAGCAGTTCGATAAATTTGAACAGGGAACGAATTTTGCGGCGTGGGGAATGACCATTGCCCGCTATAAAGCGATTAACTTCATGAAAAAAAATGCCCGGACGCGTCCTCACCTGAGCGAACATCTTTATGAACGCATTGCTGAGCTGGAGAGCCGTGAAAAAGAGGATATGACGGACCGGGAAGACGCCTTGAAACGGTGTATTACCAAACTGAAAGAATTGGACCGTAAATTTTTGACACTGCGATACGAACAGAATACCGGGATGAAGAAAATTGCTGAAATGTTCGGGCGTTCGACGACCGGTATTTATCATACGATGGCAAGGATTCACAGTGCGTTATATGAGTGTATCCAGAAGGCCTTAAAAGCAGGAGAAATCCGGTGATTACCGAGAAAGACAAACATAAACTAAGTATCCTGATTTTAGAGCTGGTTGAGGGCAGCATTACCGACGAGCGTTTGGAAATGCTGGACTGCTGGCTCGACCAGTCGGCGGAGGCGCTTTCATTTTATCGCAGCTTTTTCAAGACCTCGGTTTCTTTGAAACGGAATCTGAGTCTTTATCAGCCGGATGAGCAGGAGAATTTTGCTGAATCGCAATTGTGGGAAACCCTGGCGCAAGAAGAAAAAACAGCCCCGGCGATTGAAATTGTTCAGGAACGTGCTCCACAGCAGCCTGTTCATGTCGTCAAGCTGGAAAGACCGCCTCGGGTCATTCAGAAGTCTTCCGTTTTTGCCGTGATTGTTTCCGTCGCAGCCATACTGCTGGTTGTTTTGATGGTTTTAGTTAAACCCGTAGTGCCGACCGTCGCTTCGCTGACCGATTCAATGAACGCCGAATGGGACGATGTCAAGTACAGTCCGGCCACCGGTGATGTACTTCGACAGGGTCGATGGAATTTAACTAAAGGGTTGGCGGAAGTCACATTTGATAATGGCGCGGTTGTCGTGATTGAAGCGCCCGCCATATTTGAGCTTGAAAGCGCAAAAAGCATGTATCTGGATTCCGGCAAAATCAGCGCTTATGTGTCCCGATTTGCCACCGGCTTTACCGTCAACACGCCCAGTGCCAGTATTGTAGATTTAGGAACCGAATTTGGCGTCGATGTTCAATACGACGGTACCTGTGATCTGCACATGTTCACTGGAAAAGCGAATCTGGTGGTGGGCCAGGAAGGGCAGGAAAAAAACAGTCAGATGGTCAATGGCAGTGAAGCCCGAAATGTTGATGGCCGGACGGGACGCGTACGGAACATTGCCTTGCAGGACAACCGGTTTGTTCGGCGAATTGATTCGGAAACCGGTCTTGTCTGGAAGGGGCAGGATTTTGATTTGGCTGATGTGGTTGGCGGCGGTAACGGCTTCGGCAGTGGTGACTGGAGGATGGGCCTCAATCCCGCCACAGGTGAGTTTTCAAGTCGTATTCCGCAGGCAATGTATGTTAACAAAGTCGAGAATTATACGGCTGCAAAAGATTCGGCATTGATCGACGGAGTCTTTATTCCGGACAGCAGTGACGGTGATGTGATTATTACGTCTCAGGGCCATCTTTTTGAAGAATGCCCTGACACGGCTGATACGAATCGCTGCTATGGTTTTATCCGGACTGGCGGTAATGTATTAACCAATCTGACCAGCAATGATTATCGGGAATTGATTCTGGATGGCGTTCGTTATGACGGCCAGAGCAATCCGGTGATCTTTATGCATACGAATTCGGGCCTGACATTTGACCTTCAGGCTATCCGGGAAAGTTTGCCGCAAGGCGCAAGCATTGAGCGATTCACCGCATTGTGTGGTGTTTCGGATGATACACCGGAGACGGATAAGTGGCGATCTGATTTTTGGGTGCTGGTGGACGGTCAATTAAAATTTGATTTCCTGGCCGTAAGAAAAAATACTCCCGGCCAGGTCGTGGATATCCCGATAGGCCCGGAGGATCGATATTTAACGTTAATCACAACGGATGCCGGCGACAGCACGGCCAATGACTATTGCCTGTTTGCCCGGCCGGTATTAGAATTGAAATAATCAACAGATAAAGATGGTTTAAGAAACAGGCCCGCGATCTACTTTGGCGAGCGACACGGACCTGTAGGGTAACCATGGGCGAGGTTTCTTTGCGCTCTCCCAAAGCCTTTTTTAATGTACCAAAAGCAGCATAAATAGTCAAGCCAAAGCAGCTCGCCCGGAAAGATACCGATTTTTGTGATCACCAAACAGGATCTGTGAAGTGCGTGAAAAGGTGGACGTAAGTCCAAAATAGTAATGTTATTTTTTGGTATGGAGGTAATGATGATTAGGAAAGTGAGTATTGCGATTTTGTTGGTATGTATGGTTGGAATTGCGAATGCAGCAGTCGTGGCGGATTACACGTTTGATGATGCCAGTTCGCTGGCTCCGTTCACCCAGGCGGGTGCTCCCACTGTTTCGGGCGGGCAGCTTCAGTTGGATGGCAGTTCATTCCTGTCAATCGCTGACCCGCTGGCCGGTGCGACGGACAACTATGTTGTGGAAGCCATTGTCACTGCGACATCCCTTGGTGTCTTTGACTTTGCTTTCGCGCGTAACGATCCTGCCGGTGCCAATGGCGGTAACAATGGACAGGGAATGCTGTTCCAGGATTTCGGTGCCGGTCCCGGTCAGATTTGTGTACTCAACAGCTTTTCCGGTGCAACAAATGGTTTCGGTGCCGGACCAGATTCGGTTGTGCTGGCACTGAACACACCCACCGCAGTAGCGATTGTTCAGGATGGCGGAACCACCAAGCTTTACATCAATGGAGTCATGGTTAACGAAACCACGACCGCTGCGATTGTTGGTACTCCCACCACGCTCGGTATTGGGACGCACCTTTTCGATGGTGCCGCAGGCGCTTTCAATGGTTCCATCGACCAGGTTCGTCTGTCAACATTTGAAGCCGGCCAGTTCTCGGCGGATGCTCTGCTGGTTCCGGAACCGGCGACGATGCTGCTGCTGGGTCTCGGCGGTTTGGCTGCAATTCGCAGAAAACGTTAATGAAAGTTAACTTAGGTAATTCCAAGGTGCAGGACCACGATTATCCGGTCCTGCACCTGATACAAAAAATTAGGCGGTTTGAGGGGAGCTTAAAAAACAAGTATTTAATTTTACGGCAATGATTGATGGCATCACGCATTTGACAAACAAACGTTATGTAAATGAATGTACTAAATTTATTCAGGAGGTACAAAGCATGAAATCAAAACAAGTTATTTTAGTTCTGCTGGCGTTGATGCTGGGCGGCTCCGTTAGTGTGATGGCTGCGGCGGTCGATGTGACCAGCCAGGGCAATCCGTTTATGACCATTTCACAGAGCGTAGAAGATACCGATTATTTTGCTACCGGCGGTCCGGCACCGGATTACGCGCGTCTGACCGATGGCGACAACGGAACGACCCATGATTCATGGGAAGGTGATGGCGGCGCGGTCGCGGGCTGGCCTTATGATGCTGTCGGCTTGCAGTTCCCC
>JANQGW010000119.1 GCA_028282905.1 Sedimentisphaerales bacterium | reverse complement strand
GTCTGCCTCCGGGGATGCCGGGAATGCCGCTCGTACCTCCGATGCGCACCACGACCACCTTTGGCGGTGGTCATTTTGTCAGTTCAAATGCGCTGTTTGAATTTGTGCAGTGCAGTATTGCCCGAAACCACGTGGATGAAGATTTCGGTGGCGGCGAGTGCTATCTGCACATGATTTTCGATCATGAAGACGCTCAAACTGAATTGGATGGAGAGAATGCTGCAATTGCGGATCCCAAAGATCCGGCGATAATTGATTTTCTGACAATGCCGGTTCCGGGTACACCTTCGACAGTAACCTATGAAAAGAGCAGCATCGTGGGCAACTCGGCCGGCGGTGACGGCGGTGGTATCTACTTTGATGTGGACTGTTCCGTTTCGTTCACGAACTGCGGCATTTCCACAAATACGGCCGGTATCGATCATGCCTCGGGCAGTGGTGGTGGTGTTTGCTTTACGACAGCGGGCGGTGCCGGTGCCGGTGATGGTGCGGATCTGACGCTGGAAGGCTGTACGATCATTGGTAACATTGCAAGAACCTCACCAACCGGCAGTATCGGTGTCGGCGGCGGTATCTATGCAGGTGCCACGGATGCAGCGTTTGGTGCAGTTGTTGATGTCAACGATTGTCGATTCAGCAGCAACCACGCCGGTTACGGTGGTGGTATCTGCCTGGGTGAACTGGAATTTACCATTGACGAATGTGAATTTAAAATCAATGTCGGCGAGTACGGTGGCGGTGTTTACTGGTTTAACAGTGACGGTACCATTACGAATACTACGTTTATCGGTAACTCGGCTGTAAACGCCGGGAACACCTCGAACACCTCTGGAGCGACGGTGAACTTCTGTTCCGGTGGTGCGTTGTACAGCCTTAGCAGTACGTCGATTCTGCGACATCTGGAATTTTATAGCAACTTTGCCCAGGGCTTTGGCGGTGCGTTGTATATGGCCAATCCGCATCTGGCCGGCGGTTCTCAGGAAGTGACGAACTGTCTGTTCTCGGAAAATGCCTCGGGGTATGACGGTGGTGCCTTCTCGATTGTTGATAATGCAACACCCAATGTGAAGAATTGTACTTTTGCCGGCAATACCGTTTTAGGTGGTTTCGGAAGCGGTGGTGCCATTGGCAGCCGGGATATCTTTGTCGATATTGAAAACAGTATTTTCTGGGAGAACCTGGCGACCTTCGGTCCGCAGGTGGCCCTCGGTGATCCGCTGGAAACGGATAATCCGTTTACGACGGTCTTTATTGACAACAGTGACGTCCAGGGCGGCCTGGAAGACGTTTATATTGGTGCCGGCGGTGGCGCGTGGATGCTGTACGGTCCGGATAATATTGACGCCGATCCGCTGTTTGCCCCGATGTCCGACCCGGTACTACCGGAAGATGAAACCTATTATCTCGGTGAAATTGCCGCCGGTCAGTTAGTTGA
The DNA here is from genome assembly GCA_028282905.1 of Sedimentisphaerales bacterium. Classification (GTDB taxonomy): domain Bacteria; phylum Planctomycetota; class Phycisphaerae; order Sedimentisphaerales; family Anaerohalosphaeraceae; genus 4572-13. The sequence continues at coordinate 22,289 of JANQGW010000119.1, read as the reverse complement.
CAGCCCATGTCTGAACGCCGGACTTGGAACGGCTGCGGACCTGGCAACTCTGCTTGGGTTTGATGTGACGACCCGTACGGACCATGTTGCGGATGCCGGGACTGTGAATATGGGTTTCCATTATAAGTCCGATCCGGACAGTGTGCAGACCTTTACGCTGGAAACTCAGGTTTATATTGCTGATCGCTTCCCGCATGGTCGCTTGGAAGTAACGACCGATCCGAACAATCTGGTCGGTGACGCTCCCAACTTTACGGTTGACAGCTATGCGACCTATGAATTTACACAGGGAACGGTTGTTGAACTGCTGGCGACACCGGACGAAGGATATCGCGTCCATCGCTGGACTGGTTCGGATAATGATGCGTATTATACCGAACAGGATAATACCATTACGATGACCGGTTTCATGGAAAACGTTCAGGTTGAATTCATCCTGGATGTTCCGAGGGATCTGTTGGTTCCGTCGGACTATACGACGATTGAAGAAGCCGTTGATGCAGCCCAGTCGGGTGATACGATTGTGCTGGCACCGCGTCCGGGCGAGCCGTATGTGGTGACATCTCCGGATGGTATTAACTTTGGCGGCAAGCAGCTTGTGCTGCGATCTGTCGATCCGGACGATCCGGCGACAGTTGCCGAAACGATTATTGACTGTCAGGGTACTAACCAGTCGCCACGCCGTGCGTTCCACTTTGACAATGGTGAAGATCCGAACACGATGATTCTCGGTGTGACGATTCAAAATGGTTACTATGTCGGTGTGGTTGGACAAAATGGTGCTATACCGAATGAACCCTATCCTCCGGGACAGAATCCGGAATCGCCGAATCGTGCCAATTCTGGCGCTGATGCGGAAGGAACCGGTTATGCTGGTGCAATTCTGTGTGAAGAAGAAAGTTCGCCGATTATCCGCAATTGTGTCTTTAAGGATTGTACGGTTGTTGGTGCTGTCGGCGGTGACGGGAATACCGGTTACAGTATCCAGTCCGGAGATGCTCAGAGCGGTGGTCACGGTGGAAAGGCTACCGGTAGTGCATTTGGTGGTGCCATTGCAATTCTGACAGACAGTCATCCGACGATTGATAACTGTGTGTTTGAAAATATGCAGACGATTGGCGCCATTGGCGGTAACGGCGGCGACGGCGGCAACAGCGGCAGCGGTAAAGGCAGCTGGGGTGGTGACGGCGCCGATGCAGAAGGTGAAAGCGGCGGCGGTGCCATTTATGTCGGTACCGGTTGTCAGCCGGTGATCAGCCGGTGTACGTTCCGCGGCAACGAAGCTGTCCCGGGTGCACCTGGCCTTGGCGGCCAACCGGGTGTTGGAACGACGGCCTACCCCGATCCCTTCAGTGTTGTTAGTGCCGGTATAGACGGTACGCTGATTGAAACCGATCGGATGGCCGGTGGTGCAATTTATGTGGCCGAAGACAATACACTGGAACTGGACCGCTGTACGTTTGAAGACAATGCGTCGAAAACGGCTTTGGTGTTAACACAAGCGTTCCTTTTCCGTACCATCACCGAGGAAGTTGATTTGTTCTTCGTCGGCGGTGCGGTTTATACCGAGCCGAATGTTGTGCTGACGGTAGATACCTGTCAGTTCCATCGGAACCACGGTAGTGCTCTGCATCTTGGTGCAGATGGCCAGGTGGTTGTTAATGATACTGAGTTTGTTGAAAACAGCAACTATAACGCTCAGCAGCTCTTTGATCTTGACATTGAGCTTGAATTGCTGGCGAACTATTATGAATTTCGCTTCCCGGATATCTATCCGGCTAACGGTGGTGCGGTTTATATTGACGCTAATAATGTTCCGGTGAAGTTCACGAATGTTCTGTTCGAGGGTAACACGACGTTTGAAGACGGTGCTGCCGTGAACGCCAAGAGCGATGCGATCTTTAAGAATTGTCAGTTCATTGAGAATAAGGCTGAACGCAACGGTGGTGCAATTGATGCGTACTTTGTGATTTCCGATCCGAATACGCACACACTGGCACTAACGCTGAACGAATGTAAGCTTGTGAATAATGAAGCAGGACTGTTTGGCGGAAGTATTCACGGTAAAAACAGCATTTTCGATGTTGACAGTTCTTTCCTGATGGGTAATACCGCTCAAAGCGGTGGTGCGGCGTACTTCGACGAAAGTGACGTTGCATTTACCAACACACGTGTCAGTTCGAATACGGCGACCGGTGTGATCTTTAATCATCATACAGTGACCGATGAAGGCTTTGGCGGCGCTATCGCATGTCTGAGTACTAAGGCCTCGATGGTAGGTTGTCAGTTTATCGACAACAAGACCACCGGTGGTCAGTCGGCGGGTGGTGCATTACATCTGTCCGGTGGCGGCGGATTGATTTCGCATGAACTGCTGAACTGTCTGTTTGCTGAAAATGCTTCCGGCAAACGCGGCGCGGCGATCTACTGCGAATACAATGTTTCGCCGACGATTGAGAACTGTACGTTTGCTGATAACATGACAGGCGGACTTGGCGGCGGAATTTACTGCGAAACGACGTCCAATCCGGTGATTACCGATTCGATCTTTACCGGCTGCAACCAACACGCGGTCTATGAAGAGAAAGTCGGTGGTACAGCCAGTACGGTTTACAGCCTGTTCTATGGCAATTCGGATGGTGACTACTTTGATGCTGAAACCGGTATCAGTTATACCGGCGCTGCCCAGGTGAATTCGATTGCCGGCAATGCGAGCAACATCGATACGAATCCGGTCTTCACGGCCGGCCCGTTGGGTGCCTACTATCTGCATCAGGGCCTAAGCGGTGCAGTTGATGCCGGTAGTGCATCGGCCGCCAGCCTTGGCTATGACGCCTTGACAACGGATGCTGCAGGTTCACTGGATGAAGCTACGGTCGATCTGGGCTTCCATTACCCGGATCCGGCAACACTCGATACGTACCTGTTGACAGTGACAGTGGTTGACGGTCATGGTGATTATCAGATTGATCCGCTTTTGCAGACCTATTATGACGGTATGCTGGTGAAGATCACGGCGCTGCCGGAGACAGGGTATCGCGTTGATACCTGGTCGGGCGGAACGATTGACGATACGCTGAAGGATGCGGTTAACTATGTTATCGTTGATTCGGACAAGCAAATTGAAATCCGTTTCGACCAGCCGCAGACGCTGTTGGTTGGAAGCGGTAATGACTACTCATCGATTCAGCAGGCGATTGAAGATGCCGAAGATGGCGATATCGTGATGATCGAGCCGGGTAACTACCTGCCTCCTAACGGGGGATTGGGTGTGATTGAATTCCTCGGTAAGAATATCACGCTGACCGGTATGAATCCGGACGATCCGGCTGTTGTTGCGGCCACGATTATGGACGGACATCAGTTTAACCTGCAGGATGTTGGTTCAGAATCTATCATTCAGGGTATTACATTCCTGCATACCACTATGATTCTGAACAACAGTGATCCGATTATTCGCAACTGTGTTTATCAGGATTGTAATTTTAGTGCACCGAGTGGCATTACACTTCCTCCCTGTTCTTCTGATGGAACAGACGGGGGCAGCATCGTCGGTGGTGCAATTGAAATGTATGAAAGTTCACCGACAGTTATCAATTGTACATTTGACAATTGTTCTGTGACCGCCGGTGATGGCGGCAATGGCCAGGTTGGTTGTGCCCCTGGACCTCCTCCCGGTGGTGACGGTGGCTGGGGCGGCTATGCCTATGGTGGTGCGGTTTATGCCGCGTTCAGCAGCAGTCCGGAATTTATTCACTGTACATTTAGCGATAACGCAGTATTCGGTGGTAACGGTGGTGACGGCGGTGACGACGATGGACACGGCGGTCGCGGCGGTAACTGGCTCTGGGCTGATTATATCGAAGCGGACTATGCTGGAAACTGGTCTTGGTGGCCAGGTTGGGAATATGGCGATAAGTACAATGTTGGCATGGAATGGTTTGACCAGTATGACTGGGATCAGTGGCAGAAATGGTTCAACTGGACGAAATACACCAGTTGGGAAGATTTCCAGCAGAATTTCGAGGTTGATCCGTTTGATCGGTACGAGCCTTACTGGCGCTATGGTGGTTACGGCGGTGCGGTCTATTGCGAATATGACTGCAGTATCACATTCCGTGAATGTGTCTTTACGGACAACTTCTCGATGAGCGGCGTCTGTGGTCTTGGCGGCAGCCCGGATCCGACACCTAATCGCCGGATCAATATCCCGACGGCCGGTGGTGCGGTCTATGCAGCCCATGACAGCCGGCTCGAATTTACTGATTGCCGGATTGAGAACAACATCGCCAATTCAATTGTCACCGGCGATGATCCGGAAGATTACTACTTCAGTTATGGTGGTGGTATTGCGACGGATTATGACTGTGAAGTCATTATTAAAGACACGGTCATCGGCGAAAATGAAGCGGCGATGGGTGGCGGTGTCCATGTGTCTGAAACCAATCTGGATATCGCGGACTCTAACTTCATTGAGAACACCGCATACCACGGTGGTGGTCTCTATACTGAAGAGGCGACCGGTACGGTTTCAGGGACGGCCTTTAATACCAACCAGGCGACGTTGATACCGCAGGCGATTGTCATTGTGGAAGAACAGCTCCTGCTGACTCTGGCGAACACGCAAGTCGGCGGTCAGGGCGGCGGCTTCTTCTGCTTCACCTCGCCGATTAGCGTTTTTGATTGTCGGTTCCATGACAACGGTGCCCGTGTTTCGGGCGGTGGTGTTTACTTTGGTGGTACCGACCAGGAAAACCTCCAGCAGCCGCGTCTGCACAATAACCTGTTTACAGGCAACCATGCGGGCCGTGACGGCGGTGGTGTGTCGGCAAACTGGCATATGGATATGACGATCTCCAACTGTACGTTCAGCAACAACGCTGTAACCGGTGCCTTTGGCGAGACCATGGGCTTTGGCGGCGGCTTGTATGCTTCGTATAATAGTCATCTGGACGTGATCGATACGATTCTGTGGAAGAATATTGGTGTCAATGGTGCCCAGATTGCGGTTGGCAGTGGTGACCAGTATGCTGCTAATCCTTCGACGATTAACATCTCTTACAGTGATGTCGGTCCGATCACAGATCCAAATGCCACAATTGTTGTGCCTTACGACCCGACTGATGTAATGGTTGCTGTTCCGTCCGAAAATGTTCCGGAACCGGATCCGGTTGTTGAAGAGCAGATGATTACGCAGTCGCTCAACGCGACCGGCAAAGCCAAGGTAATTGTCACGCTTGTTGAACCGGATGGAGTTCGCGAGTCAGTTAACTGGGATTCCGCTTCGGAAATGGCCAATTGGCAGGCCCAGGTAGATTCGCTCCAGGACACAGTTCTGACGACGTTTAATGCAAGCGACCTGACACTGCGTTATCGTTTTGATAACTTTGCCGGTTTCTCGGCTGAAGTTACTCAAGCCGGCTTTGACCAGTTGAAGGCCAATCCGAATGTCAGACACATTGAACCGGTTCGTCCGATTCACCGGATGATGGCTCAGGGAATCACGCTGGCCAATGCAACGGCAGCCCGCGAGTTTTATGACGGTACGGGCGTGTCTGTTGCAATTGTCGATGATGCTGTCGATTATAGGCATCCGGCCTTAGGCGGCCCTCACTACCCGAATGACAAGGTTATCGGTGGTTACGACTTTGGTGCCGGTGATGCGGATCCGGGAGCGACTTTGGGGTCCGGAGATCTTCTGGCACACGGGACATCTGTTGCCGGTATTGCTGCAGGTGGTGCCGATGAAGAAGTGCAAATGGAAGATTACATTGGCGGTGTGGCACATGGTGCCAAGATTTATGCTCTCAAGATTTCTGATGAAGAAGGTAATCTTGTCTTTGATGCAGGTCTTGCGGCATGGGACTGGTGCGTGACGAATCGTCTGAATGATCCGGACAATCCGCTGCTTGTGGTTAACAACAGTTGGGGGTCGTCAGTTCATATTGACGATGCACGCCTTGCAGATGCGGCACTGCCGGCAATGACCGTTGCGGCTGACAACCTTGTTTCCGCAGGTATTACTGTCCTGGCTGCTTCCGGAAATGAAAGCTCCACGCAGGGGATTTCATACCCGGCATCGTTGAGTAAGGTGATTTCCGTTGGTGCGGTCTATGATACGGCAGATCGGGTGATGGATTATTCCAACACCGGACAACTCCTGGATATCTTGGCTCCGGCTGATCCGCTATATACACTGGATGTGATTGGTGACGATGGTTATATGCCGGGTGAGGATTATCCGAACTATCCGCAATCATTGACGGATTACTTCCCGGAATTTGGTGGCACTTCAGCGGCCTGTCCGTTTGCATCCGGTTGTGTTGCTGCGATTCAGTGTGCGGCCAAAAAGGAAATTGATCGTTTCTTATCACCGATTGAAATCAAGACGCTATTGATTGAAACTGGTGTCATGGTGACCGATTATCGGGTCGATATCACCAAACCCCGTGTAAATCTGGGGTTGGCGATTGCTTCTATCGGATTTGGTACGCCAATCCACGTCGAAGACGGCTGTACGCTTAGCGGCTGGAATGAAACCGACTATAGCTGGGATTCGATGTTTAACATGCTGGTCGATGATCCGAACTTTGTTGGCGATTACTTCCTCAGTCAGACCAGCGCCGGTCAGCTCTTTGACAGCATCTGTCTCGATGCCGGTAGTGATACGGCGTTGAATGTCGGCCTGTGGACCTATTCGACAAATACCGGCCTGATTCCGGATGCCGGACAGGTGGATATGGGTTATCACCACCGCGTCGGTGACGGCAAGCTCGAATGCAAGCGTTTGGACCATGTTTATGACGGTCGTATCGACCTGTCTGATTTCGCTGTAATCGGCTTAAACTGGCTGGACGCGTGTGCGACACCGGGCTGGTGTGACGGTACGGACGCCAATGCGGATTCGATTGTCGATACGCTTGACTTGGTACTGTTTTCGGATTGCTGGATGGAAGAAGATACCGAAGCTCCGACGCCGAACCCGGCGGACTGGGCTTCGACACCGATGTCTGATGACGGCATTCCGGTAATACGTATGACAGCCATGAAGCCGACGGATAACTGGGAACGTACTGACAAGATCGGCAAGCCTGATGAGTGGAAGTACGAATACCAGTTTGAGCGGGTTCACGAAGGTGAAACCACGATGACCGGCTGGTTGCCTGATCGTGAATATGTTGATGGTGGTCTGACGGTTGAGGACACTTACACCTACCGTGTTCGGGTACGTGACCTGTCTGTGAATATGAACCAGACGGACTGGTCGATTCCGGTTTCGGTAATCGCAGGGCTGGAAACCAATCCTCCGCTGCCGAATCCGAGCCTGTGGGCAACGGTTGAGCATGACGGTATTAACGGTCTGCCGCGTCCGTATAGCGAAACGGCCATCTGGATGCAGGCGTATGCAGCGACCGATCCTGAAGGTAACGGCGTTGAATACTACTTCGAGTGTACGGTTGGTCCGGGTTCTGACAGTGGATGGCAGGACAGCCCGATCTACCTGGACGAAAGTCTGCCGGAAATTGGTACGCTGGCGACCTACCGTGTTCGTACACGGGATAAATCGCTGAATCAGAATGAAGGCCTTCCTTCTGTACCTGCTTCGGCAACAACGGCGATTGTTGACAATGAACCGCCGACACCGGATCCGGCAGAACATGTTGTTGGAACGCCGGTTGACTTCCCGTATGATCCGCCGGTTGGACCGGTAACGCATTACGTAATTGTCCGTTCGGTTGTTGCGGAAGACCCGAGTGGTGTTGAGTACAAGTTTGTCTGTCTGGATGACTCGAGTCTCAATAGTGGTGCTTCCGGCAATGGTCCTGAATGGCGAAATGTTGATAATGTGGACGGTACGTTCTACATTGACGGCAGTCCTCAGATTCCGGAACTTTATATGGTTGAAACCATCCTGGAACGCGGCGACTACGAATGGGTTATTTACTGTCGTGACCGGTCGGAATTCAATAATCCGACAGCACCGTCTGAACCGCGGTCGATTAATAATCCGCAGACGGATCCGGGGGCACAGCCATAGTAACTGGCTTTATGGTCTCTGATCAACAGCAGTGAACTGAACGGGCCGTGAGTCGAAAGACTTGCGGCCCGTTTTTTATTGCGCTGCGGCTGTGGGAATGTGGGCCTTTCAAGGGGGAAAAATGTAAAAGAGGACTTGACAAAACCTTGATTTTGAGTAAAAAAAGAGGTCATATTTGTTGAGAAAGGCGGCTGTCAGCACCATACAACGCCTTTTGTTTTCGTGAATTTTTGACATCAAACAGCAATTTTGGGAGATCGTTATGATTGATGTTCAACAACTGCGTCGCAGCTTCGGCCCGGTGGTGGCGGTAGATGGGATTTCATTTACTGCGGACAAGGGCGATGTGCTGGGCTTTCTCGGCCCCAACGGGGCCGGTAAGAGCACCGCGATGAAGATGCTGGCCTGTTTTCTGACACCGGATGGCGGGACCGCAAAAATCTGCGGCCACGACATTTTGATCGACCCGGTCGGCGTGCGGCAGTGTCTCGGTTATCTGGCGGAAAATGCGCCCGCGTACAATGAAATGACGGTGGCGGGTTTTTTGAATTTCGTCTGTGATGCCCGCCAGATCAAGGGCGCCAAACGACGGGCCGCACTGGATAAAATCGTGCCGATGTGTTCGATTGAGTCGGTGTATCACCAGACGATTGAGACGCTTTCCAAGGGGTACCGGCGTCGTGTGGGACTGGCACAGGCACTGATTCATGATCCACAGGTGCTGATTCTGGATGAACCGACGGACGGGCTGGACCCGAACCAGAAGCACGAGGTGCGCCAGCTTATCAACGAGATGGCGAAAGATAAATGTATTATCATTTCCACGCATATTCTCGAAGAGGTCGAGCAGGTCTGCAATCGGACAGTGATTATCGCCCGCGGCAAGATTCTGACCGATTCGACGCCGAAGCAGCTGACGGACGAACACGGGTGCAGTCTGAACGAGGTCTTCCGGAAGATTACAACGACGAAGAAATAATGTTGAATTAGAACTCTGTTGACAGGAGTAATAATCATGAATGGCTTTATGGCTGTTTTTAAACGCGAGTTAAAGGGATATTTTGCCACGCCGGTGGCGTATGTCTTTTTAGTAATATTTTTGCTTGTGGCGGGTTATTTGCCATTTAAGGATGGTTTTTTTGAACTACGCCAGGCTGATTTGCGGCTCTTTTTTTATAACATGCCGTTTATTTTAGTTGTGATGGTTTCGGCGGTTGCAATGCGGCTATGGGCTGAAGAACGCAAGAATGGCTCGATTGAGCTGCTGCTGACATTGCCGATTACAATCCGTCAGGCGGTATTGGGCAAGTTTTTCGCGGCGTGGACGTTTCTGGCGATTGCCTTGGTATTAACATTTCCGCTTCCGGTAACGGTGGCGTATTTAGGCGACCCGGATGCCGGACAGCTTGTGGTCGGCTACCTGGGTTGCTTCCTGATGGCGGGCAGTTTTCTGGCGATTGGGATGTTTTTCTCGGCGCTGACGAAAAACCAGGTCATCAGCCTGATTTTGTCCGGTGTGGCGTGTGGTATTTTGATTTTTGCGGGCCATCCATCGTCGCTGAATTATGTATCGTCAACGATTTCTCCGGCCGCAGCGTCGGTCTTTGAAACACTGAGTTTCCAGAACCATTTTGACTCGATGATGCGAGGTGTAGTCGAAGTGAAAGATGTGGTGTACTTTGGCATTCTGATCGCAGCGTGGGTGGTTGCCTGCGGTTTGATTCTGGAAGAAAGGAAGGCGAGCTAATGAACCGGTTAATGCGAGCAATTTTGGCAATATTTTTTGTGATGGTCATTGCGGTATCGGTGATTTCGGTTTCGCATGGTTTGTTTAAGTCGGCCCGAATGGATTTGACCGAGCAGAAGCTCTATACGCTGTCGGATGGGACGAAAGAGATTTTGGGCGGGCTGACACAGCCGATCACGCTGAAGCTGTTTTATACCAAGACCGCGGCGATTAACTCGTCGATTGACCAGATTCGCTATTACAACAACTATTACACGTTTGTGCGGGCGCTGCTGGAAGAGTATCAGGCTTACGGCAAGGGCAATGTTAAGCTGGAGGTGATTGACCCGCGTCCATTCACCGAAGAAGAACTGGCAGCGGTGCGGTATGGCCTGCGGCGAATTCCCATGAGCCAGGAGGAAAACTTTATCTTTGGACTGGTCGTCCAGACAGAGTTTGGCGTCAACAAAGTGATTGAGTTTTTCGCCCCCGATCGGCAGCAGTTGGTCGAGTACGACATCAGCTATCTGATTGATACGGCACTAACACGCGAAAAGAGCCGGCTGGGTGTGCTCAGTGCACTGGATATGATCGGTGATACCGGCTACATGGCGCAGATGAAGCAGATGCAGGGCCAGCAACCCAAGCCCAAGTGGAACATTATTACGCATCTGGAAAAGCAGTACGAAGTAACGATGGTGCCGAAAGACACGACAGAGATTACCGATGTCGATTTGCTGCTGGTAATTCACCCGAAAGAATTTTCGGAGCAGACGCAGTTTGCGATTGACCAGTTCGTGCTCAAGGGCGGCCGGGCGATTGTCTGTGTGGACCCGTATTGTGTGTCGGATATGCCGGAGCAGATGCAGCGAATGCAGGGAATGCCGCACGCCAGAAATTCAAACCTGGCCAAGCTGTTGAATAACTGGGGACTAACCATGCCGGCCAATACATTTGCTGGAGACCGCAAATTGGCGGTGATCGGCGGACAACCGCCAACAAAGATTCTCGGGATTATACGGCTGACGGACGCCCACGGTTGTTTTAATAAGGATAAAGTCATAACCGCACAATTAAATGATGTCACGACATTTTATCCTGGTGTTTTGAAAGTCAAACCGACTGCTGGCGATGGTCTGACACTGGATTATACACCGCTGCTAAGTACCTCGAAACAGGGTAATGCCTGGCGTGTGGATAGCCCCATTGAAGTGGAGCGTGCGGATTATCCGAAGTTTATGCGGCAGTTCCGTGATGGTACCGAATCGGTGGTGATCGGTTACCAGGTGACCGGCGATTTCAAGAGCGCGTTTCCGGATGGGATTCAGGTGCCCGATGAAGCCGCTAAAACGGAAGGCGATGAAACTGCTCCGGCGATGAAAACCATTACGGGCTTGACCGAATCAGCCGAACCGTGTTCGGTGATTGTGCTGGCTGATGTGGATATGTTCAGTGATATGGCGGCCTATCAGCGGACGTTTATCGGGGTTTCGCCGGTTGGCGGCAACAGTGCGTTTTTGCTGAATGCGATTGAAGATTTGAGCGGTTCGACCTCGCTGATTTCGATTCGCAGTCGGGGCAATTTCCGGCGGCCGTTTACGGTGGTCGATGATATCGAGGCAGATGCGGATGCTGAAACGGCTCAGGAAGAGTCACGGATTATGACGCAAATTCAGGGTTTCGAAAAACAGCTCAATGAAAAGATTCGCGCAATTGAAGGCGAGAATAAGGGCCAGTTGATCGGCCAAACGATTATCGAGGAAAAACAGAAAATCGAAGTGCAGTTGCGGGCGGCTGAAAAAGAGCTGCGCGATATCAAGATGCAGAAACGGCAAAAGGTCGAATCGCTCAAGCGGAAACTTCGGAATTACTGTACGCTGCTGGGGCCGGGGATTATGCTGGTCGTGGCGGTTTTGCTGGGCATCTATCGGGCGACCAAACGCCGACGGTATATCAGCCATGCCAGCGATGCGTAGGTTGTATCGCCGGCATCTTGCCGGCTTTATGAATTCATGCCGCCGGGATGGCGGCGATACAGAATGAATTGAGATTTGTCATTCCCGCAAGGCGGGAATCCATGGGAGACAAAGATGAGTGATAAAAAACTGACGATTTTAGGGATTGTGGCGGTCGCGCTTGCGGGGTTGGCGATTTTGCAGAGCCGGATCAGCCGACAGGCTGGAAAGGTCGATTTCAGCAGTGCGCCGCTGATCGCGGGGCTGAATATCGAGAAGGTGTCGGCGATTGAGATTACCAGCGCCGGCGGCAGCAAAACAGTGAGGCTATCACAACAAAATAGAAAGTTTGGCCTGGCGGGTAAGGATAACTACCCGGCCGATGTCAGCAAGATTAACCGGCTGATCAACAACTGCCTGGACATTCGCGTCACCGATAAGATCACCTCCAACGCGGCCAACCATGCGGATTTGAAGGTGACCAAAGACACCGCCGAAACGTGGGTGGCGTTTTTAGGCACGGACGGTAATCCGGTTGTCGCGGCGGCAATTTCACCGCGTGAACCGGAAAAGGGAACTGCCCACGGACGGCTGGACGGCAGCGATGATGTGTATGCGATTCAGTCGCCCCCGTGGATTTCAACCGGCGAGTTGGATTATGTTGATGCCGAACTGCTGACAGTAACAAAACAGAAGATCGGCAGCATTGCTGTGAAGACACCGGAAGGTGGTTACGTCTTGGTCGCAACCGAAGGCGGCAACGATGCAACATTGGAAAATATGCCGGAAGGCAAGCAGTTTAAGGGAACCGATTATCAATCTGTATTCGGCGCATTGAGTAGTCTGCGGTTTGAGGATGTTGCTGCGGTTACCAATGTTCCGGCGGATGTCAAGTTTGACTACGGCTATACCTGCAAACTCAAGGACTTGACGGTGTATACGCTCAAGCTCGGCAAAAAGGATGACAAGGTCTATGCGAAGGTTTCGGCGACGTACCTGGACGCGACGCCGGTGGAAAAAACCGTTGGCGAAGTTGAGACCGAAGAGGAATTGAAGAAGAAAGAGGCCAAACTTCTGGCGATCGACCAGGTCAAGGCCTTTACCGCACAGCACCGCGAGTGGGTCTATCAAATACCGTCCTATCAGGCGGACAATCTTACCAAGCCGCTGGCAGAGTTGCTCGAAGATGTCCCAACCCCTGAACCGGAAGAACAGCCGCAGGAAGAACCAGCCAAAAAACCGAATAACTAAGCGGTAATCATCAAAAACATCCAATAGGACAGACTCGCCAATGACGTGCGACCTGTCCTTTTTATATTGGAATATCTATGATAAGGAGATGACCGGTTTTACCCTTGCGGATTAAAATAATTGGTGGATAATAGGGTTGATGTGTATACAGAAGACTAATAAGAAGAGAGCAGCAGAAACAACAACTCGACCTGTGTGGTTGAGGCGGTTTCGGGGTGTTTTAAAGCGTGTTGCCGTTTTTATGCTGTTACTGCTTGTTGGCTTAACGTTATTTTTTGCTTTTCGGCCGGAGGGGGATTTTGTTGCCGCAGCTCAAACTTACGACGTAAATACTTCGGATGGCGTGTCCGTTAAAATCCTAACTTGGAATATTCTTCGCGGTGGTGGTGACAGTGTACTTGATATGGGCTGGGAAAAGCGAAAGGATTCATTCTCAGAAATTTTGGCTGACAGTGACTATGATATCCTGTGCTTTCAGGAAGTACTGCCGGGGCAACTGGCATTTTTCAACGAACTTCTGGGCGGCTATGAATCTATTGCGGCGGGGCGTCAGGACGGGCAGTCGGAGGGCGAACATGGGCCGATTTTTTACCGGGCGAAACGTTTTAAACTGCTGGAGTCCGGCACTTTCTGGCTCAGTCCTACGCCGGAGCACCCCAGCCATGGCTGGGGCGAGGCGATACCGCGTATCTGTACATGGGTTGAACTCGAGGATAAAGAATCTCGTGGCCGATTTCGTGTTTACAATACGCATCTGCAAATCCATCCGTATGCGCAGTACCGTGCGGCACAATTACTGGCAGAGAGACTTGAGGCCCTTGATGTTCCGGTGATTTTAGCAGGCGATTTCAATGCGCCGCCTGACTGGCCGCCGCTTCGTGTGCTGCAAGATGCCGGTCTGACACGGGCTGAATCCAGCGGGGCGATGACGTATCACGTCAATGGTAAGGGCATTCGCTGCTTGGATCAGATTCTTTTCAGCTCGGGCTGGCAGGTCTGCGAAGGCAGCCTGCTGAAAGATAAAGCAGCCGGGGTGTATCCTTCGGATCATTTCGGTTTGTGGGTTAAATTGCAACTTAGCAAGTTTTAATTGCTTAAACTTCTATTAATCTTGAGTAATTCGATATTTCTTATAACACTATGTCGAGGGGTAAAATTTATGAAGGTTATATTGAAGGCAGATAAAGAGAAAAGGTCTCTTACGCAAAATAAGCCATATTTTGTAATAGGCATTGAGGCAGATCATTACAGAATAATTGATGATGACGGAGAGCCGTTCTTATACTCTCCAAAGCTGTTTGACATTGTTGATTCAGAAGAGCCGAAAGAATGGGTTGTAGAATACGGTGAAGATAAGAAAAGTATGCGTATCCCAAAGAAATGAACGCTCCAGGCTTTTTCGAGGACTATTTTGACGATGATGAAAAGACAAAAGACATATTTTGGAATTATGTGAAGTCGAAAAGATGGGATCAATAATATAATGTGGAAGATATAAGGACAGGCTATTTGAATATAGACCTGTCCTTTTTTATTATTTACATTCCCAGGGTTAGCTGACTGGCTAATGATTTGTTGGGGTCGATTTTTGGTTTTTGGGGCGTTTTTGGTTTTTGGCCGCGTTTGTTTTTGTTTTGCGGAGCCGGTTTACGTTTCGGCTTATCTTCGGCCTCTGTTTTTTTACCGGGTTCTTTCATGGACAGTTTGATGCGTTTTTTGGTGACATCAACTTCCATGACGGTGACCTGGACCTTCTGGTGGACCTTGACAATATCGGCGGGATCCTTGACGAATTGGTTGGCCATTTCGCTGATGTGGACCAACCCGTCCTGATGGACGCCGATATCGATGAACGCGCCGAAGGCCGTGATATTGGTGACCACGCCGGGCAGTTTCATGCCGGGGGTAAGGTCTTCGATTTTCTCGATACCGTCGGCGAAAGCAAACATTTCAAATTTCTCACGCGGGTCGCGGCCCGGTTTGGCCAGTTCGCTCAAAATATCGGTCAGCGTCGGCAGGCCGATCGTGTCGGTGACATACTTTTTCAGATCAATCTTGTTTCGCAGGGCGTCGGTCGTCATCAGGTCGCTGACAGTACAATCGAGGTCTTCGGCCATCTGTTCGACGACATTATAGCTTTCCGGATGTACCGCGCCGCCGTCCAGCGGGTTGGCGCCGTTGTGAATCCGCAAAAAGCCCGCGGCCTGTTCAAACGCCCGGGCACCCAGCCGCGGCACGTTGGTCAATTCCTTTCGTGAGGCGAAGGGGCCGTTTTCGTTACGGAATTCGACGATCTTCTGGGCCAGTTGCGGCCCCAGGCCGGCGACGTACATCAGCAGGGGTTTGCTGGCGGTGTTGACCTCGACACCGACCTTGTTCACACAGCTGACGACCACGTCATCGAGACCCTGCTTGAGCAGGTTCTGTTCGACGTCGTGCTGGTACTGTCCGACGCCAATGGATTTCGGGTCGATCTTGACCAGCTCGGCCAGCGGGTCCATGAGTCGTCGCCCGATGGAGACGGCACCGCGGACGGTGATGTCTTCGTTGGGGAATTCCTCGCGGGCGACTTCCGAGGCCGAATAGACCGAGGCGCCGCTTTCATTGACCATGACGATGACGATATTCTTATCCAGCCCAATACTGCGGAAATAAGTTTCGGTTTCGCGGCTGGCGGTACCGTTGCCGATAGCAATCGCTTCGACTTTGTATTCGGCGCAGACTTTTTTGATTTTTTCCGCGTCGGACAGTGCCTTCTGGCTGCTGCCGTGTGGGAAGATCACATCATGCAAGAGCAGTTTACCCTGTTCGTCGAGCAGGACGACCTTACAGCCGGTGCGGAAGCCCGGATCGACGGCGAGCATCCGTTTTTGCCCCAGCGGCGAGGCCATCAGCAACTGCTGAAGGTTTTCGGCAAAAATTCGGATGGCTTCAATGTCGGCTTTCTTTTTGGTTTCCAGCCGGACCTCGGTTTCCATCGACGACGACAGCAGCCGTTTGAAGCCGTCTTCCATGGCTGCTTCGACCTGCATTGCACAGGGGCTGTTGTTAATCACGAACAGCGTTCGCAGAATGCCCAGTGCCTCGTCTTCTTCGACCTTGATGCGGAGCATGAGGCATTCTTCCTTTTCGCCGCGGCGCATGGCCAGCACGCGGTGCGATGGGGCGGTTGCGACCGGTTCATCCCATTCAAAGTAGTTCTCATATTTTCCTGCGTCGGCCTCTTTGCCCTTAATGAGCTTGCTGTAAAACCGTCCCTTAGTGAAATACAGTTCACGGATACGCTCGCGAGCGGTTTTGTCTTCGGTGATCTGTTCGGCGAGAATGTCACGGGCTCCGGCCAGTGCCTGATCGACGTCTTCGACGCCTTTTTCGGTATCCACAAACGCCGCGGCCTCGGCGAGCGGGTCGGTCGTTTCGTTTTGGGCCAGCAACAGTTCGGCCAGTGGCGCCAGACCTTTTTCCTTCGCCACCATCGCTCGGGTGCGGCGTTTGGGACGATAGGGCAGGTAGATATCCTCCAGCACCGTCATGGTGTCGGCCTGCTCGATCTGTTCTTTCAACTCATCGGTCAGCAATTCACGCTCGGTCAGTGATTTGAGAATCGTTTCTTTACGCTGATTCAGTTCGGCTAATTGAGCCATGCGGTCACGGATGTGCGTAATCGCCACTTCGTCCAGCGTACCGGTCATTTCCTTCCGGTAGCGGGCGATAAACGGCACGGTACCACCTTCTTCGAGCAGGGCCACCGTGGCGGCGACCTGTTTAAGCTGAATATTTAATTCGTCGGCGATTAGCTGAAAAAATTCCTGACTCACAAAAATTCCTTTCTGAATCTATTCACATGAAGTGGATAAAAATATGATTGCGAATGAATGTTGGATCATGAAGCGGAGAGTATTATTGTCTTAAGTATTGCAGTTCACGGGGCAGGGGGATGTTATTGCCGAAGCTGTCTTCGCCATAGCCGTTTTCGGCCAGCAGTTGGATGTCTTCCAGGACACGCTTGTCACCGACAAAGATCGCTTCGATATTGGTGCTGATGTCGATCTTACCGATACACAGCAGCTTGGCGATTTCGTCGGTAACCTGCTGGATAATGGTGGATTCGGGCTGGAATTCTTTTTCGTCGATGATCAGCGGCTGTTCGTAAATGATGACTTTGCTTTGTTCGGCCAGTGTCATGATGACGTTGCGGACAATACTTTGGCGGTCTTTATCCTCCGGGGCTTCATCGACCAGTTCCAGCCGGATGATTTCAGCAGCCAGAGATTTTCGTTTCGTTGCGTTAATCTTCTCGTTGGCCCGGAACAGTTCCAGCGGCGAGCTGGCATCGTAGGTATCATCTTCCAGTTTCATCTTGACGTCACTGCCGTAGTGCAGCACAAGCTTGGAAATCAGCGTCGAAGGCCGGACATGGAAGCCGCGATACGGCGGAACCGCCAACTGGACCTGTCCGATTTCCGTATAGCGTTTGAGCATCTTCTGGCAGAGAATCTCCGCACAGTCGAGAAATTGGGAAACGAAGTTAATACAGTAGTTGATAAGAGTTTCGAGGAGTTTTTCCGGTTCGACGAGACGCTTGCGTCCCTTGGACAGGTGTTGGGCAGCGGGACCGGCATGACGCTCGTAATAATGCGCGAAATCCTTGGCCGTCCGCAGCAGATGCAATACAACGCTGATATGACCGCGAAGCACCGGTAGGTCATTGTCGAATACCTCGGTTTCCGTCGTCGAAACATACGTATCATAGAGCGACTGGAGGTTGTGGAAGCGAAGTTCCAGCGAACGCAGCTTTTCCTCGCTGATCGGGCCGGTCAGTTCACACAAATACGACTTCGGCTCAGTACGTTTGCGAGGCAGAGCCTGCTTACTTTCGGCGGCCAGGTTCAAGAAGGCCGTGGCCAGCAGGGAAACCGTTTTGGAAACAGCTTCAACTTTTCGCATCGCCAGATCATGTGGTAGACGTCCTGACGGCAGTTTTTCGCTGTAGAAATCACTGTCTGAAGATACTTCCGGCGTGGGCAGATGAAGCCTTTGGGCTTCTTCGATGAGCCGGTCGGCAGCGGAGATCAGGATCTCCTCCGAAAAGTTCAAGATTTCCTGCGTTTGCTGGGAAAAGTCCTGCTCAACGGTCAGCAGGCGATAGGCCGGAATCGAATGCTGAATATGCAGCAATTCGTAGCTGACATTGGAGAACAGCTTGATCGCGGCGGTCAGCGAGCGAAAACGTGCCCACCGGCAGTTGTTACGTGCGCCGTAGGAGTCCAGCAATTCCTCGATTTGCGTGGATTGTGAGAGCAACTCACCCAGCAGGGGACGTGTCAAGATACTTTTTCGGTCTTTATTGGCGACCACAAATCCGGCCGCGTTGAAATATCGCTCAGTTCGGCTGGCGATTAAGTCTCTGAATTCTTTATAGGATATTGTTACAGGGCCCATCGTTTTTTAGTCTATTCCGATCGCGTTCTGTTTTTGTTCTAAATATCGCTTTTCACAACACTTTTGGCGAAAAACTGTCTGAACTTGAAATCATACTTGAGTTTTTCAAAGAATTCAAGCATGACACCGTTAGTTTTTTATGCTATCTCGAATTCCGCGACCAAAAACGTGTGGTCGCTGGGTTTATTCCAGCCTCGCGGTTCCTTATCGATCCAGCATCTCTTACAGGTATCGGCCAGTTTGGCGGTTGCCATCAAATAATCCAGCCGCCAGCCGCGATTTTGGGCCAGAGCGTTGATGGCGCGATAGTCCCAAAAGGTATAGTGATCCGGCTCATCCGGATAAAAATTGCGGAAAACATCAGTTAATCCCCAATCCATCACGTTTTCGAGGGCGTCCTGCACCGGCTGACAGTAGCAGACGTGACCCCACAGGCGTTTGGGGTCGTGAACGTCGATTTCCGTGCGGGCGACGTTTAAATCGCCCAGCCACAGCAGCGGCTCGTCCGGCGTGTGATTTTTGTCGATGTATTCACGCAGCCAGCGAAACCAGTTGAGCTTATACTCAAATTTGTCAGAATCGACGGCCATCCCCTGCGGTACATAAGTGTTCAGGATGGTAACCGGGCCGACTTTGGCCTTCAGAAAGCGGGCCTGATCAGTGGTGTCTTGCGGCAGATGCGCAAGCACATTGGTAACAGGTTCTTTGCTGAGAATGGCGACTCCGTTGTACTTTTTCTGGCCGCGGAATACGACCCGGTAGCCGGCGTCGTCAATGGCATCCAGCGGGAAATCGACATCCTGCACCTTGGTTTCCTGAATCGCCAGAACGTCCGGCTGGTTGGCTTCGAGCCAGGGCAAAACGACGTCCAGCCGGCTTCTGAGTGAATTTGCGTTAAATGTGGCAATAATCATGCTGTGTTAATCTTTCGTGTTTTGTTGAGGTTGAATGGTTGTGTTATTTTCATGTTCATTTCCGGGAGTGGGGCTGTAGCTTTCGATGATGTTCAGCAGGGAAAGCAAATAGGCCAGCATGCTTTCGGCGCCTTGGTTCAGGTTGACCGAGTTTCTTTCCAGTCCGTCGCCGCAGCCCTTGGTGCGGAAGTCGTAGAGGGGAATCGACAGGTCATTGTCGCCGAGGAACCAGTCGAAGGCCTTTTTCTGCAGTTTCAGATAATTCGGGTCATCGGTGGCTTCATAAGCGCCGCGGCACATCATGACGGTACTGATCGCTTCGAGCGGCTGCTGGTCGAACTGGGCTTTTTGTCCCTGGTAGGTGTACCAGCCGTTACAGCCGATGAAGCTGAAATGGTCCCCGGTAAAAGTGTTTTCCAGTAGAAAATCACTGGTTTTTGTGGCGATTTCAAGATAGATTTCATTGCCCATCGCCAGGTAGGCTTCAAAAAGGGCATGCGGCAGAACCGCGTTATCATAGCTCAAGATGTTTTCGAACCACTGCCAGTCAGGCTTTGCGTTTTGTTCGTAGAGTTCGACTAAGTGTTCAGCGGCGGCGTGCATGTGCCGCTTGATATCGCTGGCGCCGGGGAACTGGGTCAGATAATTCCGCATGCCAAAAATCGAATACGCTTTGCCCCGCGGTGAAAGATGGGGAATATGCGGCGCGGATTTATCGAAAAAGTCTTTAATAATCGGGACCAGTTCCGGCAGGGGCGGACGGCCCAACACGGCGCCGAATGCCCAGAGCGACCGGCCCAGACCATCGTGCGCCGGTTCCGGTGCGATCCAGTGGCGGTCATAGCCCATGAAGTTGCGAAATGTGCCGTCTTCCCGTTGTGCATGGCAGATAAATGACAAGTAAATATTAAACAGTCGCAGAGCTTCGGCATCAGAGTATTGAGTGTAATATTTGACCATTGCGACGACGGCGCGCGTGTTGTCGTCGGTGCAATAGCCGTGGTTGCGGTCGGGCAGCATAAATTTGGCGTGCTGGATCAGGCCGGTATCGTCGGTCATGTTACGCAAGTGGTCGAGTGACGGTTCGGGGATTTCCAGCAGTGAGGCGCCTTCAACTTTTTGTGCAAACGTTTTGGTTAGGATTGGGGCCGTGGCTGTTTTCTTACTGAACAGTTTCCAGTATTTCTTGCCGATCATCGGCCAGGTCATCGTGCGGCCGTAATCATAAGCGCATCGCCGCAATCGTGATAGTTGGCGGGGATTACTGACGATTTCAATAATCGCGTCGGCCAGTCCTTTTGGGTCGTTAAAACCGACGAGTTTGCCCCGGCCTTCGCTGAGCAGTTCTTCGGCGGCCCAGTAAGGTGTTGATACCACGGCTTTACCGGTGCCAACGGCAAAGGCCAGCGTGCCGCTGGTGAGTTGTTCGCGGTTTTGATAGGGCGTGACATAAAGGTCAGCAGCGCACAGGAAGTTATGCAGACGTTCGTCACCGACGAATTGGTTGTAGAACATCACATTGTCCTGCAGGCCCAGTTCTTCGACAATTCGCTGCAGTTCAAAACGGTATTCTTCGCCGTCATGTCGTAATACGTCGGGGTGTGTGGCGCCCAGGACGATGTACAGTACTGATGGGTCAGCTTCGACGATAGCAGGCATGGCCTTAAGCATGTGTTCGATGCCTTTATTGCGGCTTAGTAGGCCGAAGGTCAAAATAGTCTTTCGGCCTTCGATACCGAATTTGTGTTTATAATAGCTGCTGTCCACAAAGGGCAAATCCGGAATGCCGTGGGAAATCAGCAGTATTTTTTCCGGATTGACACCGTAGATATCCCGCAGCATTTCGACACCGCGTTCATTCATTACGATGACCCGGTCAGACATATCACAAACGTCAATCGCCGATTGCCGTTGTGCCGGGTCCGGGTCGTCCAGAACGGTGTGCAGTGTTGAGATAATCGGGGCATTAACGCGTTTAAGCAGCAGATTCAGGTAATTGCCTGCATCGCCGCCAAAGAGGCCAAATTCGTGCTGGACCGAAACCATGTCGATATGGCTGAAATTCAGATAATCGGCGGCGCAGATATAGTCGTTTTTGACGTTTTTGCGAATTTCGAATTTGACCGGATCGCTGTACTGATGTTCGTGCCGGGCGACCATCGCGACGACCAGCGGGGTGAATGATTTACCGCCTGCAGCGGCGATATTGGTAATCAGGTCGTTGCAGAACGTGGCAATACCGCACCGCCGGGGCAGGTGGGAAGATATGAATGCGACTTTGCGAGATGTTTCCTTCGGCATTAAGCATCCCTCCGTGTATTCATGCATTTTTATTAAAAGAAGATATCTCCATTATAGATTTTGCCGGCAAGCTGTCAACAGGCATGTGTTAGATTGTGTATTAGAGAAAGCGTGCTTGGTGGTATTGTAGGGGCAAAAAATCTAAAATATTACAATTTTATGGAATTTCAAAAAATTATCTTGCACAATGTAGTAGGTTAACAGTAGTATATTGTATTATAGTAAACAAGTAGGATATTAGGAGATTGTACAATGAAGCTATCGTCAAGAACACGGTATGGAATGAGAGCTATTTTGGAACTGGCTCTGGAGTATGGAAACGCACCGCTGCAGATCAAGACAATTGCTGATCGCGAAGATATTTCCAATAAATATCTCGAACAGTTGATTGCCATGCTGAAAGCTGCCGGTCTGGTACGCAGTATTCGCGGTCCCCGCGGTGGTTATCTGCTTGCTAAACCCCCGGCCGAGATTCCGCTCAAAGATGTTTTCGTGACCCTGGAAGGCCCGATGGTACCGGCTGAGTGCCTGGATCATCCGGAATTTTGCCCACGCTGCATGGATTGTGTAACACGGGATATCTGGTATGAGCTTCAGGGTGCCATTGATGGCGTACTGGAATCGGTCACGCTGGCAGATTTGGTAGAAAAGACAAAGGGATC
>JANQGW010000098.1 GCA_028282905.1 Sedimentisphaerales bacterium | reverse complement strand
TAATGGGACTGACGCTGTGCGGGGGCCAGGTATTGGCCGAAGACGGCGGCGGCGAGGTGCCCGATGAAGAGATCCCCGAACTGTACGATAGCAGCGCTGCCGCCATGCTGGAGGCGGTGAATCTGGCCGAAGGTGAGGATCCCGAAGAAGAGGAAATCGCCGAGTAAACAAATCTGCTAACAACCTTTAATGAAAGTGCGGCCGCACGGGCCTTTCTGTTTATAGAGAGGTCCGGCGGTCTTTTTTTATAGACACAAATCCTTCACTATTTCCGACTTAAGCATCGCGTCAAAAACCTGTCTTTTTTCTGTTAAATAGGCTTGATTATCCTGTGGCGGGGCGGTACTCTGCGGCTTTGCGTTATTGCGATAATCATATTCAAAATTTATGGGGAAAAGGGACAATTCTATGGAAGCGATTTTGCAAACGACTAGTTGGCAGGAGCGGTATCACGCATCGGACATCTATACACTGCGCTGTAAAGTGCCGGACCAGCCGGGAATGTTAGGGCGGCTGATTTGTGCGATCGGTACGGCCAACAGCCATGTTGGCTCGATTCAGACGGTTGGGATTGAACGCAGCAGTAAGATTCGGGATATACAGATTTATTGCCATAATAACGAGCATTTGCAGGCGTTGATGGGCATTCTGGCCGAGACTGAGGGAGTCGAGGTGTTGTCAACGCGAAACGATGTGCTGGAAAGTCACCGCCGGGGTGCGATTGAAACGGTCAGCCGGGTGCCGATTCGTACGCTGACGGATTTGCGGATGGTCTATACGCCGGGGGTGGCGTCGGTCTGTAATGAAATTGTCCGCGACCCGGAAACGGCGTGGGATTTGACGGGACTGTGTGACCGCGTTGCGATTGTGACCAACGGCACGGCTGTGCTGGGACTGGGAAATATCGGCGTGCGTGCGTCGCTTCCGGTGATGGAGGGCAAGGCCGCGATTTTTGCGCAGTTTGCCAAGATCAGTGCGGTGCCGATTCTGGTCGATACCGAAGACCCACAGGCGATCATTGAGACGGTGTGTCGGATCGCGTCGGGTTTCGGGGCGATTCAGTTGGAAGATATCTCGGCCCCGGCCTGTTTCGAGATTGAACAGCAGCTTCAGCAAAAGCTGGATATCCCGGTGCTGCATGATGACCAGCATGGGACGGCTATTGTGACGTTGGCGGCGGTGATTAATGCGATCAAACGCACGCAGCGCAAGGCGGCCGATTGCAGTGCGGTGATTTTAGGAGCGGGAGCTGCCGGGGTGGCGATTGCCAAAATCCTGATGAATTTCGGCGTTCAGGACATTGTGGTGTATGATTCCTGCGGGCCGCTGTACCGCGGACGCACCGAGCGGATGAATCCGTACAAGCAGCAGCTTGCCGAGGTGACCAATCCATCCAACCTGCAGGGTGATTTAATCGAGGGATTCCGTGGTCGGGATATTTTTATCGGTGTGGCCAAGCCGGATATGGTCAGTAAGGAAATGGTGTCGGTGATGGCCGAGGACGCACTGGTTTTTCCGTTGAGCAACCCGGTTGGTGAAATCAGCGTTGAGGATGCCATGGACGCCGGGGCGGCGGTCGCTGCGGACGGGCGGGTGATTAATAATGCCCTGGCTTACCCGGGGCTGTTCCGCGGAGCATTGGATGCGAAAGCTAAGGCGATTACTGCTGATATGCAGCTTGCGGCGGCATCCACATTGGCGGCTTTGGCACTGGAAGGAGCGTTGCTGCCGGAAATGCTGAATCTGCAGACCCATGCCGAGGTGGCCCGGGCTGTGGCTCAGGCGGCGGAATAACTGAAAAATCAGAATCTGTCTGGGTGGCATCCTCTTGCGGAGCAAGGGGGTGAAGGGAATAACCACCATCCCTTTGAACTGCGTTCAAAAGGATGCCACCCGGCAGTCTTTTTTTTATCGCAGTTGGCGGATGACATCTACGAGGGCCTGCGTGCCATCGGTGCCGCGGCCCTGTTCGGCGAGTTTGCTCAGCAGTTCCATGGCCTGCTGGGTGCCGGGCAGGGGCTGGCCGATCTTTTCGGCATATTCCATAACCAGCCGCAGGTCTTTCAGCTGCAAGTCCACCATAAATGCCGGGGCCAGATCGCCGTCGATGATTTTCCGGCCCAGGTGCTTGAGCGAGTGGCTGTAGGCTGCGCCGCCGCAGGTGACGGTGTGGGTGGTTTCCAAATCCAGCCCGGCCTGTTCGGCGAAGGCCAGTCCCTCGGCAATGCTCATAATCGTGTGAATGACCATGACTTGGTTGGCCAGCTTTGTCGTCTGACCGGAGCCGACCGGGCCGCAGTGGGTGATGGTTCGGCCCATGACTTCAAGAATCGGCCGGACTTTTTCGACGGTTTCGGCTGGTCCGCCGACCATGATTGACAGTTTGGCTTCAATCGCCCCGATCTGCCCACCGGAGATGGGGGCATCCAGTAATTGAACGCCTTTTTCAGCTAACACCGACGCCATCTGCTTGGTCGCATCCGGGCTGATAGTGGACATGTCAATGCAGATCAAACCTTCGCGGGCCGATTCGATCACGCCGCCGCTTGCCAGCAGTACCGCCTCAATATCCGGCGTATCTGTGACGCAGGTGATCACGATGTCTGCATTATCAGCCGCCTGTGCGGGACTGTCGGCCCAGTTTGCACCGGCGTCCAGTACCGGCTGAGCTTTAGATTTCGTGCGGGTATAAACGGTAACGGGATAATTGGCTTTGAGCAGGTTCTGCGCCATCGGCGCCCCCATGATGCCCATTCCGATAAAAGCGATATGTTCTTTCATTGATTGCCTCCTGTTTCTTGTGCCTTGTCGGTACGAAACAATGATGCGATAAAAAGGATTCCGAAAAAGGGAAAAAAGAGAATGATGAAAGGTACCAAAAGTAATCGCTTCCACCATTTCGTATTCCGGCCCCAGTGGTCACTCCAGATTCTTCCGAATAAATGCGTAAACGGCGTCAAAGAGCTGAATTGTTTATTATATGCATGAAACTTTCCGTGGCCGCAGTGGGGACAATAAGCGAGCTTTTGTTCACACGGTTCCAAGCACGACGGACATAACGGTACCGCATCATCAGCAATCATTGTGTCCGTATGTATTTCGTGATATTCGGTTATTTCATCCATCCTAATGATATAGACGCTCGCCTCAATGGGTTATTGCAGTTATTATTCATTGCTTCTAATATGTTAGTTGGATACTTTGCACCGTTTTGCCGACTTTTAACCCCCTCCCCCCTTCGGGGTACTCCCCCTTTACAGGGGGAGAGTTGTTTGCTGTTTTAGCGGACGATTCCGAGGCGGCGCAGGGTGGCGTGCTGCCATTTGGCCGAGCGAATTTGCGCCCAGACCAGCAGCCACATTGCGACAAACCACAACCCGATAAAGCGGAGATAAAACAGCACTTTCCAGAAGGTCGATTCGCCGGCCTTGACCCATCCGCCGCAAAGCAGTTCGCCGGGTGTCCAGACGACGCCGACCAGCACGCCGGGCAGCAGCCGCTGCCATGGAATCAACAGTACCAGCAGCAGAAGCGACACAAAGAACGCGCGGGTCACATGGTTGACGCCTCCGAGCCGGCCGGTCAGTGAGATTTTCAGACACATCAGCAGGCACAGACAGTACAACGCCGCTCCGACCAGCACCAGGAAGTTGCAGATCGAGACGATTGTGCAGGCAAGTCTGCAGGGAATTCGGAAGGGTTCTTTTGGCTCCGCAGGTGGAGTTGCCTCGGCAGCTTCCTCCGTGCCGGCAGCTTGCGGTTCAGCGTCTTTTTCAGAAACTGTGACATTATTTTTCTGCTCAGCCGGTTCGGTTTTTTCCTCGGCTGCTTGCGCAGGGGGTACTTCCGCTGTCAGCATCGGCAGCATCGGGACAGACAATGTTGAGGTGATTTGAATGCTTGAACATCCGCACGACGAGTCTTCGATCAGGTTGATTCGATCCAGCCAGAAAATCAATTGCGGCACGAGCAAGCCCAGCAAAATCAAACAAAACATCAAATTGGTCATCGACCGGCAGGCGCCCACGGCCTCCAGCGAATCGGTTGTATCAACAATATCCTGCGGTTTTGGGGCAGTCGGTTCCACGCTTTATTCTCCTAAATGGTTTACTTGTTCATGACCGTCACACTTAGTATGATGGACAGTATTAGTTTTAATTACTGGAAATCTTTTTCCGTCAGCACACGCTGACCGCCTTTGGCCAGCTTCAGTGTGATTTCTTTGTCGCCATAACGAACCCGGCAGGGCTTTCCGGACAGGCTGGAAACGGTTGCTTTGTTCAGCTTGCCGTCCTGCCATTCAATAGCCACTTCAAATCCGCCGCGTGCCCGAAGTCCCGCAACGCTTCCATCTGCCCATGCCTGCGGCAGAGTCGGCAGCAGTTCGATCAGGTAGCCCTTTTTCGAGTTGCCAACGTGCGATTGCAGCAGCATTTCGGCGATACCGGCGGTGCCGCCGAAGTTGCCGTCAATCTGGAAGGGCGGGTGGTTGTCAAACAGGTTCGGCAGTGTGCTTTTCCGCAGCAGTGCCACGACGTTTTCATGGGCCTTTTGCGGCTCATGGAAACGTGCCCAAAAATTGATGATCCACGCCCGCGACCAGCCGGTGTGTCCGCCGCCGCGTGCCAGACGCGAATCGATACTCTTGCGGGCGGCGGTGACCATTTCCGGGCTGTCATAGACATTGTACTGGCGGCCCGGATGCAGTGCATACAGGTGCGAGATATGGCGATGGCCCGGTTCAGCTTCCTTGAACGGCTTATCCCATTCCATCAGGCGACCGTCTTCACCGATTTTAGCGACAGCCAAATCCGCTAAAACTGTTTTGGCCCGCTTGACAAAATCATCCTGGATTCCCAGTTCTTCGGCTGCTTCGAGCGTATTGGTCAACGTATCCCAGATAATCTGCTGGCTCATGCTGGCACCCATCGAAAGATGGACAGTTTTTCCATCGGGGGTGAAATATGTGTTTTCCGGCGAGTTTTCCAGACCGGAGACCCACTTGCCCGTATCCGGATGACGCACGAGGTAGTCCATATAGAACAATGACGCCTCTTTCAGGATGGGCCAGGCGCGTTTTTCCAAAAATTCTTTGTCACCGGTAAATCGGTAGTGCTCCATGAAGTGCTGCGTACACCAGCCGCCGCCGTGCGGCCACATGCCCCACTGGGTATGGCCGAAGGGGGCGTTAAAGTGCCAGGCGTCCGTCGTATGATGGGCGACAAAGCCCTGACAGCCGTAGGCATCCTGGGCGGTTTTTTGACCGTTCGGCACCAGCCACTCGATAAAGTCAAAGAACGGCGTGTGGCACTCGGACAGGTTGGTCAGTTCCGCCGGCCAGTAATTCATCTGCATATTAATATTAATATGATAGTCAGCATTCCACGGTTCTTCCGTCTTGCTCGCCCACAGCCCCTGCAGGTTGGCGGGCATCTGTCCCGGACGTGATGAACTGATCAGCAGATAGCGGCCATACTGGAAATACAGCGAGATCAGTGCCGGATCGAGTCCGCCGGCCTTGACGGCATTAAGCCGCTCGTCAGTCGGGGCGATGGCCTTGTCCCAACCGCCCAGGTCGAGCTTGCAGCGACGGAACAGGCTGCGATGTTCGGCGACATGGTCCTGTCGCAGTTCATCGTAATCCTTCCGCATGGCCGCGGAGAGTATCTTTTCACAGGCCTTTTGCCGGTTGTGTGTCAGCGGCTGTGTTGGCGTCTGCCGGTTGTAATCGGTTGAGGAGGTGATAAAGAACAGGGCCGCGTCAGCGTTTTGAATGATAATCGCATTGTTTTGTGTTCGCAGCTTACCGCCTTTGGCTTCGGCGGTCACCCGGCAGTGCCATTTGACGCCGAGATGTTTGCCCTTTTGCTGGGCCTGTCCGGACATGTTCAGGCTGTCGTTTCCGTCTGCCGTTGTCGTAAAGTCCGCAGGGCGGTCCAGCGAGGCTCGCATTGAAATCGCGCCGGGTTTATCCGCCGTCAGGCGAACGACAATTACATCATCGACCGCCGAGGAGAAGACTTCACGTGTGTAAAGTACATCATCCTGTCGGAACCGAGTGGTGGCGATGGCGGTATCCAGGTCGAGCTGGCGGTGAAAGTCTTTCGGGGCGACGGCCTGTGCTGACAGCATGACGGACTTGGCGGTATGACCGGCACCGCCAACATTGGTCACGGCGATGGCGATCACATTTGGGCCGGCTTTTAGAAATTTGCTAACGTCAAACCGGTAGGGCTTGTTCCAAGCACTTGTAGTCCCAGCTTTTTGGCCGTTGACATAGATGACGCTTTTGTCATCAATCGGTGACAGTTCCAGACGTCCTAATCCGGCAGCAATCTGGTTGGCTGTCAGTTCCACCGTTGTGCGATAAGTAACGGTGGAGTTTGCCGGGATTTCGGAACCGTCGGAATCCACCCAGGCGGCATCGTCAAAGTCTGCTGCCAGTTGTGCAGTATCGGCAGCTTTCAGTAACGGCCCCTGTTTCCACGATCGCAGGGCCACCGGGCGGGCCATCCTGGTACCCGCCGCGAGAAGCTGAAGATGCAGATCGCCCATGGTTTGATAGCTGCGCGGAGCAATCCGCGGCCCCAGGGCAGACTGGACCATCTTTTCGGCTTCGACGTATTTACCGGCAAACCACAGGTCTCTGGCTTTGGCCGCGGCCTCGCGAAATTCCGGCGTCACTTCCGGTACCGGCGGGCCGGCCCAGATCGTGTCGTCATTCAGTTGGATCCGCTCAGCGGTCGCGCCGCCGAAAACCATTGCGCCCAATCGACCGTTGCCAATGGGCATTGCTTCCAGCCAGTTGTCAGCAGGCTTGGCATAATGCAGTGTGTATTGGCCCCATAACGTATCTTCCTGCGGCGAGGTCGTTTGGACGGGTTGCAGTTCGGACGCTGCTTTTTTGCCTTTGCGTCCGATAATGCCCGACGGGTAGGCTAAGCTTGCCAAAAACAGCACGCACAGCAGCAGAGCGGCCCGGCTTGTTCGATGTCTATGGGCGTTATTGAAAGGTTTTTGCAGGCTTTGACTCATTGATTTCATATTTTGCTCTCCCTTTCCAAACAAGTAAAATTACGCTCATTTCGCACGGCCAACATGCGGCTTTTGGAGAAAATCGCCGTTATTTCGTCATCAGACCGTTTCGAATACAGTTTCCGCAATGTATGATAGGCCGCGTCGAGAGTTTTTTCAATATCTTTTTTTCCATCCGCCCCGGCAGAAAAAGCACAAAAAAAGCCCATTCGCCGTGAGCGAATGGGCTGACCGGAAACAGATTGCCTCAAAGAGATTTCATGTTCCTGCCTGTGATGTCTCAATCACGTTTGGGCGAAAGTGCTTTCACCGCTTCTAAATCAGCTTCATCAGGTTCGATAATCGTCGGCTTAATCATAATCAGCATACGCTGATTATCTTTGACGGAACTGTGATAATTGAAAGGGCGACTTGATGGAGACTTTTTGGTTTTGGGTAATGGTTCTGTTGATTTTCTGATGACCGCCATATCCGGCCCGACAACCAGAACAGTCTTGTCCTTTTCAACAGTCGTGTAAACCGGTATGTTCACAACCTGCATCTCAGGGATTTCATATGCTTTGCCATTGACCGTCTGTGTTTTTGACTCCAGAGCTTCTGACAACTGAATCTGCCCCTTCAGCAGGATTTCGCTGTCATCTTTTTGCATGAATGGACAAACGCTGAGAAAGATTCCTTTCTTAACAGATTTGTTTTTGCCGTCAATATCTGTATAATCAAGCTCGGCTTTAGGCCAACTATGAGAACCCCATGAAACATACCCGCCAACCGGATCTTCAGGTGATTCCGGTTGATCCATAATAATCCTGTGGTGGGTGGGTTCACCATTGAGAACGATTGCTTTCGGGACAGTGAGAGTTTTGGCATTTCGATGCGAGGTAGTCGCCCGGACAATAAAATTGCTCTGGAAATCGTCAAGGATGAGAACTTTCTGTGTCGCAATCTCCTTTTCCGGCAACTGTCTATCCTTCAATGCCGCCAGAATCTGCTCGGAGTTAGCTGGGCCGACTGCTATTTTCCACGCCTGACCGATTTCGTTCTCACCGCTTGGTATCTCCAAACCGATATCTTCAAGAAAATTGTCATCGCCCAGTAAAATCCGCGTTTCAATGGCGACCTGCCCAGTCATATACATTCTGAGTTTTGCCAAAAAATCAGCAATGCCTTTATGGATCTCCGGTGACTGCCAAATGATCAGTTTACCTTCTTTGTATTGTTCAATGCGGCCTTCTCCTCCGTTTCCAAACCAGCTTGCAGGAGCAATAGATTCAACAATCGTATTCTTGATTTCCTGCATTCTCTCACGCCGCTTATCCTGTCTGACCTCGACCGCCACTGCCGCATCTTCGATCCCGGTGATACATGCCGCCGGCGGATCCACTATATCACTTACGTCATAGACTTTATTAAGGAAATATTTAGGCAATGATTTTTTGGTGCCGATGGTAATAACTCCGTTTTCGATAACATAGCCCAGTTCTGCAAATCCCGCGTCGGAGGCAGCTTTCAGCAGTTTTTGCAAAGCTTCCTTTAGAGCAATGTTTTCAAGGTTCTCATCGGCCAACTGAACCGGTGTGTCTTTTTCAATAAACGCGTTCTCACTCATCTCGCTCCACAGAACAATAATCGTCAGCGGTGGTGTGGTGCTGTTGCGAAGAATGTCAACTGCTTTCTCAAATGTCGTTTCTTTGGCCAGTGCTGAGACACCAACATTGGTCGCCAGCAATTTTTCAATGGCCTTTTGTACGGCTTCACCCCCAACTTCTCCTCGCACACTCATTCGAGCCATTTCAGCGGAATTCCTATAGCCAATCACAGGTTGATAGTCTGGAAAATCACTTGATCTCAATAAGCCCATAAGTTTTGTGTTGTGGATGTGGATGAATTCTAAATGTCCATCTTTAAATAGAACAATCGAACCGCCTTGTGTGTTGATTAGCGTTTTGTCGTAGGCGATAGGAATCACAGCGGGATCATCCAACGGTTCTGACATTCTGTTTTTATCCAGTAAGACGACATTTTTGATTAGCCATTGATACGTTTCATCGGATTTGATATAGGGATGAATATTCTCCATCGTTTCAGGTGGACGCTTACCGTGATCGGCCATAAAAGCTCGGTAAGCCGGTTCAAGCTGCGACAGATATTTCAGACTGTCGGCCCGTGCTTGTGATTCTTCTTTGCTTATAACAGCCGAATTTGGTCTTAACGAGGGTGAGTGAGTGGCGGTGCTGTCAGCTGAGGCGGCGTAAGTGACCTGTGGATGAATGAGCCAATATGACATGATAATTGCAAAAATGCAGCCAATGGAAAATGACATAAAACTGAAATTTTTCATGGTTTGCCCCTTTTATAAAATGACTGCATAAACTCCTGTTTTCACTTGCTCCAGTGCCTGTCTATTTTACTATTCAAGTCAAGTGCCCATTATAAACACTTGCACTTAAAATACAAATAAGAAAAAGCCCGCCTGCGGTTGGCAGGAGGGCTGTGGTAAATCACTAACTGATTTGTTGTGATATTAAGGTTTTCAGTTTTCAGCAGATGTTTTCTCTTCTTCGATTATTCGCGGGCTTATCATGCAATACAGGTGTTCTGTGGGTTGGCCTTCTTTTTTGATCTCCTGCGGTCCGAGCAGCAGGCTGTCGCCGCGTTGTAATACAACCGTCGTGACCTGTGAAGATGTGGAAATACTCTTTTGGGCCTTGTCGGTGAAATAACTGTATTCCCAGTCGATTTCCGTTCGAATGTGACCTTTTGGCGATACATGCGGTGTTATCGAAAGCCTGGGGCCGATATTTCTTCGTATGACCTGCCCGTCTTCTCCGACAACCGGAACTTCTTCCGCAATTCGAATCTCAGCCTCCTCATTATCCTGAACCAGCAGTTTGGGAGCTGCCATCAACTTGGCTTCTTTGAGATTATTAGTCAGTTTAATGAACTGCTCTGTCCGCTCTGCATTCAGTACCTGAGAACCGCCCACCACCGGGGCAAAATTTTCCGATTCTATGATAAACAGAGAAGCAAAATCTTCCATGTCAGCGATCCCCTTCGGCAGAAGCAAAAACCGTGCTTCAATATGGACCTGTTCCGCTTCTTTTTCTTCAGTCTGGCTGGTCGAGGCTTTTATTTTATCATAAACATCCTTGAAATGTTTTTTTAAGTCCTCCTGCTTCAGAAATTCCACATGCCCGTCGGCAAAGAGCAGTGTTGTGCCGTCGTGTGTTTTTAGCAGTGTTTTGTTATAAGCGATCACTTCCTGTCCGCCGTTTTCGAT
Source organism: Sedimentisphaerales bacterium (assembly GCA_028282905.1). Classification (GTDB taxonomy): domain Bacteria; phylum Planctomycetota; class Phycisphaerae; order Sedimentisphaerales; family Anaerohalosphaeraceae; genus 4572-13. Next base: position 110,671 of record JANQGW010000098.1, on the reverse strand, counting down.
TTCCGAGAGGATTTTTCCTTGGCCGAGATATTCGATATTTGCTTTGGCCCAACCTTTCAGTTCTTCGCTTTCAAACTCGATCTGCTCGATGCTGTCCGGCAAAATAGCCTGATGTTTATCCGCCCATATCCAAAATCCGATGCAGGCATGTCGCAACTTCTTCATGGCCTGGACTCGTTGCGTATTTTTGATTGCCTTATCCAGCAGTTCTTTCAATCCATCATTTTCATCGGCCTCCGAATGCCCGTCCGCAAAGGCAACAATTCTGCGGCCGTGTTCAGCCAGGAATGTCTTGTCGTAAGCGATTGGTGTTTGAGACGGCTGGCGGATATATTGGAAATCGCCCTGGATTTCTAAAAGAACTACATTTTCCTGAAGCCATGAATACATCTCTACTTCCAGATAAGGCTCTAGTTTATCCATACTTTCTGCAATCTTACCATCGTTCTTGTCCGCATACAAAACCCATGCCACAGCAAGCTGTCTGAGATTGCTCATGCTTCTCAAACGACTGTCATCATGAGGAGCCCGTTCGTATTCCAGCGTAACACCTTTGTTTTCGGCTTTGCGGATGACGATGCTGTATTGTTTGCCGTCTTTGGCCGTGATGGTAACCGCCTGCGGTATGTCTTTGGACTCAAACGACATCATGGTGACACCGCCTTGCGTTGAGGTGGGGCGGTTAACCCCGGCGGCATTAATAAATCCCAAATGAGATTTTTTACCGTCGTGGTCAAACATGACACCGCAGCCGCAATGCTGTCGGGCATAGGCCAGGCATTCAGCCTGCGACTTTGTCTCCATTGGCACCTTGATGATCTTGCCGGTGGTTAAATCCAGCATTTCTCGTATACTCGGCAGCAGGACAACCGAATTCGTTCCCGGCTGACTCGAAACCGGCCCGCGGCCCGGCTCGATATACCATGTACCGGCACCGGGGTTTTCCTTCAGGAAACGGGCATTTTCGATTTGCAGACCGTCTGGTTCTTCCAAATCAATGTCGGCAATCAGCCAGCGGCCGTTCTCTTTTTGCAGATTAAAAACAAGCGTTTCCGGCCCTTCAACCTGTGCATTGCCGAACCGCAGCTTGTTGACAACAGCCATCGCCGAGTCATTGTCCCAGTAAACTGAAAGCAGAGACAGTTTCCAATCGGGGTTTAATTGCATCAGTTCCGCAAATTCTCTGAACGTGTTCTCCGCATTCATATTGGATTTCAGATGTGTCGAGAAACTCTGCAAATCTTTCTGCATGATAGCTTTAAACATGCCTTCCAGAGTTTCAAAGATATCGCGAACCTCGCCGGGCATTTGTGTTTTGTCCATCGCCGGCTTAACACGCTTGCTTACAGATTTACCCGGTGCTGTTTTTTCATCTGCCGCAGTCGGCGGCATTCCGTTTTTCAGGGCTTCGACAATGGCTTTGGCCTCCGGCTCTGTGAAGTTTCCGGTAATAATCGCGCGGTTGCGGATGGCGGACATGATTGTTGGTGCGCTAATGACTTCGCCGTCCAAGCAGATGGCTAACTGGCGTTTGACATGCTTTTGCGTTAATGCATGAAACTTTTCCTGCGACGGTTCATCTAAATCGACTGATAATGCCAGCTTGTTCATTGCGTCCGTTGTTAGCCCAGCCCGTAAAAGTCCCCACGAGCCGTCAGCCGGCATCGCCTCGCCTTCGCGACTGCTAACCAGCACATAGACATCGTCATTGACCCGGCGGTGAAGTGTATTTGCGTTCCAATCTGCCGCCTCCTGCTTGCGAACTTTCATCCATTGATAGCCGTCCAGATTACTTTCCGGCCAACTCACCCGCTCCAGCTGTTCTGGTCGTAATTCGGCCAACAGCCGAAATTCCAGTATGCTGCCAGTTTTAGAAACAGACTGTTGATTCTGTTCTTTGTTCGACTGCTGTGCGACAGTTTGTTTAAACTTGGCTCTGGCCGCATCAACCGTATCATACCGGTTTTCTCCGGTGTTTAGCCATTTTCCGTCTTCAAAAATCAGATGCCGGTAATCAATTGGATTTCTAATCGGCTTACTTGACATTGCCTGTGGAAATTCCGCTATCACAACGGCTTGGTCACTGTGAATTCGAACTTCGAGAATGTTTGCATTAAGGACAACCTTAGCCCATTCCGGTTCAACTTTCTTGTTTCTTATTTTTTGCTCTTTGGCTAATCTGCCGGCGAGACTTTTAACACTAACTCTTTGCCAACCCTCATAGTCATTTGCTGCCATAACTCGATTAATGGCGACATAAGCGTTTTCCGGCGTTGAAAAATCTTCCTTCTCAGGAAATTCTGACACATTGCGATTGATTTGGTAAATCTGAATATTACTATTTACATCATCCTGATCGAGTTCTTTTCTGTTTAATTTTTTAACTGAGACAAACTTGCCATCTTCATCAAATGTAAAAAGTTCATCAGAAACGATTGTGTTTTTTCTCCATATAACCGCTTCATATTTATAGCGGATCGAATAATTTCCGTTTGAATCTTGTGTGGGCTCACCCCATTCAAGCGTCTTTCTTGATGTAATATCACGATAGTTGTGATTAAAAAAGTCTTCCACCCACTCTTGCATCTGAATTTTCCGGGCAGTAATATCCTTTGCGTTATCTGTTCTTTTATTGCTTAAAGCAAAAGCAGTCGGGATGACAATCGCCAATATCATTGCCAAAATAACAATCGACGGAATCCAGCCGGGTTTTTGCTTGCTGGGATTTTCTTTTCCGGCCAGTCGGCTGATGCGGCTGGTGAGCGAGCCGCCGTTGGCGGCGACGGCCAGTTCAAGCTGTCGGCTGCGGATGGTTTCCATCGTAAACAGCGCTCCGGCGTAGTCTCTTTTATTTTGCAGCAGGGCGACCGCCATGTCATCACAGCAGTTTTCGCGTTCGATGCGAATCTGCCGGCTCATCCACCACAGGGCCGGATGGTAAAAGCCCAGAATTTCCACGATTGTCTGGACGATGTTGACCAGGTAATCGCAGCGTTTGACATGCGCCAACTCATGCGCGATCAATGCCGAAAGCTGCACTTCATCCAATCCCGTCAAGGCACTCGCGGGCAGTAGAACGACCGGTTTCAGCCAACCGATCACGGTCGGCACCTGTACCAGGGCCGACTCGACAATCTGAACACCTCGGCGGATGCCTAATCGGGCCGACAGTTTGCCTGCTTTAGCCGCAACGGTATCACCGACGGCCTTGGTGCCGATTCTCCGCAGTTTCTGCAATTGGCACCAGCCGCCCAGATACCACACGCTTAGCATGACCACGCCAATAAACCAGCCCAGCACACACCACGGCAGGGCGGTTTCGATATAGCCGCAGATAACCGATACCAGCGAAGCTTTTGGTGTCGGTATCGGCGCAGCAGGTGCCGTAATGACTACCGATTCTGTTGCGATTGGCATTGCAGGTGCAGACTCAACAGTCTCTATGGGCATTAGGGTTGCAGTTTCTACCGGCGGTTCATAGAGTACGCAAAATGTCACCGCGGGCATACACACCAGCACCAGCAGGGCGGCGCAGGCGATGACGTACCGTACATTCGCTGATGCCTTGCGGCAGATGCGCAGCAGAAACCACAGCAGCATCGCCGCCAGGATTCCCTGCCACAAAAAATGGATAAGTGTCCAGCCGACTGGCCGGATCATCTGCTCGGATAAAATGGTTTCCAGAAATGTCATGGTTTAGTCCTCCATTTGGTCTAAAATTTGGCGGATGTTTTTTCGCTCTTCTGCCGTGATCTGTTTAGCCGACAGGGCACGCATGACCAGCTTTTCCGCTGACCCTGCAAACACCTTGTCCAGCATATCGCCGACGATCCGGTTTTCGGTATCCTCGGCACTGGCCGCTGGCTCATACACATGCTTAAATGTTGAGTCATCTCGAATTAGCAGCCCCTTGTCAGTCATAATCTGCATCAGCTTCAGCGTGGTGGTATAGCCGGTTTTCTCTTGTTTGTTGATCTCGTCGTTGACCTGGCGAACCGTACTCGGCCCCTTGGCCCATAACACCTTCAAAATCGCCAGTTCCTTGTCCGTCGGCCCCTGTCCTTTAATGCGTGCCATTGTGCTGCTCCTGAAAAAAGTACTCTCGTATCTGTTCGATGTTAAATCTGTGATCTGTCTTGCTTGTTGTCATTCCGGCCTCCGAGCCGGAATCCAGTGCTTTAATGTCTGGATGCCGGATCAAGTCCGGCATGACAGCTTCTTTCTCTATGACGCCGGAAAACCCAATACGTTACAATGAAATACGAAACGTTTCGTAAAATTCAATATACGAATCAATTCGTATGATTCAACGAAAAAATTCGTACTTTTGTTGATTTTTCAGGAAATAGCTGATATTAGACTGAAAAGCCGTGTTTTCAGGGGAATTAATCGTCAATTAAATTGACAATGATCCGCCCGGTAATCTGTCCGGCAAGCATTTGGTCGATCTTTTGGTCCAGTTGGTTTAGGGTAATTTCAGTTGCCATCGACTCCAGATTTTCCAGTTTCCAAGGGCCTGCCAGCTTATCCCAGATTTCCCGGCGAGTCGGCAGCGGGCAGCTGACGCAGTCAATGCCCAGCAAGGATACGCCGCGAAGGATAAACGGGTAAACCGTCAGATTCAAATCGGGCGAAGCAACATTGCCGCAGCAGGTGACGACGCCGTTCGGCAGGGTGGACTTGATCGCCGCGGCCAAGATATCGCCGCCGACTGTATCAATCACCCCGGCCCATCGGACCGGCTCCAGTGCCCAGCTTGTGTTTTGGAAGGTATCTCGCGGAATAATATCATCGACACCCAGCTCACGCAAAAATGGCTGATCGGGTTTGCCTGTCACCGCCGTGACGGTATAGCCTTCCTTTTTCAGAATCGCTACGGACATACAGCCGACGCCTCCGGTGGCCCCGGTAACGAGGATAGGACCATCGGTCGGGCTGACCAGCGGCTGGAGTTTAAGCATCGAATAGGCCGCGGTAAATCCGCCAACGCCGTAGATCATAGCGGTTCTGAGCGAAAAACCCTTCGGTAGCTTGACGACCCAGTCGGCGTTGACCCGGACATACTGTCCGAAGCCGCCGGACTGGCGTGTGCCAAATTCCGGGCCGTTTACAATCACCTCGTCGCCTGGCTTGAAATCCGGGTGGGTGCTTTGCTCGACAATCCCGGCCGCGTCGATGCCCGGTGTATGCGGATATCGGCGGGTGACGCCGCGGTTGCCGGAAGCCGAGAGGGCGTCTTTGTAGTTCAGCGAAGAATAATGGACACGCACCAGCAATTCGCCCTTTGGCAGTTCGTCCACGGTTCTTGTTTTTACCTGTCTATTATATACGTGGTGATCCGCTTCTTCAATCACCAACGCTTCAAATTCCTGCTGCATCAAGCTAACCTTTCTGTCAAATATCCTCTAATGCGAAAACTACGTGCGGAAGTAAAAGAGGTTCGACAGAGAAGGCGATTTTAATAAATTAGCTCAAACCGACGATGCGCCAGTTTGAGCTATGGAAAATCAAGAATGAGTTTTTTAAGTTACGTTAACCTATTTAAATAAAGGTAGATACAGTGATCTTGTGTTTTGATTACTTGAAATCTCCGGCAGTATATATTTTTTGCCCGCCTTTCGACAGATTGGTATCCAGAGTCGTGCCGGCATACTGCAGCCGGCAGTTGCCGCCTTTTTGACTGCTTATCACAGCTTTTGCCAGTGTTCCATCTTGCCAGTAAACGTCCACTTCAAAACCGCCCCGGGCTTTCAGGCCGGTAATGCTGCCGTCCTTCCAGGCAGAAGGCAGTGCCGGCAGCAATTCGATAAATCCGGCATGCGACTGCATCAGCATCTCGGCGATACCGGAAGTGGCACCAAAGTTGCCGTCAATCTGGAATGGCGGATGAGAATCGAACAAGTTCGGATAAACACCGCCGCCTTTGTATGAGGTTTTGGATGAACCGGTCAGACGAAGCAGGTTTTTCATGATTTTCAAAGCATGGTCTCCATCATGCAGCCTGGCCCAAAAGTTAATCTTCCAACCCATTGACCAGCCAGTGCCTTTGTCACCACGGAACAGTAAGGACTGTTTGGCGGCCTCGTACAATTCGGGTGTGCCGTCACGGGTAATTTCATTTCCGGGATGCAAGCCCCACAAATGCGAGACATGACGGTGCTTGTTATTCGGATCATCCTTATCTTCCAGCCATTCCTGAAGCTGGCCGTGTTTACCGATCTGGTTGGGAGCGATCCGCTTTCGAAGCGACGTCAACCGCTGACGAAATTCTGCGTCCATGCCCAAAATCTCAGACGCTTCGATGCAGTGATCGAATAAATTACGGATAATCTGGTGGTCCATTGTCGGTCCCATCACCAGTCCGCCGTTTTCCGGTGAATTGGACGGCCCGGAAATCAGCCAGCCTTTGTTATTACGCGGATCTTCAATGAGATACTCGGTGAAAAACTCCGCCGCTGACTTCATGATTGGGTACGCTGTGGTACGCAGAAATGCTTCGTCGAGTGTATAGGCGTAATGCCACCATAGATGCTGACACAGCCACGCGCCGCCGGTCGGCCAGATACCGTGATTGGACGCATTGATCGGGGCCGTTCCTCGCCAAATGTCGGTGTTATGATGCAGTACCCAGCCCGGACAATCGTAGAACGTTTTGGCCGTCAGTGCCCCGGTCTGTGAACAGTCCTTGAGCATATCAAACAGCGGTTGGTGACACTCGGAAAGATTGGTCATTTCGGCGGGCCAGTAATTCATTTCGGTATTGATGTTGACGGTATATTTACTACCCCACGGCGGGCTGAGCCGATCGTTCCAGACCCCCTGCAGGGTGGCAGGATGCGACCCGGGCCGGCTGCTGGAAATCAGGAGGTAGCGGCCGTATTGAAACAGCAATGCCGCCAATTGCGGATCGGCTGCTTTGGAGTAGTTGAGAACCCGGTCGTCCGTTTGCAGGTTCACCGCGTTGGTCGAACCCAGATCGATGGACACCCGATTGTATAATGCCTGGTAATCTTTTAAATGATGTGTTTTATGCTCTTGATAGGATACATGTTTCAGCTTTTCCAGTATCCCGCGGCATTTCGCCATCGGGTCACCCGAAAGATCCTTGTAATTTTGATAGTTTGTTGCCGCCGTTAAAATCAGTGTTGCCGAATTACCTCGGTCTAATCGAATGCCGTCATTGGAAATTTCTGCGCTCGCATGATGAATTCGCAGCACCGCTTGAAATTGCATTTTGCTTTCATTCTCATTCTCTCCCGTCTTGGCAACATGACCCCTAAGCCCAAGAATGGTATCATCGATTTTGAATTGCTCTGATTGTTTATGCGGACTTGTCAGTGTTGCCTTGAATTTTATTTGCTGCGGCTTGTCGGCTGTGAGGCGGATGATAATCGCTTTATCCGGATACGATGCAAATATTTCACGTTTGTAGGTAACGCCGTCTATTGTGTAGGTGACGCCGGAGATTCCCGTCTTTAAATCCAGCCAGCGTTTGTAATCCGTTGGATTGTCATGCCCTTCAAATTCGAGGATGACATTGCCCATTGGCTGAAAGGCATTCTGCCTGAGCGGCACACTCATAAAATGCTGTTGAGCCAGCTTTTCAGCTTCTTTCTGTTTGCCCTCAAATAAAAGCTGTCGTAATTGCGGCAGGACGCCGGCGGCATCCGGATGCTGGTAATCCGTCGGGTGCCCGGTCCAGAGTGACTCCTCATTAAACTGGATGGTCTCTTTGTCCGTTCGGCCATAGACCATCGCTCCCATGTGCCCGTTGCCGATGGGCAATGCCTCGGTCCACTGCGACGCGGGCTGTGTGTACCAAAGGTTGAAATGATGTTTTGGTGCGGCAGCAGCAAAACAGGAAAGGCTTAAAATCGTCACGAACAGTGCTTGACAGGAAAAATAGCGTCTCATTTTTCATCCTTGGCTTAAGATTGATTTTCTCCACTTCTACCAACGTGTGTGTATAGACTCAGCTGAGTACCTAAGATATTGCTGAATTCTACGGTTTTTCCTGTAAAAGCTCCAAATGATGAAATCAATCGTCAATCGACAATCGAAAATAGTCAATAAAAAAGAGTGGGTCTGTAAGCCGAGTTCTGTACTCCCGAAGGAGTGACGGTCATTACACTCGACCAGCCGTTGCCGGCCGGCTCTGCAGACAGATCTCTCCATCCGCAAGCAACCTACCCGCTGTGGATATCCGGGCCAAACACACAGCATACTTGGTCTTGCAGGCGGTGGGGTTTACCGTGCCGCCGCTGTCACCAGCGACGCGGTGCGCTCTTACCGCACCGTTTCACCCTTACCTGTGCCCCGTACGACAAAAAACACCTGTAAGAACCCGTTAAGAGTTCAAGCTTCAGCTTGTCGGCTTTTACACACTAAAGTGTGAACTCTTACAAGTGCGTTTTGTCGTACGGGGCCATCGGCGGACTGTTCTCTGTGGCACTTTCCCGCGGGTTGCCCCGGGTGGCCGTTAGCCACCACCGTTGCCCTGCCCTGCTCGGACTTTCCTCCGGATGTCTTTCAATCCGGCGACCGCCCGACCCACTCAAAAAGCATTATAACATAAAAAAATGGGATTGCCATTGTCTATTCGGCCCAATGGATTAAATAAATGCGGCATTTTTCGGGGACATATATGACTTGCTCTTTAGGGCCAGCAATGAGAAATCTCTCTTCCTTCGTCAATTGCCAGTTTTTGTCGTCAAATTTCTCTGGCCAGCTTTCCGGGCCATTATCGATCAGCCGTTGCGGCAATGTATCCGATTCCTTAAATTTTTCCAGTGGATAATTCATCTCAGCCAGAACGGCTTCACACTCTTCTTTGTTCTGCAATGTAAAGGCTGCAAAATGATCAGTAAACAATCCTCGATGGCTTGCATAGTATAAGTGATGAGAGTGCTCCGGTAAATTTACACCAAAGCGGAATTCAATTTGATGTGGAATTGCATGATCGCTTTGAATCACTTTTCTGGTTAGCAAAAATCTGCCGAAAAGTCCAGAGCTGAGAATTAGTGCAACGATGACTACGCATGCCGTGATTATTAATATGGAATACCTCTTCTTCATTGCTTATCCTTGTATTTTTCCCAATAAGCAAACAGTTCTCTGTGGCACTTTCTTTCGGGTTGCCGCGAGTGGCCGTTAACCGCCACCGTTGCTCTGCTCGGACTTTCCTACGGGGGTCTTTTAATTCGGCGACTGTCCGGCCCACTCAATGAGTTATTATAGCACGTTGGATACTTGGAAACAATAGGTGTTTCCGGATATCACTGTTCGGTAATGATGCGGCGGTATTCTTTGTGCATGATTTGATAGCTTACCGGCGGCATGCCTTTGAAGATGCAGTTGGAGGTTGAGAAGATGTAGGGTTTTCCTACGCCGACGTTTTCCATACAGTACTGCACGCTTTTGATGATATACCGTACATATCCGATACGGACAGTGGGTGTCCCTGGTTTCTTTGCAGACAAGAGATCGTTGGCCATTTCGCTGGCGGACCTCATGGTTTTATCGAGCCGGCACTTGGCTTGCTCAAACATGCTTAGAATAAACCGCCCAACGAACATTTAAGTCCTTTTGTAGAAGAAGTGGATTCTGAACTCGGACGATAGTACATTTTTTAAGATATCATCGCCCGTTTCTCCAGGCTTTCGGCATCAGTCCGGCCAGCCCATGAGCAGCCATCGAAGGTCTTCCGCCTCTCCATCACTTTGGGGACTATGGCCCCAGAAACCGGCCCAAGAGCCGGATTCATCGACTCTCTGAAATCGCTTCTCGGTTTCTCTGGACCAATTTTTTACCTTGGCATGGCCGTCAACATACCCGAAGTTGCTTCTGCCTCGGTGCCATACCGTCAACGGGTCTGCCCATACCTTGGATTGCGTACCGGCATCCGGGTGGATCACCCATGAGTTTATATTGTAGCCGCGCGGGTCATTTTCCTCGACAAAAGCATACTTGTTCGACGGTATTGAAATCCGCGATAGCTTATACATGATATCCCATGCAGCGGTACTGGTTGGCTGTCCCCATAGTCCATTCAGACTGTCCGGCATGGAGTAACTTCTGAAATTCCCCGCAAAGCTTTTATCGCTGACACAGTGGTAGGCGTCGAGTGCTTCGATAAAAGGGTATAACACGCCTCGCTTGATGCCTTCATGGCGTTCGGCCAGTGTTGCGTTGGCATAGTCTGCAACATTGCTGGTGCCGCCGACCTGCCAGGGTGCCCATGCCCAATCATGTTCCCTTCCCCATCCATTGCCGGGACTATAGTTCCAGGACCCGCAGATTGCGTCATCGTTCTCAGTTGCGTAAGCGGAAATCGATGCTGACAGCGACTTCAGGTTCGTTGAGCAAACAAGCGTTTTAGCTTTTTCTTTTGCCAACGATATGGCTGGAATGATGATCGCAAGGAGTAATGCGATTATCGCGATGACAACGAGCAGTTCGATCAGAGTGAAAGCGTTTTGCGGATACCTACCGGTATTTCTTTTTGCCATTCCACATCTCCATTTTGGACAACAGTGAACATTTTGGCGTCGTGTGTTCAATATCCTGTTTGTAGCTGTGTAAACAAATGTTAAGCTATTAGGATTTCCGTCTAAACAGTTAAAAACACGATTCTTTACTACTGATATCGATCATTCTACAAAAAACACTGGTGCAGGGTCAAGAAGATTCTATCCCCAAAACCGTTTTTAACTAACGGATTAAACGTTTAATTTTGCATTTGAGTACTTACAGCCAAACGAGCATTATGACGAAATTAAACATAAAGATATAGAATATATTCTATTCGTAATTCCTCCGGAAAATGTTTGTGTTTATTGTGTTTGGGGCATTTAACCGGCCAGCAGGTTATACACCAGACGAACATAGCTCCGCCGATGGCCGCGTCGAAAAAACTCCAAACCACTCCGGATCAAGTTCGGGGGTGACATTCCTTGACGGGAATGACAAAAGGTTTTGTTGGGATCTTTAGATTTTAGTCTGCTTCGACGACGTGGTGGGCGTATTGCAGTTTCCAGCCGGCTTTTGTGCGGACGAATTGCAGGTTTTGGCTGAACGCTGCTGTAAATGATTGCTCCTGCCGGGTGACCGCGGTGGAAGTGCCCTTGACGGTCAGTTCTGCTGTGGTCGGAGATAAGACTGTTACCTGCTTTTGCGTAAATTCATAACGCAGGCTGCTCAGGCCGACGAAACTGTCGCGGATAGATTTGAGAGCCTGCGAGCGATTCTGCACGCGGTTATTGTTCTGGATGATGGTTTCATCAGAATCCAGAATCGTCTCGAACATTGTTTCGGCATCGAGATTTTCAGCCGCAGTAACCATTTGCTCATGCGCTGTCAGAACCTGTCCTTCAATTGCGGCGACTTTGGATTGTGTCAGTCCGCAGGAAGACAGCAATAACGCGGCTATACCGAGTGAGATGATAGTGAATGTGCGTTTCATGTGACTCCTTTCACGAAATAAAAGTTTGGTTTTATTGCGTTTTTGTCATTTTACCGACCAGCAGGTTATACAGCCAGGCAAAAATCGCGCCGCCGATGGCCGCGTCGAAAAATCCCCAGACCGCACCGATCACACTGCCCATGGGCGTCATGGTATAGCCCTTATACACACGGTTCAGAAAACAGCCCGCCGGTTCGGGGCCTTCCAGAAAAATTAGCCACCACGTTAGAAAAAACACTCCGACAGCCCAGAGTGTCCCGCAAGTCAACGCAAACGCCTTAATATTCAGCTTCATAAGACACCTCCCGTTTGAATTTTCTAAACGGTTGACACTTCTATTTTAATGCTTTTTGGCGAAATTCTCAATAAAAATGAAACACCGGGCCGATTTTGTCGTCTATTGACAGGGCGGCGTCAAAGGACTAAGATGGTTGAAAATCAACACAAAACAAGGAGTATGACCTGTGACACGGAAAATATCAGATGAGCGGAAGGGCGCTTACGGCATCGGCCTGGTTCTACAAATCATTGGCGGCTGCCTGTTTGGAATACCTTTTATTGTTGGCCCATTGTCGGTGATGTCCGGAAATATTGACAGCGGGGCTATTCCCGCGGCATTTATCGCGGCATTCATTGGATTCGGACTGATTGTAGCCGGTGGTTTTATACGCAATGTTGCCGCCAAAGGTTCCGCCGGGTCGGGGTTGGTGCTGGATCCGGAAAAGGCTCGCGAAGACCTGGAACCGTGGTCGCGCATGGGCGGCGGCATGGTCAAGGATGCCCTTGATGAAGCTGATATCAACCTCAATAACTTGGGCGGAGGCCATTCTGTGCCGCAGCAGGTGATTATGATTAAGTGCCGCGAATGCGGGAAATTGAACGAGGAAGACTCAAAATTCTGCCAGGAATGCGGAAAACCGATGTGATTGGTCAGTCGGGGCACCTGCATACAAGATATATTGGATATTTAAATTGTCTCCGTAGGCAATAGATAATCTTGGATGCATTGAAGGGAGTGATAATGTTCAGTGCAGTAAAAATTACGAAACATAGGCTTCTTCTTACTATTGCCAGCATAGTCATTGTTGCTGGCATAATGTATTTCTGGTTGAACTCTCCTCAAATGAAATTGCGGCAGCATCTGGGCTTGAAATCGCTGAGAGGGATTGAAAATATTCACTATGAATGTGACAATAGTGACAAAGGATTTCCAGCATATTATATTCAATTTGATTATGCGGACGAAGCTTGCCTTGAAAAGATTATTGATCACTTGTCTCTCGAAGAGTTGGATTTCTTTTTTTATGCAGGCAGTAATCCTCCGGCTTGGTGGCCGGAAGAGATCAAAGAAACATCAGGGGACCCTGAGAAGGACAAACTCGTTAGACGTGCTCTTCGGAAAAGTGGCGATCTTATTACATATCGCTTTAATGAGTATACCAATGCTCCCTCGAATAAGGCGTACTTGATTGAGTTCTTTCATTACCCGAAAAAGAGGCAAGTATTTTATATTAAGCGTTGGGTGAGAGTAGTCACACCATGACAGATTTGATGCCATGAAAAATCAGGGTTGCTGCCCAGAGGATGGTTTTTAGGGAAAATTTTAGGATTTAAGTTGTACTTTGGGGGAAGGATTGCGTATGATGTCCTTCATGCAGCAGAACAACGGACAATTTGTCATTCTTACAGCCGTCCTTGGCGGTCTGCTGATCCTGCGCCCCTGCGGCGCTTAAACTTCCTACATATCCCCCTAAACCAACGTATTTTTCACTTTCCAGTGGATTTTTGCGCTTATTTTGTGCATAATAGGCCCCTTATTTGGTGAGATTGGAACAATCTCTTTAGACGTTTCGAAACGGCGGGGGACTCGGAATGTTGCACAATAAGCTCTGTAACACCTTTTAAAATATGGAGTTAGCTATGTCAGCAGAACATGTGACAATATTTGATACGACGTTGCGCGATGGTGAACAGTCGCCGGGTGCGGCCCTTTCCATCAGCGAAAAGCTCGAAATTGCCCATCAATTGGCGAAATTGGGTGTGGATGTTATCGAGGCGGGTTTCCCAGTGTCTTCGCCGGCCCAGTTTGAGGCGACTAAGCTGTGCGCTGAGCAGATTTCCGGTGTAACAATCTGCGGCCTGGCACGTGCCAATGCCAAGGATATCGAGGCGGCAGGCAAAGCCCTGACCCCGGCGAAAAAGAGCCGGATTCACACGTTTATCGCCACCAGCCCGATTCATATGGAGTATAAGCTCCGCAAAAAACCGGATGAAGTGCTGAAAATGGCGGTTGAAGCGGTTAAATGTGCCTGTGAACACGCCGACGAGGTGGAATTTTCACCGGAGGATGCCTGCCGCAGCGAAATGGAATTTTTGTACGAAATTCTCGCCGCCGTCATCGAAGCCGGCGCGACAACACTGAATATTCCGGATACTGTCGGATATGTGCTGCCATATGAGTATGGCCAGATCATCGCCAAGCTCAAGGCCAATGTCAAAGGCATCGAAAAAGCCGTCCTGAGCACACACTGCCACAATGACCTCGGCGTTGCGACCGCTAATTCTTTGGCCGGTGTTCGCAACGGTGCCCGGCAGGTTGAGTGTACCATCAATGGTCTCGGCGAGCGGGCCGGCAATGCGGCGATGGAAGAAATCGTCATGGCGATTCACACCCGCGAGGATTTCTTCGAGCCGAACGTGACATCCAATATCAATACCAAAGAGATTTACCGGGCGAGCCAGTTGGTTTCGCAGTTGACCGGTTTTGTGATTCAGCCGAACAAGGCGATTGTCGGTGCCAACGCCTTCGCCCACGAGTCGGGCATTCACGTGGACGGCATTTTAAAACATCGCGAGACATATGAAATAATGACGCCGGAGATGATCGGCCTGTCCGGTTCGCGTATGGTTCTCGGACGCCATTCCGGTCGCCACGGTTTTGTGGATCGCTGCAAGCAGCTTGGTTATCAGTTGACCGAGGAAGAACTGCAGACGGCCTATGAAAAGTTCCTTGAAATAGCCGACAAGAAAAAGGAAATCTTCGACGAGGACATCGCCGCAATTATCAACGACGAGGTTCGCATGGTCGAACAGGTTTATCGGCTGGAATACCTCAACGTGACCAGCGGTACCGGTACGCTGCCGACCGGTGCGGTGAAGATTCGTACCGCTGACGACGAGGTGCATCAGGCGGCGGCCTGTGGTGACGGACCGGTTGACGCGGCATACGAGGCCATTCGTCTGGCGACGGGCCAATCACCGAAGCTGGATCATTATTCGATCCGGGCGATTACCGGCGGTAAAGAAGCGATGGGTGAAGCGACCGCACAGATCAAAAATGAGGCAGGGCGGACGTTTATCGGCCGCGGCGTCTCGACGGATATTATCGAAGCCAGTGCCAAAGCCTACGTCGATGCGATCAATCGGATGCTGACTGTCCAGACCGATGACAAAGCGGCCACGAAAGTTGACTTATAAAAATTGAACAATGGTTTGTAACCATGAAGTGCATGAAGAGCATGAAGTTTTATAATATTTATCCTTCATGAACTTCATGGTAAAAAATCAGATAAGCGAACTCTAACGGAGTATAAGTTATGGGAATGACGATAACGGAGAAAATTTTTGCCCGTGCTGCGGGTAAGACAAGCGTCAAGGCCGGCGACATTGTAAACGCCAAGATCGACGGTGTGATGTGTCATGATGTGACGACGCCGTCGGGTGTGTCCAAGCTCAAAGAATATGGACTGGACAAGGTCTTTGACAATGAAAAGATTTATGTGACGCCGGACCACTTTCAGCCGGCCAAGGATATTAAAAGTGCTGAACTGCACAAGCGGCTGGTCGCCTGGGTAAAGGAAAAGAACATCAAGTACTTTTACCCGCTGGGCAAGGCCGGCGTCTGTCATGCACTATTGCCGGAACAGGGTCACGTCCGTCCGGGTGAAGTGATCGTCGGCGGCGACTCACATACCTGCACC
Organism: Sedimentisphaerales bacterium; assembly: GCA_028282905.1. Taxonomy (GTDB): domain Bacteria; phylum Planctomycetota; class Phycisphaerae; order Sedimentisphaerales; family Anaerohalosphaeraceae; genus 4572-13. The sequence continues at coordinate 95,230 of JANQGW010000098.1, read as the reverse complement.
TATGGTGCGTTCGGCTGTTTTTCATCCGGGATTGGTTCAACTGATCTGGCTGCGGCGATTGCGACCGGCGAACTGTGGTTCAAAGTACCCGCGTCCATGAAATTTACGCTGAACGGTTCATTGCCGAAGGGTGTTTACAGCAAGGATATCGTGCTGGAGGTTATCCGCCGCATCGGTACTGATGGCGCATTGTACAAAGCCATCGAATATGTCGGCCCGACCATCAAGGAGTTGTCGATGGAAGCCCGCATGACGATTACGAATATGGCCATCGAAGCGGGCGGCAAAAACGCGATTATCGCTTGTGACGAAACGACGGAAGAATATCTCAAGGGACGCCTCAAAGGCCGACAGGATTGGGACGTGTTCCAGTCTGACCCGGATGCCGAGTATGTTCATGAAGATACCATTGACTGCTCGACGCTCGAACCGCTGGTGGCCTTGCCGAATTTGCCCAGTAACGGTACACCGATCGGCGAATGTGCCGGTCTGGAGATGGACCAGTGCTACATTGGAAGCTGCACCAACGGCCGGATTGAAGATTTCCGACTGGCCGCAGAGGTTATGAAGGGCAAAGAAGTGGCCATTCGTACGATTATCGTGCCTGCCACACCCGGCATCTGGAAACAGTGCCAGGATGAAGGCCTGTTTGATATTTTCTACAGTGCCGGCTGTGTGATCAGTGCTCCGACGTGCGGCGCATGCCTGGGCGGTTTCATGGGCGTGCTTGGCTCAGGCGAAAAATGTATCAGTTCGACCAACCGAAACTTTGTTGGACGCATGGGCGACCCCACGAGCGAGGTGTTCCTGGCCAACCCGGCAACCGCCGCGGCCAGTGCCGTCGAAGGCAAACTCGCCGACCCAAGAAAATATTTATAACAATAAAAATCTGTGATAATCCGCTGAACTTGCGGTTTCATTTAGCAGGAGAAAAAAATGGCAAAAGCACATGTTTATAAACGCGACCATGTCAATACGGATGAGATTATCCCGGCGCGGTATCTGAATACGGATGATCCGGTTGAATTGGCGACACATTGCATGGAAGATCTGGATACGGAATTTGTCGGTAAGTGTGGTGAAGGCGATGTGATTGTTTGCGGTGATGATTTCGGCTGCGGCTCCAGCCGCGAGCACGCCGTCTGGGCGATTCAGGGCGCCAAAGTCGGTGCGGTCATCGCTCATTCGTTTGCCCGAATCTTCTATCGCAACTGTATCAATTGCGGCTTCTACCCCATCGAACTGCACGGCGCACTGGATAAAATCAACGACGGCGACGAGCTGGAGATAGATTATAAGGACGGTACCATCGATAACAAGACGCAGGGGGCAAAAATCGAATTTACGCCGCTGCCGGACTTTGCTCTCGAAATCGTTAATGACGGCGGACTGTTGCCGCATATTAAAAAGAAAAATGCTTAACGCATAACCATAAAGAAAACTCACAAGTAATTGAGAAAGGATAAGTTTGATGAAGACGTACAAGATTGGTGTGATGGGCGGTGACGGTACCGGCCCGGAAGTAACGGTTGAAGCAGTCAAGGTGATGGAAGCCGCCGCGGCGAAGTTCGGTTTTAAGGTCGAACAGACCGAATATGATTTTGGCGGCGAACGCTATAAACGGACCGGCGAAATCCTGCCGGACGGCGCGGTCGATGAGCTTAAGAAGCAGGACGCGATTCTGCTGGGTGCGATCGGTCACCCGGACATCAAGCCCGGTATTCTCGAAAAAGGCCTGCTGCTTCGGATGCGGTTCGAGATGGACCAGTACATCAATCTGCGTCCGGTTCGCCTGTTTCCCGGTGTGGAAACCCCGCTCAAGGATAAAGGCCCGAAGGAAATCGACTATGTTGTCGTACGTGAAAACTCAGGCGATATCTACACCGGCTCCGGTGGGCTTATGATGGAAAATACCCCGCACGAAGTGGCCACTCAAACGGCTGTCTATACGCGTTTCCAGATCGATCGTGCGTTGAAGTACGCCTTTGAATATGCCCGCAAGCACGGTAAAAAAGCTCGCGGCGTTGGCGATGAAAACACCGTCGGCCTGGTCGGCAAGACTAATGTACTGACCTATGTTTATGGTCTGTGGGAACGAGCGTTCCATGAAATGGGTGAGCGGGATTATCCGGATATTCGACGCGATTACTACCACGTCGATGCGACCTGCATGTGGATGGTCAAAAGCCCCGAATGGTTCGATGTGCTGGTGACCGGCAACCTGTTTGGTGATATCATTACCGATCTGGGCGCCATGACGCAGGGCGGCATGGGCATTGCTGCCGGTGGAAACATCAACCCCGAAGGTGTCAGTATGTTTGAGCCGATTGGCGGCTCGGCACCGAAATACACCGGCATGGGTGTCATCAATCCGCTGGCCGCGATTTGTGCCATGCAGATGATGCTCGAAACGCTCGGCGAAGACGAAGCGGCTAAGAAGATTGACGCGGCTGTTCGCGATGTGACAGCCAATAAGCTCAAATCCTTGGCGGCCAAGCAAATGGGCTATACTACCAGCGATGTTGGTGATATGGTTGCAGAGCGTGTCGCAGACTAAGTTCTGGCTTATTATTGAAAAGTTCATAAACGCTGTCGGATTGACTCCGGCAGCGTTTTTTTGTAGAATGCAGTATAATAATCAATCGTCAATCATCAATTGACAATGAAAAAATGCCAGCGAACCTGACACAACAATATAAGAAAGCAGAAGAACGGTATAAGGCTGCCGGGACCGACGATGAGAAATTGTTGGCACTCGAGGAAATGCTGCGGGAGATTCCCAAGCACAAGGGAACCGAGCATATGCAGGCGGATCTGAAGAAACGCATTTCCAAGCTCAAAGCTGCAATGGAAGGCGGCGGCAAAAAGGGCGGGGCTAAGCAGGTCGATGTGTTTCATGTTCCCAAAGGCGGTGCCGGCCAGATTGCCCTGGTCGGAATGCCCAACAGCGGCAAAAGTACGATCCTGGCAACCCTGACCAAGGCGCATGTCAATGTGGCCGATTATCCGTTTGCCACTGACAAGCCGGTGCCCGGGATGGCTGCTTATGAGGACGTCAAGATTCAACTGGTCGATGCGCCGCCGATCACTGCCGAATTCGCCCCGGCCGGGCTGGTCAATACCTACCGCGGAGCTGATATGCTGGCGATTGTGATTGACCTGGCTGGCGAAGTGCTGAAGCAGATGGATGTTTGTATTGGTTATCTGGATTCACACCGGCTGATTCTCGATGAATCGCTCGATTCTGAAGATGAACTGGGTAACCGGCTGGCTCGTAAGACATTCGTGATTGCGACCAAAGCCGATATTGCCCCGGCCGGTACGCTGGAGACGCTGAAAGAGCTGACTGAGCGGCCGTTTGAATATATCGAGATATCCTCCGAAACCGGTGACGGGACCGAGACCCTGATGCAGCGGATTTTCGAGATGCTGGATGTTGTGCGTGTCTATGCGAAAAAGCCGCACCAGCCGGCAGATATGACCGATCCATTCACCCTCAAACGCGGCGGCACCGTTCACGATCTGGCGGTACTGGTCCACCGAGAGCTGGCCGAAAAACTCAAATCCGCCCGGGCCTGGAACTCACCGAATATCCACGATGGTCAGAACATTCCCCGCGAACACATCCTCAGCGACAAGGAAGTCATCGAACTGCATTTTTCCTGACAATTCGGCCTGATGATGCTGGAATGATTAAACTTTGATAAGGTCGAATAAAAAGTTAGACTTTCAAAGTTCCACACTTATAATGACAGGCGATATTGAAGGATAACCTTGAAGGAAAGGAGATTTTGATGGTGCGTTTAAGAATGCAAGTGGTTGGCTGTCTGGCTTTGTTTTCCCTGTTTTCGATGGCTGTTTACGCTGATCAGGTGGATGATCTGATTGCAAATCTGAAAGACAACGACCCGTTTGTCCGGGCCGATGCCGCCGAGCAGTTGGGCCAGCTAAAGGATAAACGCGCTGTGGCACCGTTAATTGAACTGCTGCAGAATCCGGGGAACTTTCCGGATGCACCGTCGGCGGCCAAACCAACACCCGGCCCAGGAGATTCCAAGCCCGGTTCGGCATTGTCTAAAGTCGAGAAGGCGAAACGCGCCTGTGCCGGCGGCGACAAATATACTCCACCGACGAAAAACAGTATGGACGCCGCAGTACTCAAGGAGCACCTGGCGACACTGAAAGGCGGCTCGTTTCCGGAACAGAAAAAGGCATTGGCAGCGTTGTCTGCCGCTCGGGATAAGCGTGTTGTCAGCACGCTGCTGAAAATGCTCGATGATCGCAGGAACCGGATGATCCAGAAGGATATTATCAATACGCTTGGAGAAATTGGCGATCCTACCGCTTACGACATACTTCTGGACGGGATGTTTGAAGACCGTTTTGCCCGGTCCGATTATGCCGTCGCACTGGCGAAACTGGGTGACCAGCGGGCGGCTCAGGATTTATACGATCTGGTGATGGAAGACAACTTTGCAGTGGATGATGTGTGCAAAGGACTGCTGGAACTGGGGGGATATAATGCCGTATTTTACCTGAATAAGCTGTCGAAGCATGAGGATGTGTTTGTCAAAAGAGAAGCCGCCGAAGCATTGGATTCACTGGACGAAGATGCCTTGCAGCCGCTGACGGAACTTCTTTCGGACTCAGAACCGCAGGTCAAACAGCAGGCCGCCGAAGCACTCGACGCCGTTAAAGGGGCATTGTCTCCTAAAAGAAGTACCGGCAGGCCTTCAGACCTGTCATCAGGGCGTCATCGCCGGTCGGGCAGATCCGGCGGGACTCCGCTGTCACAGCAGCGAGAAGAAAAGGCCGCCGCTCCTGAGGTCAACGACAAGGCCATGGAGGTGATGGTGCAGATTGCGGCTGTGGAGGCATTGGGCAATATCCGTGACCCGCGGGTGGTTAGGCCCATGCTTGAACAGCTTCAAGCTCCCGGCAATCACGAAGATGTCAAACGGGCCATCGGTGATTTTTTGGGCAAGCTGAACAGTAAGTCCATGCTCCGTCCGTTCCGAATGGATTTGCAGGGCCGCGACCGTGACCGTCAAAAAATGGCACTGGAGTCGCTGGGCTATATTGGCAATGATGCCGCGATACAAATGCTGATTCGCGCAGCCGATGACCGGATGATCGGTGATGATGCTATCCGGGCGATGGGGCTGACTCAAAATCCCAAAGTCCTGCCGTTTATTGAGGATGCTTTGGCCGACACGTTCTCTCAGAGCGAAGCCATCGATGCCCTTCAGAAATTTGAAAAAAGCCCGGAGATTTTTGAGCTGCTTTCAAATGCACCGGACGTTCAAAGTCCGACGGATAAGAAGAAAGTGATTGAAATGCTGGGCGACTATGGCCCGCAGGCCATTCCGCTGTTGGCAGATCATATGGACAATTTCTGTACGGACGAAGTGGTCGAGACGCTGGTGAAGATTAACGACCCGTCTGCGGCACCTATCCTGGTTCAGGCACTGGAAAGAAGCCATGGCCGGACACAGGATCGCATTTTCAGTGCGCTGAAAGAATTTAAAGACCCGACGGTTATTCCCGAACTGGTCGATGTTGTGAAGAAGAGTTTTTGGGTTCGAAAAAATGGGATGGGAGTGATTGCGCAACTGGCCACCGCTGAACACGCCTCCAAGATTTCCGAATTACTGTCCATCAAAGATACGCAGCAGGAGACGATTACCGTGCTTGACCGCCTGGGATGGCAGCCGGAGACCATGGATGAAAAGGTTCGGTATTATGTCGCTAAAGGGGAGTGGCAGAAGTGCCGTGAACTTGGCCAGGCGGTTGTGCCGCCGTTGTTGGCGGAGTTTAAAAAGAGCTGCGACTTAGAGGTTGCGGAGGTTTTAATAGACTTAGGGAGTCGGGATGTCAAGGATATTATGCTTGGGCGTCTGGAGAATTGGAGCCTGAATAAAAAACAGGTTAATTTCCTGCAAACAAAGCTAAGCTGGAAACCGGTAACATTGGAAGATAAAGTTGCGGTCGCGGCTTCGGCGGGCGATCTCAAGCAGCTCAAATCCCTGTGGAAAGACACAAAGGTGCAGAGCATATTCCGCGAGAAGCTCAATGCTGAGAATTTGTCGCTGGTTGACCGGGTGATTCGGCATTCGGTGCATATGGGACTTAAGGAAATGGTTTCGCCGATCAGCAGCCGCGTTGGGCGGATGAAGGATTCGGGCATGGCCAAATACATTTCCGAATGGCTGCTCAATTGCGGCAACAGCACGCTTGAAAACGCCGCGAAAAATTGGGGAACGAAGCATGGATACCAAATTGAAACGGGAATGGGAATCCACACCGGCTCGCCTTGGGGCAGTGGTTGATTATTCAGGATAATAGTGTAAAATAGTCATCTGTCGAGAGTGACATGATTAAATTGGATGCTTGATAGTTGGAATTTGTAATTTATCGGAGATCATGATGGAATGTAAGAAAGATAAGAATCTGGAGTTTTGTTCGTGTACTTATACCAGTTGCGGTCGTCGGGGGATGTGCTGTGATTGTTTGCAGTATCACCTGAAAAGCAAGCAGCTTCCCGGCTGCTGTTTTCCCGAAGAGGCCGAACGGACTTATGACCGCAGCTTTGAGGCTTTTGCGAAGGCGTGGAACCTGTAGAATTGACGATTGTCGATGGACGAATGACGAATTGAAAGGAGCGATTTATGCGTAACGGTCTATTGGGGGTGTTGGCAGGGGTGTTGCTGATAGCAGGCTGTTCGACGGTGGTGTCGGATGCGATTTTACGGTATCATGCCGCCGCGGCTGAAGTGCAGTTGGGGATGGAGCGTGACGCGGTGCTTTTGATGCTCGAGCCGACACAGGCGACGCTGCCGCTGTCTCGCCGCAAGCCGCCCGAGCAATTCTTTGAGGTAGTGGATGGCCAACAGCGTCTGGTGGAAATCTATTTCTACCGCAGCCGGACCAATGGTGACGGCCTGATGACCGATGACGAGTTCATGCCCTATGTGTTCCACGACGGCAAACTCGCCGCGATTGGCTGGACGGCTATCGGTGGACCCAAAACCCAGGCCCAGCCAACGCCCGAACAGCACATCCACATTGTTAGGTAATTCTGTATGAGTTCAAGCTTTAGCTTGTTATGTATCACATTAAAGTGTGAACTCTTACAGGCTGTCAGAGTGTCTTGCTCAAAATTACGCTGACGTAGTTTGTTTCGTCCCAGTCACGGTATCGACCTTCCGGTAGCCGCGTTTTATGTACATGTCGATCAGATGTGTTGCGCCTTCGGCGGTGTCACACGCCAATTCAGCCGCACCGAGTTCCGCGGATCGTTTCTCAACATGCTCCAGAAGTCTCGAACCAATCCCTTGCCCCTGATGAGCAGGATCAACGGCAAACTGATGAAAGGTGGCCACTTCTGGTCTTGCATACCACCGACAGCCGCCGGTTTTCTCCGGAGGCGTCAACTTTATCGTGCCAATCAGCGCATCATTGTCAACTGCCACATAGCATTCGCCGCTGGCGATGCGCTGTTGTGTATCCTCAACCGTCTGATGCGTTGCCCAGTACCGAAATCCCATCTCGGCCAGTGCCCGGTAAGCCCGGTGCAGCAGTTCCGTCAGCGTCTCCAGTGAATCCCGCCTGTCCAGTTGTCGTATTTTCATCAATGTTCCTGTCTATGCTATTATCAGTTGCGAATGAAGATAGCAAAGCCGCGTGCTTAAGAAAAGCGAAAAATTCGCAAAAAATGTCAGGCACGCGACCGCCGTTGGGGGTATAGTGTGGGCATGAAAGATGAGACGCAGACAACCTATCAGCAGCGTATCCTCAAGGTGTTGCTGTATATCCAGAACAATTTGTATGAGAATTTGACGCTGGACGAGTTGGCTCAGGTTGCGTGTTTTTCACCGTACCATTTCCACCGGATTTTCCGCGGGATGGTGGGCGAAACGCTGTCGGCCTATGTTCGCCGGCTCCGGCTGGAACGGGCTGCCCAGCGGCTGACGCAAACCGGCCGCAGTGTGACTGAACTGGCGTTCGATGCCGGGTATGAATCGGTCGAATCTTTCACGCGCGCTTTCAAAAATCGCTTTGGAATGTCTCCCGGCGAGTATAAGAAGGAAAGCCACGCGGAGCTGCTAATACGATTACCTAATATGACACAAGGAGAGATTCAAATGGATGTTCAGATTAAAGAAGTTCCTGCTCGAAAAGTCGTTTTTGTTCGTCACACCGGCCCTTATCCGGAATGCGGCAAGGCCTGGGAAAAGCTGTGTGACTGGGCCGGTCCCCGGGGATTGTTCCAGCCCGGTACCGAATTTATCGGTCTGAGCTATGACGACCCGGAAGTCACCCCGCCGGATAAAATCCGCTATGATGCGTGTCTTACAACCGAAGCAGATGTACAGCCGGAAGGTGAAATCGGCGTCCAGACCATTGAAGCCGGGCTGTATGCCGTAACGACTCACCACGGCAGTTACATGAAACTGTGCGAGACCTATGCTGCCCTGTGTGGTCAGTGGGCGCCGGCCAGTGGCTATGAAATCTGCTCGGCACCGAGTATGGAAATTTATCTCAACAGTCCCGAGGATACTCCGGAAGACGAACTGCTGACGGATATCTACGTACCCATCGAAAAGAGATAACTTCTTCATATTGTCATTCCGGGCTTGTCCCGGCATCCAGACCGGCTTTGAATGAGTTATTGCTTTTCAGAAATGGAAACGAGTTAATATTGTATTTTGCACAATAGAATCCCGAAGGGATGACAAGACCGTAGCCGGAGGCGTAAGCCTCCGGAAGATTGGAATAATTTTCAAAGCCCCGGTGGGGCGACATAAAAGCCAAAAGGAGCCAACATGACAGACAACGAAAAAATTGACCTGTTCAAACAACACAAAGCCGAGTACAAAGCTGTTTCCAAGCCGGCATTCATAGAAACCACCGCCGCACAATACCTCGCTGTCGAAGGCAGCGGCGCTCCCGGCGGAGCGATGTTCGAAGAATGCATCGGCGCTCTCTACAGTATGGCCTTTACGATTAAAATGACTCGGAAAGCTGCCGGATTGGGCGATTATGTTGTCTGCAAACTTGAATCACTTTGGTACGGCCCGGGCGGTAGCGATAACCTGTGCCAATTGCCAAAGGAAGACTGGCATTGGACACTCATGATCCGCACACCCGACTGTGTTAAACAGGCGGATCTCGACAAAGCTGTCAAGGCATTACTGGACAAAGGCAAAGCCCAAAAGGTTAAAGACGTGAAACTGCAAGTGATGAACGAAGGCCGCTGCGTCCAGATGCTCCACGTCGGCCCGTATGACCAGGTCGGAGAAACCATCGAAAAGATGCAGGCCTTTTCCGAAGAAAATAGCCTTACCTTCTCCGGCAATCACCACGAAATCTACCTCTCCGACCCGCGCCGAGTCGCCCCGGAAAAACTAAAAACCATTATCCGAAGACCGGTATACTAAAATAAATAAATGAGTTAGTCGGTGAAGACTTGCCATTGTCCATCCTTGCGAATTAGAAGAGTCTCAGAAATTGCTTTTGGCTCAGTGCTGAAAACTTCTTGAACTTCTTTTTTTACTTTTCTTATTCCTTCAGCATTATTGCTTCCAGTGAAAAAGATAAGGTCGGCGCAAGGGATGGAAGCAATGATGTCTCCTGAAACAGACGATTCTTGTTGAGACCAGATATATTCGATTAGTATTACACTCGATGCGGGCACCCCTTGTGACGAAATAACAAAGAAATCTTCTGGGTCATGACGCTGAACCGCTGTAGCAAGTTTTTTGAGGTTTGAGACGGCAAGCTCTCTAAGATTTTCTTTGGGGACATCTAACGTTTCGATGTCATCATTCGGTAAGTATTGGATTCTATCTCCATGATAGATGCCGTATATGATATATAGATCTCCAGCTAAAAACTCTGCATAAATTGGTAAGTCTGAAGATAATTCTGTTTTAATGCTGTCTAAATAGATTTTATCTTTAATGATAGGGATAATTAAATTTTTATCGATGTTGGGTTCTACGGTACTGTCATCCAATATATTCAAATAAGTGTTGATTGTTTGATTGCACACATCAACCCTATCCTTTGGGTAGTCCTTACATTGGAACCAAATATTTCCAAGGTAGCTGGTAAATTCTTTGCCTTTATAATGTACTTTTAATTCAAGCGTGTTTACAATTTCAATGTTAGCTTCAGGAATTTTTTCTTTGTATGCCTGCTGGCACAGTTTAGTGAATTGGTATTCTGTCAGAGCCTTTGCAGAAATTTGCTCTTGCCAGCTAAGGTTTTGGTTAGAATTGTCCTTCTTAGAGCAACCGGATAAACCCATAATTACAGCTCCTGCTATTACAAACAGAATTGTTCTGTTCATTTCCTGATCCTTCTAACAAGTTTTTCATTTAACGCTATATTAAGCCGTTCGCAATTCGGCTTTCAGGTCGTCTTTCAGGGCTGTAAGAATCGTTTGTTCCCAGCCGTCCACGGTTTCGTGGGTGAGGGTTCCGTTTTCGTCGCGGAATCGCATTGAGACGGTGACGGATTTTTTACCGTTCGGAATCGGTTTTCCGCGATACAGGCCGGAGAAATCGATCTGTTCCAGTTCCGCGGGCGCCTTGGTCTGCACGGTCGCGGTGATCTGGTTCCACTGTACCGGTTCGTCGATAATCAGCGATAAATCGCGCACAATCGCCGGGAAACGCGGAATCGGTTTGGCTGTCGGGATGTCCCCAGCTTTTTCCAGCAGCAGTTCAAAGTTTAATTCCGCCGCGGCGACATCCTGCTTTTCGATATCAAACTGTTTAGCGACATCGGCCGACAGCAGGGCCGCATAGCCCAGTACTTCACCGTCCAGTGTAATCTCGGCGGCGGCTGCGGCCCATTTTTTCTCGGTTGGCTTGAAATCCACCACGCTATTCGGACAGATACTCGCGACTGCGCCTTCGACGACGCCGCGCAGAATGCAAAAATCATCATCGGCCACCAGCGTCAGCTTCGTATGTTCATCCGGCATCTTGCCCGGCTCATGGTTGGCGTCCGGCACAAACGTATTAGCCAGTTCAAACAATCGGCACGGCTTGTTGCCGGCATTGTAATTGGCACCCATGACCGACACCAGCGATCCGACCAGGTTCTGCCGCAGGCAGTTGGTGGTCTTGAGCACTTCCTCACGAATCGACATGTGCGACTCGGCGGGGTTATCGGCAAACAGGTTAGCGACCTTTTCATCGACGAATGTAATGTTGATTGACTCATAAAAACCGCACCCGGTCAGATAGCCGCAGAGCTTCTGGGCGGTCTTTTCACGCAGGTTGGGTTTGGCCACTTCAATATGAATCTTCGGCTCAACGGGAATTTTGTCGAATCCATAACACCGCGCGGCTTCTTCGATCAGGTCGGCTTCACGATACAAATCATGCCGCCAGCTTGGAGGCGTGCAGACAATCAAATTATCATTTTTTACTTCCGGCCGAAAGCCCAGCGAGGTGAAAATTTCGACGACTTTATCGCTGGGAATCTCGATGCCGAGCAGGGCGTTCATTCGTGACGGCCGCATTCCGACGGTGGCCGCTTCGCGTTTTTCCGGCCAGGCATCCACAATGCCCGTAGCGACCGTGCCGCCGCACAGTTCAGCCATCATCTGGGCAATGCGGTCCGACACCCACGCGATGTTGTCGGTATCGACATGTCGCTCAAAGCGGAACGACGCATCCGATGGAAGGTTCAGCTTACGCGAGGCGGTGCGAACGGTTACCGGCTCAAAATGGGCCACTTCCAGCAGGACATTGGTTGTTGTTTCAGAAACTTCTGAATCCAGCCCGCCCATGACACCCGCCATGGCGGTCGGCTTTTTCGCGTCGGCGATGACCAGCATTGACTCGTCCAAATCGCATTTGGTTTCATCGATACTGACCAGTCGCTCACCATTCACACCCCTGCGGACAATAATTTTTTGCCCTTCAACCTTGTCATAGTCAAACGCGTGTGAGGGCTGGCCGGTTTCCATCATGACATAGTTGGTGATATCGACGACATTATTAACACTTCGCACACCGATAGTTTCCAGCCGCTTGACCAGCCAGTCCGGGGACGGGCCGATCTTGACGTCTTTAATTACACGGGCGGTATAGCGGTTACACAAGGCCGGCTCATGAATCTCAACGCCGATCAGCGTCTCAGCCGATTCGTCAGATTCGACCAATTCGAAAGACGGCAGCGTCAGCTGTTTGCCCGTCGCGGCTGACAGTTCGCGAGCGATGCCGATGTGCCCCAGGCAGTCGCCGCGGTTACTGGTGATCTCGACGTCCAGCATGGTGTCATCACCGACGGTTTCGATGCTTTCAATCGGAAAGCCCAGATCGCTCAGGATATCGCCGATTTCCTCGGCCGAAAGTTCCGTCTGCACATAATCCCGCAACCAATCCAGTGAAATATTCATAATTGTCGTCTTTCGTTTACCACAATTGTTCCGTTCAGCCGCCCGTCGCGGCAATTTAAACACGCCAGAGTACTCAAACAGGGCCTTTTTGTCAATGATTTTAAGAATCCGGACAGAAGGATACTTTAATTTTAGTCTGAAAATAGATATTGAATGGCTGGATATGCGAAAGTTTTCGGAAAATGCCCTATAACACCTTGATTTTCCAATTCGGACTTCGTACAATATAGGACGGATGGAGGTGTGAAAGAAAAGCGTGGTTCGACACTTCTTTTTTTTCTCACCAACAGGAAATAGTATAAATGGATTTCCGGACGAAGTATGCAGGCCCGATGCGTACTTTAACCGGGGGGATTTTAACCGATCATGGGCAGTGCCGATCTACGACAGACGCCGCAACGGAATGCGCCCAAAAAGGGGAAAACTGAGCCTGTCTCGAAAAAAGCGGTCTCCGCTGAACAGGGAGACGGTGTTGCCGCGGCTCCTGCGCTCATTGGCGGCTCCGATGCGTTTACGTCACTTCTTGAAATGATTCAGTCTATTGCTCACCGTCAAAGCTGTGTGACCATTACGGGTGAAACCGGAACCGGTAAGGAAATGGTTGCCCGCAAAATACATCATCACAGTCGTCGTGTGCAGAATGCCTTTGTGCCGGTCGATTGTACGACGCTGACCGGTCAACTGTTTGAGAGCCAGCTTTTCGGACATGTCAAAGGCGCGTTTACCGGGGCGATCAATGACACGCTCGGTTTTTTCCGGGCGGCTGACAACGGTACGATTTTCCTCGATGAAATCAGCGAAATTCCGCTCGAGCTGCAGGCGAAGCTTTTGCGTGTGCTGCAGGAAGGCACGGTAACGCCCGTCGGCTCTACACAGACATATCCGGTCGATGTGCGGGTGTTGTGTGCAACCAACCGGGATTTGAAGAAGATGGTCGAGCAGAATGAGTTTCGAGCGGACTTGTACTATCGTATCAATGTGGTGAATTTGGAGATTCCGCCGCTGCGTCAACGGGTGGAGGATATCCTTCCGCTGGCGAACCATTTTTTGAGCAATATTGCTGATTTCTATGACGAACCGGTTAAGACGCTTTCCGAGCAAACCGAACGGATGCTGTTAGGCTATGCCTGGCCGGGCAATGTGCGGGAAATGTCCAATGCGATGGAGCGATGTCATGTTTTATCGCAGACGGAAGTCGTCGAGCCGACTGTGCTGCCGTCGGAAATCCTGATGGCCTCTTACACCGGTGTCAGTGCCGACAGCCCCTTGCCGACACTGGCTGCGGCCAAGCATAAACTCATTACTGAAGCCCTGAAAGTCACCAAAGGGCGTAAAGTCGCCGCCGCCAAGATTCTCGGCATCGACCGCCGCCGCCTCAATCGCCTGATCGAAAAACTTAATGTTCAGGTTCCCAAAGAATAATTGTCATTTCGGGATTGTTCGACGATTATTCTGCACGCACTCAGCCTTTTGCTGTCTCATGATTGACAAAACCCATGTCTGTCGGTACAGTCTGTTCACGCATTCAAAATTGAAAGGTTGATGACATGGATAAAGTCAAAGTCTTTACGGTTCTGCTGGTTGCAATCTCATTATTTACCGTTTCCTGTGCGAGCACAAAGCTAACGGGCCAAAATCGTCCCAATATCGTGCTGATGATTGCCGATGATCTGGGGTACAGCGATATTGGCTGCTATGGCGGCAAAATTGATACGCCGAATATTGACCTTTTGGCAAGTGAAGGGGTGCGGTTTACCAGTTTCTATGCGGGTTCTGCGGTGTGTTCGCCGTCGCGTGCGGCGCTGCTGACCGGTCGCAATCACAACCGCAGCGGCGTCTATGACTGGGTGCCGGCGGACGGTCCGATGCACATGCCGGAATCTGAGATTACTCTGGCTGAAGTGTTGCGGGACGCCGGCTACGCGACATGTCATATTGGTAAATGGCACCTGAGTCGATGGAGCCAGGAATTGATGAGCGGACCAACGCCCGGCGAACAGGGATTTGATGATTGGTTTGCCTGCGATAATAATGCATTGCCCAGCCACCTGAATCCGGTTAACTTCATGCGGAACGGCAAGGCGTGTGGCCCGCTAAAGGGCTATTCCTGCCAGATTCTTGCTGATGATGCGATTGACTGGCTGAAAAATCGTCGGGATAGGAACAAGCCTTTCTATCTGAATCTCTGGTTCAACGAACCGCACAAAAAATTAGCTTCACCACCGGAATTGGTCGCCAAGTATGAGGCCCGCGGCTTAAACCATAAAGAAGCTGTCTATTATGCCAATATTGAAAATCTTGATCTGGCGGCGGGCAGATTTCTGGAAGCATTGGAAAAAGCCGGTTTGGCCGAAAATACACTGATACTTTTCAGTTCGGATAACGGCCCGTGGCATCCCGGTTCAACCGGCCCGCTCCGTGGCCGCAAGAGTCTGCTGTACGAAGGGGGTATTCGCGTCCCCGGCATTATTCGCTGGCCTGAACAGATCAAGGCCGGCAATGCCTGCGATGCCCCCGCCGGTTTTGTGGACATATTGCCGACCGCGGCTACGCTGGCTGGTGCAAAACTGCCTGCTGACCGAACCATTGACGGCAGCGACATACGGCCATTGTTGGAAGGTAAAGGTTTCGAACGTGAAAAACCGCTGTTCTGGTTCTTGTATCGCTCCAGTCCGATTTGCGTTGTCAGGCAGGGCGATTACCTCCTGGCGGCCGATCCGGTTATGCGGCATTGGTCCAAATGGCATCCATTCGATCAGCAGGACTTCGACTATCTCCGAAATGTCCAAATGCAGCGATTCGAACTGTATAACCTATGCACAGATATCGGCCAACAAAAAGACATCTCAGAAGATAATCCGGAAAAACTGAATGAACTGAAAAAGATTATGCTGGATATCCAAGCTGACATTATAGCCGAAGGCCCTGACTGGCAAAATCTGCCCGCTGGCAAAGGCGGCACTATGAAGCTAACTGGGAAATAATACTGAGAAATACTACAAGCCGCTTCAAAGTGAAGTCGAAGCGGTTTGTGGTCGTGATTGACTGACTGCCTTCTTTCGATCTGCCCATCAGATAGAATCTTTATAGATTGTCAGGCTGATCCCAAAGCCGATAAGGATCGTCAAGCCGTCTCATTTCTGACAATAACAGGTCTTCCATTTCCGCTAACTTACCAGCATACTTTGGATCTTCAGCAAGATTCACTTGATTGGGTTTTGGCTTGCGGCCGGTCAGTTTCACAATCTTATCCACATGGTGCTCTTTCAGCAACTCGTTCGGATTGTCTTTCAGGTTAAACAGCTGGGTCTGTCGCACCTTCCCATCCAGCACATCATACTTGATCAGCTTCCAGTCTCCCTTTCGCACGGATCGCATTCCCGGCTTGGTTCCGCCGGAATAGACGCCGTACATCACATCGCGAACAGTCTCTTTCTTCCCTTCGAGAACCGGCTTAAAACTCGTGCTCTCAACAGTCTCCGGTGTTTTGACGCCTGCGAGGTCACACATCGTCCCAAGCACATCCAGCAGATAGATGTTGCCCTGAACTCTCTTACCGGCTTTTATCCCCGGCCCCTTCACAATAAACGGAACCCGCCACGTATGCTCATACAGATTCTGCTTGCCTTGCAAACCATGCCTTCCTATTGCCATCCCATGATCTGCCGTGTAAAAAATATAGGTGTTCTCAAGCTCGCCCATTTCCTCAAGTTTTTTGAGAACTCGTCCAATCTGGATGTCGATATTCTCACTGCAGGCAAACTCACGCCCAATTTCATTCCCGATCGTCCGGTCATCCCGTCTTTCCCACACACCGCGAACCTTAACTTCATCTCGCAATCCCAGATGACCGTGATGGAATGGGTGTTTATCGAGATAATTGACAGGCATTTTGGGCTGATTCGGATTGACCGGCGGCAGTGATTCCTTATCCGTATGATTAACCGCCCCATACTTGGCAAGTAGATCAACATTGCCGTTACGCGGATCATGTGGATGCGAAAACCCGTAGTAGATCATAAACGGTCTGTCGTCCTTTTTAGCCTGCCTGTCGCTAAGGTAATCGAGCACCTGTTGGGCGTGCCATGCACTGCCGGTTTCATCGGTGCCGCCGCGTTTCGTACTTTCTCGCCGCACAGCAAATTTGGCATTTGCAGCTGCATAACTGTTTCCCTTTTTGCACGTTCGCATCGTGGCATATCCAGCCCGGTTAAAGATTGCCCCCATGGTATTATCTTCCAGATGTGCGGGAGCCATTCCGGGTTTGCCTGCGTTTGGATTTTTGCCCGGTAAATGCCATACTGTTCGTCCGCACATAATCATATGCCGTGAAGGTGTACAGACCGCTCCAGACCATGAACCCATATGATAAGCTCCATCAAATACCATCCCTTTTGCCGCAAGCTCATCCAGAATAGGGGTATCCAGCGTCGAATCCCGGTTATACACCTTCAAGTCAAATGGTGACTGGTCGTCGGCAATAATAAATAGAATATTAGGGCGGTTCCCTTTCGCCTTGTTGTCGGAGCCTCTTTGAGAACCCATACAGCAGGCGGATAAACTTAATGCCGCAACGCCAATTCCAATATCCTTAAGAAATTTTCGTCTATTCATCTTAAATATCCTAAATAATAGAGCCGGTTGTCATTTGTATGCACTCAAATATCCTCACTGTACAAACTTAATGTATATATGCAAGAAAAGCCTTGTCTTTTATCAGTTGCCTGATAACCAAAGCCGGATTTGTTCATTTCAGTTGAATTGCCTTGTCCTGCAAGATGGACTTATGACGATAATTTGTCTTTTGTGCCCACTGCTTGAACTGGTCGTAATAATCTTTGCGATAGTTTCCGGTTTGACCGTACAGACTTGGATGATCTTTGAGCCAGTCCGGGCCGACCTTCTCATACGTTAGCGGAGGCTGTTTGGTCGGCAGATTACTGCCGATTGTCAGTTTCCCGTTTAAAGTCAGCTCATTCTTAACAAACGCTACAGTATCAAAGCCTAAATCCGGTATATCCGGCACAATGTCCGCCCAAACCGGCATTGCGGCTGTCGTTTTACCGGTATAGACCGGATAACCGTTGACTTGCTTTGGCATGCTGTTATCATCATTGATAATACTGCCGTCCGCTAGTTGCTTGGGATGCGGTATGGACTGCAGTAGGAAACCAAAATCCATAACATTCTTTTTAATCGTCACATTGTTGGAAACCAGATGCTCTGGTTGCGGTCCTTGAGTGTGCCCGGGCCAGCCTGATGAACTCGAATAGTAGCCCATCTCATTGTAGTCGCCCAGCAGCTTCACATCTGTTGGTTTTTGCCGAAGGATATAATTATTCTGCACCAACATCTTATAGTTGCCATAATTGCCGAGTCTGTCTGCCGTTGTGCATTTGTAATGATCAAATGCCAGCACACTGCCATACCCCTGAGTGGGCATGTTTTTCTTGACCTTTGGGTTATTGTAATCGTGTTTGTCGATGACGGTGTTGTTTAGAAAGACCATCCCCTCACAGTGATAGCGATGAAAAACTCCTCCCTGTTCTTTGGTAGGTAACTGATAAAACGGGTCATCTGCATTATCAACTGCTGGATTCAGTCGCACAAAATAATGAGTTCCCGATCGAAAGACATTGTTCGCGATAAAATTATTTGGCCCCCACATCGCCAATGACTGGCCAGGCATATCAAGGAAATAATTGCTGATGACAATCTGACGCCCGCCGGAACGAAGCGACAGCTCACCTTTGCATTGACGAAACGTGTTATAGCGATAAACGTTGCCGCCTTGCTTGGCCGGGATAATTTCCTTTTCTTGGTTAAATTGCTCAAACAGGTTGTTTTCGACAAGGCACCGTGTACCGACTGGTACTGTTCCGGTACCGAATCCGAACCGAAATGCACCGCCGGAATTGCCCGGAACCACCGGCCCGCTAAAGTAGTTGTGATGGATTTTTGCATTACGCGGCAAGACCTGTGCTAATGCCGCAACGTCTTTACCGGCCGCTTCGGAAATCACCTGCCATTGAGGTGAACTGGCAGAGCTGAAAAACGCGATCCATTGCCCGCCGGTAGGTTTGTCAACAAAAGCGCAATGTGAAATTTCCAGGTACCTGGCCCGGTTCTTGAAATCGTCCGGCGAGGTGTCCGCCTCCGGCTCAACCAAAATATTGCCCTGTCCAACGAACCAAAGCTGTGTCAGGGTAACATGATTGCCGAAAACCCGGATTGTCACATTGCGGTCCGGATTAAACGGCCAGTGAAAACCTTCAAGCCTGATATAGCTGCCGTGAACGGATAAATCAAAATGCCCATTAAATTGAACCGTTCCCGCTTTGGCGGCCCGCAGAACGATCTCATTGTCCGCACTGCCGTTGTTGTGAATAGCTAATCCCTGCAAGTGCTGATAACTGCCGGGAGCAAATTCGATAATATCCCCGGCTTGGACACGCTGGCACAAACCTTGAACCACTTTTTGGCTGTGTCGATGAGTGACTTTGTAGGTTTTTGCTGTCACCTGACTGGTTACAGTTGACAACAGCAATACAAGCGAGATGAATTGAGCATTCTGCATAACCTGAAATTCCCCATTAAGATCGTATAACATCGTCCAACACCAGTTAGAGGTAATAACGGCGGAAATACTGATTGTATTGCCGTAATTTGACAGAAAATTGTCTCAATAGAATACGATGGTATCCGAATAAGATGCCTGCGCGGACGTACTGTTTTGGCCGCATGTACCATTTTGGACCATGCAGCTATAAGCGACGAAGAATACGATAGTTACGGCTTTCAGGGCGGTGATCTGCGAGCCGAAATGGTCGTTATCGTTTTTTTTGGTCCTCACTATCAGAGCCTGTCTGTTTGTCTCTAACTGTCTGAAATATAAAGGGATAAAAAAAGTTATAAAGTTTTCTGTTTGTGGCACACCGATTGTAATAATAGTCTCATGTAAGTCAAATGTGCCGCGGGGCCTCTTACATCGGAGAAGGATGGAAAGACGTCTCGAGTCACAGGTGAAGAATGGTTATTATTGCAAAGATGAATGTCGTCTCCATTGGGGTGGGATCGCAAGTTGCCGATCTTAACAGCTTGCCCATCCGACTGGTGAATCTCAATACGGCAAACGAGGCAGTACGCTCTTTTAAAACTGAACAGATCGACAGCGTCATCAGCCACTGGCATCTGGCGGATATGCCGAACGGGATGTTTCTTCGGAAACTCAAGGCGGCTAAGCCGGAAATGCCGACCATCGCTATCATTGAAGCCGGAAATCCGCAGCAGGAAATCGAGGCCCGTGCCTTGGGCGTCGCGGCGGTCATTTGCGAAGACGCCGGACCTGAGTATGTCAGGGCGGTGGTTGCGCAGGTGCTTGGACTTGCCGCACCGGTGGCGATTGAAGAACTGTACGCTGTCAAGGAAATATAAAAAAGGGAGAGAAAACAAACTTTAACCCAAACTTTAAAAAGACGGTTTTTTACTCCCTTTTATTGGAGACTATCATGACCGCAAGTGCCGCGGTTGTGTCACGATATCTTTCCTCCTCCTCCAAGTCGGGTTTTTGCCAATCTCCGGTTGAAAGCCCGACCCAAGAACAATCTTGCCCGATTGGGCAAGTCAAAATATCTTTCCTCCTCCTCCAATTGGGCCTGGGATCTGATTCTCAGGGACCAGGCCCAAGTATTTTGCAGGCGGACGGGAAGATAGTCCAAAGGGAAGATATTGGGGAAAGGTTGTTTCAGGGTGCATGAAAGTGCGAGGATGCGAGTTGGCCCTGCGAACAATCTTTCCTCCTCCTCCAAGTCGGGTGTTCGCCAATCTCCGGCAGAAGGCCCGACCCAAGAACAAACCCGCTCCACCCAACAGCGGGCTTCTAATAATGAGTTTGAAACCGAACCTGTTTTCGGGAAGCGTGTGTCAGGGACGGTTTTAGGCAAAAATGATGATGAGAAGAATTTGTTATGGCCACCCACGCCGTAAGTCCTGGTCGGTCGCAGCGATCCTGCGCTCGATCAGGATTTTTCTATGCGCAGAGATTTCTCTGAGAAATCAGATATGGTATTTGTCAAAAATAAAGCAGAGCGATTAATATGGCTTAACCGCTCTGCTGTTTTGTGTGTTTGCTAATTGACGAGATAAACTGAGCCGTTTGAGTCTGTACCGCCTTCACTTCTGATATAGGCTTTGACCTGGTATTTTGTGCCGTTTTCGAAGGAGGGTAATTCGAGCTGATAACCGTTATTTTCAGGTCGAACGCCTGTTACACCGCGGTGTGCTTCGGTAGCGATTACTTTGCCGTTTGCCAGAAGCTCAACCTTTTCAATACCGAGCTGATGTGACCCGCTGGAGTATTTGAACAGGACGGTGAATTTGCCCGGCTTTTCGAGCAGGTTCGTCAGATCATAGGTGACCGGAGTGTATTCTTCGCTGACTTTGCCGGAAGACCATTTGCCGATGCGTGTGCCCTGGGCATTTTCGGCGGATGCGAATTTCTGGTCGGTCAGGGCGAAATCCGGTTTACGGGTTTTCCACTTGCCGCGGGTAAAGTCCGGCACTTTGATGGCCTTGCTGCCCTGGGCGATGGACATTTCCGACAGCGGGCCGATAGCCGCCATCAATACACCGTCGTACAGGCTCAGAGGCATCGGGCGTTTATAGCGTACTGCGTTTAGGAACTGGGCAAACATAATGCCGTCGGCGCCGCCGTGTCCGCCGGAGGCATGGTCGGCCCATTTGTGCCGGTACTGTTTATGGTACGGTGAGAAGGGTTCCCAGCTATGGTACCGCGGCGAGACACCTTCAAGATACACCGCGTCGCGCTGTTCGTTGTATATCCCCTTTGTGCCCTGAACGGTCCAGCGGTTATCGTAGGGGCGGGGCGACTGCATGTCATAGTTGATGACGATGGTCTTGCCTTTTTTGGTTCTGACGACCGTTGTAACAATGTCACCCTGTTTGTATTTGCGTTTGCCGTTGGGGTGGTCCGGGTAGTGGCGTTCAAAGAACTCATAAATGCTTTTGCAGTCGGTCGCAGTGGACGTGAGGGTGTCATAGTAATCGCCGCAGTTGATATCCATCCAGCTGAGTACCGGTCCCTGTTGATGGGTGGGGTACTGGGCACGGTTATGGTCGATGAGGAATTGAGCCCCCCAGCGTGTGTTGCCTGTGCCGCGTTCGAAATACCAGTGGTTGATACAGTCGTGCGAGTATGCGCAGTGTGCGTGTGTAATGGTTCCAAGAAGGCCTTGACGAATCATATTAAGCACGGCAAGATTATCCGAACGGAAGGACCAGTTTTCCAACTGCATACACGGTGTGCCGGTCTTTTCCCATGTTTCGATCAGCTCCCAGCATTCTTCGAGAGTGTAGGCAATCGGAACCTCACAGCCGACCGGAACGCCGGCTTTCATACTGTAAACGCTCATTGGCGTATGCAGATCCCATGGAGTCGATACAATACACGCGTCAAGGTCGCCGCGATCCATCAGTTTTTTGTAATCTTCGGGGCCGGTGTAAGTATCGGCTTTGGGGAAGCCCCGCTTGGTGATGATGTTCTGGGCGGCTTTGAGAGCGTTGGGGTCGATATCGCAGATGGCAGGGACGACCACACCGCCGAGCGAGAGCACATTTGCCATGTTGCCGCGTCCTCGACCGCCCAGACCGACGAAACCGACACGGAGCGGTTTGGATGCTTCGGCAAAGATCTTGTTCGGCAAGACATTGGCCATGGTGATGCCGGCCAGAGCGGCGGCGTTTGCCTTCAGAAACTTGCGTCTGTTCATCACATTAGAGTTTGTCATAATTCACCTCGGAAATAAAAAAGATTGAACCATTTGAATCCGTACCTCCCTCACTTCGGACGAATGCGCGGATTTGATATTTTCTGCCGGGCCTGAACTGCCCGAGTTTAAGATGATAGTCATTGTTTTCATTACGGGCGCCGGTGACGCCGCGATGGACGTCATACGATTCCAACTCACCGTCCATAAGCAGCTCAACTCTCTCAATGCCTAATCGGCATGCACCGGATGTGTACTCAAATCGCAGGTGGTAATCGCCTGCTTTTTGTATATGGGCTGTCGCGTCAAAGGTAATCGGTGCGTACTTTTCTGTGACGGTATCGGGAGTCCACTGGCCAACCGTTTGATAAGTGACTTCTTTTTTATAGGTGACATTACTGTCTCGCAGGTGCTTTAAGTTATTTCCGACGCGCCTCTGGAAATCATCGAAGTTTCGAGTTTCTTTGGAAGACCAGCCCCGCTCGGCAATCGCCAGCAGCCGGGGCCATAACTGGCGATCCACCAGGTTTTCCTCTCGGTCAATATGGGACCAGAAGTTTGCCTGAAGGCCCAGAATATGCTTTTGCTGATCGGGATTTAAAGCGTCTGGAACCGGTTCAAATGAATAGGCCCTTTGGGTGTTGATGGCCTTGTAGGTGTAATCAAAATAACAATGACTGGTGGGTGACATGACAACATCATGCCCGGTCCGGGCTGCGGCGATGCCGCCATTGATGCCGCGCCAGCTCATGACCGCCGCGTTCGGGGCCAAGCCGCCTTCGAGTATTTCATCCCAGCCGATAATTCGTTTGCCTTTGGAATTGGCAAATCGCTCAATGCGTTTGATAAAATAGCTTTGCAATTCGTGCTCATCTTTCAGCCCTTCGTTCTTTATCCGTGTCTGACACTTGCTGCAGCTTTTCCATCGGCTCTTGGGGGCTTCATCTCCGCCGATATGCACAAACTCTGATGGAAATAAGTCGAATACTTCGCTCAGGACATCTTCAAGAAAGGTAAATGTCGCTTCATTTCCGGCGCAATAGATATCTGAGGTAATGCCCGGTCCTTTAAAGAATGGAAATATCTCAAATGGCCCGCCAGTGCATGAAAGTTCCGGTCGGCAGCTAAGTACTGCAAGGCTGTGCCCCGGCATTTCGATTTCCGGTATGATGCGGATATTCCGCAATGCGGCATATTCCACAAGCTCTTTCATTTGCTGCTGTGTGTAATAGCCCTGATGTCTTTCAGGTTCTCCGTACTTTTCAGGAAACGTTGCGCCTTTTTGGGTCAGTTCGGGATACTTTTTTATCTCAATACGCCAGCCCTGATCATCGGTCAGATGCAGATGCAGAACATTCATTTTGTAGAAGGCCATCAGGTCGATCGTCTTTTTGATGTAATCGACGGACTGGAAGGTTCTGCTGCAATCCAGCATCAAACCTCGCCATTCGAATCGCGGCCAGTCTGCTATTTCCAGGCAAGGGATGGTTTTGTTTTCGAGGAGTTGCAAAATGGTAACAGCCGCATAAAAGGCACCCTGCGGAGTGAAAGCAGCGACCTCGATGTGATCTGAACTGACAGATAAGATATACCGTTCTTCGGCATGTCTTTCAAGACCGAATAAGATGCTGTTAGTAGAATCAGGGTCAATTGCAGTCTTGACTTCAATTGTCAGGCCAGTTTTCTTTTTGAGTTCCGCGGCAAGATAGCTTGCAGCATATTTGAAAGTCTTGTCATCTTCATCGTAACAGATGACAGTTTTTTCATCAATTTGAAAGTGTCCGTTATTGATTTTAAGGCGTTGCGGCTGAGGAATCAGATTTAGACCGGTTGCGGCGACGCCCGTACAAGTGATGCTCAACAGCAACAGTAATAATATATTTTTTTTAGTCAAAACACGCTCTCCTTAAAATCAGTTTGAATAATAAAACGCATACTTCTCCATCGCATCCATTAGTGCCTTAGCATTCTCCAGCGGTACCCCCGGATATAACCCATAAATCATCATCAGTCCACCTTCTTTGCTGCCGAGTTTTTCAACCTCTTCGCGGATCAGGTCATCCACTTGGGCGGGGGTACCCTTGGGTGTTATCTCCTGGCGGTCAATGTCAAGATCGATACAGACTTTGCCCTTGAGGTTTTCCTTGATCCAGTCAATGCCGTTGACCAAATCCTGAAGATTTAGAACCGCAACCCCGCCGTCAATCAGTCCGTCCGCCAATTCGTGAATATGACCGTCTGAGTGCATGTGGATAATACAGCCTGCTTCGACGGCCGGGGCCATCAGCCTCTCATAGCTGGGCTTGATGTATTTGTAAAACATTTCCGGTGAAATCATCGGCCCGTTCTGCATTCCCAAGTCTTCGGCATAGGTCATCATGTCAACGCCTATATCCAGATAATGGCGAATGATTGCGGCGTTGAATGCCTCGATCATGTCAATCAGTCTGGGCAGCCTTGGCTCACTGTCAAACATGTCCATAATGAGATTTTCGTAGCCGCGAATATCCATCAATTGAAGGAAGGTGTGTCCGTGCCGCAGTCCCCCAACAATGAACTCATCATTGGCTCTGGCTTTTTCAATATCTTTTCGGATGCTTGCCCAGTTCACGGCGCCTTTGCCGCTGTCAACCTCCGGGTTCGGTGCAGTGAAACTATCGAAGCTGTTCCAGCTTGCAAGTGGATGTTTAGTGACCGTCCCGACAATGCCGTTCATGGATGTTTCCCAGACACATCCCCAACCGTCTGTAAACGGCTTTCCCACACGTTCAGGGATGATATAGTCAAGCTCGGCTCGCCCGGGGCTGTCGGAAAAATCCGGAAAAAGGAATGTATGTTCGGCCATCAATTCCTCGAGAGCTCCGGCCGGATAATGATTCCGGCAAGCCTCATTAATATGAAAGACCATCGGAATGTAATCGGGTCTGTCAAAGCGGATGGTCCGAAGCATGTTTTCTTTTGCGTTCATTATTTGAGTGCTGACCTGTCTTAAAATATTTAAATGCTATTTTATAAATATCATTTTATACAACAGGAATCATATTGCTTTCAATTGAGTATTGCGATACGATATTATACATGGAAAAGATTCTGGTTGATCCATCTGAAGATCGTCGCATTCTCGATTTTCGTCCGCTGGGCTTTCGTGATGTGGCTGTTTTAGGCCGTTATGAGTATACCCGTGCCCATCAGCCGCTGGTTCCTCACAGCCACGGTAATATGATCGAAATCTGCCTGCTGGAAAGCGGCCGGCAGAATTATGTTGTTGAAGGAACAGAATATTCCTTGACCGGCGGTGATGTCTTTTTGGTTCGTCCGCACGAAAAGCATGGTTCCGGCCTGCATCCGGAGGAAAAGGGCGCGCTGTATTGGCTGCTGTTTCATATTCCCAAAGCCCGGCAGCGTTTTCTGTCTCTGCCGCCGGCGCAGGCTAATCATATCATCGACCAGTTTTTGAATTTCGAGCCTCGGCATTTCAGGGGGAATGATAAACTGAAGAAAACACTCAGTCAAATATTCACCGTTTTTGATGAAACTGATGTCCCGTTGCGTGTTGTGAATCTACAAAACTTGCTATTGCGTTTTCTTCTTGATGTGCTTGCGTGTGCACCACAGAATAAAGGAAAAGGCCCCAGTTCGGAGTTTCAACATGTCCTGTCATTTATTGACGAACACATATTCGAGATGATTCCGCTTGCCGTTTTAGCGGATGAGGCCAACCTGTCATTGTCCCGGTTTAAGGCACGTTTTAAAAAGGAAATGGGAATACCACCCGCCCAGTATGTGATGCAGCGAAAAATTGAAAAGGCCGGACGCTTACTATCCTCAGAAGGCTATTCGGTTACCGAGGTTGCGATGCAAATGGGCTTTTCCAGCAGTCAGTATTTTGCGGCAGTTTTTAAACAGTACACCGGTCAGACTCCGAGCCTGGTCATGAAAAGAAGTCTTGAGAAATGAACGGGCTGTCTCAAACAGCAGGGGCAATTAATCCAGCGTGGGGCTGTCCACATCTTCGCCAACATCTTCGACGGCAAGTTCGCGGATGTGGTCGATAATTTTCGGAAAATGCTCGGCTGGTCGCAGTGTTTTTCCTCCGCCGTTGGGATAGATAATTTTAAGCACTTGTTTTCGTTGCTTGGATTTTGGTGTCAGTTCCAACTCCATGGCAAAGCCGTGTTCACTCAGTGATTCCTCCAATTGCGGCACACTGCACGGCAGTTCCTCGGCGTTATCAACAATGTCCGGTACACAAAACGGACTTATTTCGTGGTCATCAAAGCCCACATCAAAGTTTCGCTTCTTCATCGTCATAAACGGATACCGGCCGGTGAACCACTTACCCTGAATCGCCTTGGTGGCTTTTTTGGCGGTTGACTCAGACTGCGGGTCAAGCTTTTCCAGTTCCCGCTCAATGATTTCGGTCATTGCCTTGTTATAAGTTTTGCTGTTTTCACGCAGTGCCATGGCTCCCAGCTTTGTTCCCAGCAGATCGGAGTAGCCATCCTCCCAGGAAAACGAGGAGTTATGTTCGCTTAGCAGGCCCGTCGAAGCGTAGCCATACCAAGTGATAATTTCGTGCCAGATGGTGGTTTGCTGTGCCAGGTGCTGGCCCAGGTCGATCGCAACCTCTCGAGCCGCCTTCTGCCGGTCCGCTTCCGACAATTGACTCCAATTATCCGGATATTCCAGCGTTACTTTATAGATGGCCGGCTCGATGACTTTATAGGAAAAGCTCTTTCGTCCCTTACGGATATTGTGGTAGCAAATATCAAACAGATATCGGGCGCGGTCGGCCGATTCACGCAGATGCCCGATATCGATATAACCGGCTTTAGCGGTGTAAACCAGCGGATTTTTTTCGCCGAACATACGGTCGTAATTGTGCTTGCCAAGCTCGTCAAAATCAGCATAACTTAATCCGGTGATACTGCCGAAATAGGGGCTGGGCCGCAACCTCGGCGGATGAAGCTGCGCCGAAGCGACAATACTGCTGACACAGAACAAGATGAAGACTGTCCATCGTTGCATCAAGTTTTCCCCATTCTCACATTAATACTTACTATCTATTATACACCGTAACTGGCTGAACCGTTCAGAGAAACAGACAAATAAACTTAAAACGGCATTTCTACCGATAATATGGCTCATTCGGCCGATAGCTGTCAAGTCGGTTTCTGCCAAGTTAGATAGGTTAGGTGATTTTTTACACGACTCGTGCATAAAATACACGGCTCCAAAGCACTGATTATAAGGAAACCAGTTTATTTGTAAAGAATTTGTTAGATAAGGAAATCGAATGTTGACATATTGTGCCTGTATAAGAGCTTTTTGGACTCTGGAAAAATCCGTCTTCGTTCATGAATCAGGACACCTGAAATCACACAATTGGTGTGAAAAAAGGCTTCTTGAGGATATTTTCACAGACTATTTTGTTTTCTTGTAAATAACTTTTTTAGAAGCAGTTAGGGTGTTTCTGTGCGAAGAATCAGAGGGAGAATGAATGATTTCTGCACAATTTTATAAAAAAAACCTAACAAATCTATTTATGGGACGTATTATAGACTTAATGGATTGTGAAACAGCCTGAACTGTTTTGTAAGGGAGAAAACACGTTATGGTCGTTGAATTCAAAAACAAGCCCCCGCCTTGATCGATTCCCGTTTTGTTGTTTTTTCTCAACATGCCTTTAAACTTCACCGATTGACTCTGCATCTTGCATAACCCACTATAATTTCAGAATCTGGAGGTTACTATGAAAACGATTATGTGGAGCATCACAGCGATAATTATGGCAGCCGGTCTTGTCGGCTGTGTTTGTCCCGGTCCCGAGCCGGAACCCATTCCCGCACCTGCCCCCGTGGTTAAACCGGCGCCGGCTCCTGCGCCTGCACCGGCTCCGAAGGCAGGCGCTTGTGGAAATTATACGGTCACCCGTGACTATCAAAGCAGCGGGGCGATCCGACTGGTCAAAAGCATGCCGCCGACCGTTCAATTGAACGCGCCGTTCGAGTACACGATTAAAGTGACGAACATGACGGATATGATGCTGGCGGATGTTGTCGTCAAAGAACGGATTCCGGACAGTCTGAAAAATCTCAGTTCGTCTCCGGCCGGCAAACTGGCCGATGGTGTGGTGACCTGGAAAATGGATAGCCTGGCGCCGCGTGCGGCTGGTAAGATTACCGTGATGGCCACGGCGGTTAAGGCCGGCTGTCTGCAGACCTGTGCGGACGTGACTTACATCGTTCCGGCTTGTGCCAAGACAAACGTGGTTCAGCCGGCATTGGCCATCAGCAAGACCGCGCCTGCCAAGGTGACGATTTGCGATCCGATTCCGATCAAATTTGTTGTCTCCAACAAGGGATCCGGGACGGCATCTAATGTGAAGATTACGGATAAACTGCCGGATGGCCTGACAACGCAGGACGGCAAGAAAACTATTGAAATCCCGATTGGTAATCTGGCTGCGGGCAAATCCGCTACGCGAACGGTTAACGCCAAAGCTACCAAAACCGGAACCTTCAAGAACCAGGCCATGGCGGCTGCCGGTGGTGGTTTGAAGGCGCAGTCTGAAGTGACAACGACCGTTGTGACCAAGCCGGTTCTGTCAGTGACAAAAACGGGCCCCAAACAGGAATATCTTGGTCGGTCTGTCAAGTATGACATTACCATTACGAATACCGGTGACGCGGTTGCGGCTAATACGGTTGTGACCGATACAATTCCCGCAGGCGTTGGACAGATCAAAGCCAGTGCGGGCGGCACGATGAGTCAGGGGCGCATTACCTGGAAGATTGGCGACTTGGCTCCGAAAGCCTCTCGCAAGGTCAGTGTGTCCTATCTGCCTGCCAAGGGCGGCACCATTCGCAATACCGCGAAGGCTACGGCTGTTTGTGCGGATGCCGCCAGTGCTTCGGCTCAGACGGATATTAAGGCGATTGCCGCGATTCTGCTGGAGGTTATTGATGTCTCCGACCCGATTGAAGTCGGCAAGAATGAAACCTATGTCATTACGGTGACCAACCAGGGGTCTGCCAATGATACCAATATCCTCATCAAAGCGGTACTGGAAGACAGTATGGAGTTTGTCAGTGCAAGCGGTGCGACTTCCGGTCAGCATTCCGGCGGCACGGTCACCTTTGCTCCATTACCGTCACTGGCGCCGAAAGCCAAAGCGACCTGGCGTGTCACTGTCAAGGCCGTTAAGGCCGGGGATGTTCGCTTTAAAGTGATTATGGACAGCGATCAACTGACTCGTGACGTGCAGGAAACAGAAGCCACCAACTTCTATCAGTAATTTAAGTTCACCCTCAAAAAAAGGCTCGACGTGAATACGCCGGGCCTTTTTAATGCGCTGTCAATTATCATGTCCCAACTGTTTAGACAGTTGGCGGTATGGCCGGTTGGTCAAAAATACCTTTCATGGAGTCTTTGCACAGAACGACTAAGGAAAAGACGCCGAGAATCGTTCCTAACGGCATGAACATACATTCGATGCCCGCGATAATCATGCAGTACATACGGTTCCGGCGCGTTTGCAGTTTTCGTCCGGCAACAGCGACGCAGGCTGCGATGCACCAGCCGGCCAGAATAAACAATGATCCTATGACGACAAAAAACCATCCAAACGCGGGCGGCGGTCCCTGTCCCTGATTGTCCGTGAGTTGGCCGCTGATCATCATGATCCCCATGAAGACATGGATCAGCGGGAAACACGAAAACAACGCAATGATACCGCCGAGGATATAGTGAAAGATCGCCAGTAAATCCAGATGTTTTTCGTCATCATGGCTCATACAGACACTCTCCTTTCCAGCTTGAAGCAGAGTTCACTATTCGTACTCAATATGTTAAAAGCCGCTTACGGCTTCAATGTCGAAATGTCGCCGCCTTTGGCTTTGATGGCATCGAGATAGACCTGGAAGCGGTCGGTCAGAGGCTTGATCGCTTCGTTTAACTCTTTCAGCTCGTTCATCAGTTTTTGTGCTTCTTCACCGGCTTTTTCCAGAACGGGGATGTCTTTCTGCTTTTCCATGATTTTATCAATCATGGCACTCTTGTCAGCAATGGCATCCTTGTACTTTTCAGCGACGGCTTTCAAATCGTCCAGCGACATTTCCGCCGCTTCGGCCTTTAGGTCAGCGACGGTCTTTTCCAGGTCGATGTCCTTGGTAAATTCACTAACCTTTTCCGTGACCGCCTCTTTAAGTGCGTCCATGCTACCGGCAGGTTCGGTGTTTTCTGTCGGTAGTTTCGGCGGGGCGGGCTGGGGTTCTTCCTTTTTACAACCGCCTAAAATTACTATGGCAGCAAACAGCAGAGTCAGCAGTAAACGTGTCTTCATAGTCATTCTCCCAAAAAAGTAAAGTTCAAGTCAAAACAATCCTTAGTATTGGATTTTTTTAAGTTACTGTCAACATTCATATTGTAAAGCATATCATGTCGAGAGCAAGGACGTAATCTAAACTGTTTAGTTTTTATCCTCGGGCACCTTTCCCAAATCATCAATGGCGATGTCATCAATCACCAGCATATCTCCGGCGTCTTTATAGATGGACATAAAGCTGTCGTCATCGCCGGCGGTGGTAAATTCCGCTTCAATTCTATGGCGTCCGGTTGGGATGATTTGGTTCAAAACCACCTTTCCCTGACTTTCCACAACGATTCGGCCGCGGCCTCCGGGACTGGTCAGCGTTTCACAGACAAGTTTGTATATGTTCCAGCGATTAAAGCGAATTGTGGAAGGAAGTGTCCGAACGACGCGTCCCCCATCCCGGGTCTTGAATGAGAAGCGTCCATTGATGGTGTCATTGGTATACGGTTTGTTGCTTTCGCTCAGATGTGTTCGCTCACCAAAGCTGCAGGTAAACGGGCCGTATCCCATGTCTACGTTTTCAAAGTCCTCATAAAACCAATGGTTGGCAGCTTTGGTGCTGCGGCCCACCTGAAGCATGCGGACATCATCAAACTCGACGACTGTTTCGTTCCCGCCTTTTTCCGCTTTAAGACTGAGCAGGGCTTTAGAGCAGTCTTTTGGGGTATCAAACATGACTTTCAACCGTTGATAATTACTGCCTTTTCTCGGATCGTTCGGCATGCCATGTTTTACATTGCAGATGTCAACATAATTTGAAACCGGCTCGGCATTTTCTACACCCATGGGTAAAATCTCAAGCGAAGCCTTTCGTTTGCCGTTGACCAGCACCCAAACCGAGGCTGCATAAGTCTTTCCCGGCTGCAATCCTTCGATTTCCTGCGAGATGGAAACCGCATCCGTTTCCTTTATGACAAGACGGGCATTTCTGCGGCTGTCGTTTTCAATACAAATACCGTTAGAAAACGACTTCCAGTCCTTGAATCCGTAACTGTCAAATCCCGGATCTTTCACCAAAGAGCCTTCTCCCCATTTGTATGTTTGCTGTTCGGGAGCTTTGTTCCGGTAGATAACATACGGGGTGTTTTTTAACGGTGTAATGGTCACTTCGCCATCAACAACGCTGACTTCAGTTTCTCCGCAGCGTCCCCGGTCGGTCAGTTTATAGAGATAAACGGTTTTGCTGCTTTTCCAGCATTCCGGAAGCTTCCAGGTTATTGGAGTTCCAACTTCATCCCACACATAGATCTTGTTCTCTTTGATCGGATCCCAAGGCACAAAAATCCTGCTCTGTGAGCCACTTCCGCTCCATGTCATGAAAGCTCTGCCATTGCGCGAATAAGTTACCGTGTCCCCTTCTTTTTTTCCGTTTACATCGCCGCTGAAAACGGCCGATTTACCCGGCTCCCATCGGAGTAATTCAAAGTGCTGAAGATATTTGGCAGGCAGGCGGCGGGAAAAAGTGCCGTGAATAAAACTGTTGAAATCATGCTTATTTTGCCATCCCATAAAACCATCGTGGTCCGACCGCCCGCCGCGTAAAATTGGCTGGTTCGTATACAAATCGCGTTCCGAGTACCAGAGAAACAGCATGATTCTGCTTAGAGGGCCTCCCCTCCAGTGAGACCATGTCACCCAGGGGTCAAGTGACATCGTGCCTTCCACATACAAGGGTAAATCAAGGTCATTGATTGCCTTTGCCAGCTTCATGGATTCCCATCTGGAGACATGGTCTTTGTCCAGATAAATAAAATCAAGCTCCGGCAGTTCCTGCCTCATCTTCTTCAGTGACGGAATTAAGTCTCCCTCCAAAAGGTCTCTGCGTTTGTCCAGATAATAGGACTGATCCAGCCAGACCCACCCCTTTTGTGGTTTGCCGTCTTTGTACATCAGCGTTTCGGGATTAAAACGGCGTGACTCAGGATAGATTTCTGAGGCATTGATATGAACGCCAATCCTTGAATTGTATCGCTTGGCTTCTTCCAGAAGAATATTCAAATCGCCAAGTCCTCCCGCGCGTTCATTATAATTCTCGGAGTAGTCGGTATTCGCACTGTCATGGCCTTCCGCCGAAAATCCTTTAATGATGACCTGGTTGTCAATACCATCGGTTGCGCGATGAATCTTCTTAATCTCGTCGAGTATGCGAAGAAACGGTTGTTGTGCGCCGCTGGCAAAATTCATCGCGATATTTTCCCCGACCAGTTTTTTGGTGTATTCATGGCCATAAGGTTTTGGCATCGTGTGACGATAAACAATCGCGGCATCCTGCCAGGTAGCTTTGCCGTCGCCATTGCAGTCTGCGGTGATAAAAATCTTTGCAAAAGGAAATTCAAGTGTTTCTGAATCGATCTGGCGATAAATCCATTCAGGGCACCAAGCGGCACAGGTTTGGTCTCCATTGACCTGTTCAACTTTGTAAGCGGTACGCTTGACGTCCACACAATGATTACTCGCAATGCCGGCCGCGAGTTTTCCATCTGAAATAAAGAAATAGTTTCCTGTGTCAGCAGCAGGTTTTATGTCTGACAATTTGTTGATTGTTTCACGGGAAAGATGTTTATAGACGATGCCGGCTGTTGCGTGTTTTTTATAACCTTCGCTGATGGTTGAGATCACTGTTGCGATTTCAACTTCAGAAGGAGTGTTTTTATAATACAGCAGAGCATTATCGGGGAAGGCAAAAGACATTAGTTTTGTGGGTCCCGATTCGACAACATTAGTTACGCGATAGTCAACATGGTCGTTATTGACCGTGATTTGTAAAGTGACCGCAATCTGTGCCTGCTCAAAATCGAGGACATATTTCCCTGATTGATTACTGGTCTCCGTAAACGTGACTTTGCAGGGAGTGATTGTGCCGTTCAGTTCAATGGACGTGACCGGGCTGGATTGGCCGCCAATACACTGACCGTTTACTTTGCTCTCATATTGGACAATGCGTGGAAACCCGGTATCAAC
This sequence comes from Sedimentisphaerales bacterium, assembly GCA_028282905.1. Classification (GTDB taxonomy): domain Bacteria; phylum Planctomycetota; class Phycisphaerae; order Sedimentisphaerales; family Anaerohalosphaeraceae; genus 4572-13. The sequence goes on along the minus strand of JANQGW010000098.1, from coordinate 61,692 downwards.
CGTGACCTTGAGTTTCCGGCTTTCGAGTATTGCTAAGTCAGCCCAAAGGCTGCCGGTGACAGATAACGTTAAAGCTGCTAACAGTGCGTTCAATTTCATCGTTTCGTACATTTCCCCAAAGAAGATTGTGTTGTTTTTAACTCCGCAATGGCAGTATTCTACCGCCGAATAAACCGGTCAGGCAACAAAAAAATCGCCGATAATTATCGCACCGGCAATCCTCCTGCTGTCGTAGCAAATTGTTATAAAGTAATTTATCCCATTTTGAACACGGAGTCATCAATGACCTGACCGCAATACAGGCACGCCGGATGTCGCGGTGAAACGCTGCGATTGCAGCCGGGGCATTCCACGATGGACCGCTGGTTTTTGCCGTCCAGCACGCCGTCCCGCATATCCACTTCGTAGAGTTTATTGTGCAGGTCGTCCAGCGTCAGGCCGGTTTTCTCGGCCAGTAATTCCCACAGGGCTTCACAAATCATCAGCGACTTGGCCAGGTTGGCCTCCATCAGCTTCAACTGGACTTCAGCACGATTAGCCGAATGTTTGGCACTGGTGGCGTCTTTCATTGCTCCGACAGTTGCGAAACCGTTATGACCGGCAAGCATGGCAGCTCCAAATAATGAATGCATAACCTCTCCTTTCAATAGAGTGTATTCTTTGTCTGTTAATGCACTATCCTATGTGCTTTTTGCTGTTTTTTCCAGAAAAAGTTTTTGTCCTGTTGCAATCCGCTGTGCCACTGAATATGATAACGCTTCAGCAAGGATGCTGTTGCAAGGTGGAATGGAAAAATGACCGCGATTATCCGCAAACCCGATACCATCGAGAAGCTGAAGATCCTCAGTGCCGACGCCCAGTACGATCTGGCATGCGCGTGCGGTTCGAAAAAGGACGAACACCGCGTTCGCGGCAATGACGGAAAATGGATTTACCCAATCACGCTGCCCAACGGCGGCAAGGCGAGTATTTTCAAGATTCTGCTGTCGAATGTTTGTGCCAACGACTGCAAATATTGTCCGCTGCGGGACAATATGGATATCCGACGATGTACGCTGGAGGCTGAAGAGACGGTTCGGTTGTTCCTGGAGTACTACCGGCAAAAGAAGGTTTTCGGTATCTTTATCTCGTCCGGTGTCATTGGTTCGCCCGATAATACGATGCAGCGTATTAATGCCATCGCCCGCATTTTGCGATACCGCCATCGGTTCCGGGACTACATCCATTTGAAAATCATCCCCGGAGCCAGTCCGTCGGCGATTGAGGATGCTTTGTCACTGGCCAATGCGGTTTCGCTTAACATTGAAACGCCGGGTGCTGGCAATCTTGTGAAATTATCGAACAAGAAAGACTATATTCGGGACATCATCGAACCGATCAAGCTTATCAGCCGCCTGACCGGTAAGGGCAATCGGTTCCAAAAGGTGCATCAAACCACGCAGTTCATTGTTGGTGCTGCCGATGAAAACGATTACGATATTGTCCGCTACATGGGCGGCCTGTATGATCGACTTCATCTGAACCGCATTTATTTCAGTGCTTATCAGCGAGGGTTGGGTGATGTGAATCTGCCGGCCGAAAACGCATCGCCGACCAATCCCGCCAATGTGTTGACACGCGAGCATCGGCTTTACCAGGTGGATTTTCTGATGCGAAAGTACGGCTTTTCGGACAACGAGATTGTTTTTGGCGCGGATGGGAAACTGTCGCTTGAGAAAGACCCCAAACAAGTCTGGGCGGATCGGAATCCACAAATGTTCCCGCTGGATATCAATAACGCAAGCAAGCATGACTTGCTGCGTGTGCCGGGGATGGGTCTGGTGACGGTCAACCGCATTCTCAAATATCGCAAGCAATACCGTATACGCCGCATCAGTGATATCGGCAAGCCCGGTAAACTCCTGACCAAAGCCGCTGGATATTTGAAATTTTGATACCAGCTAAATGAGACCTGTTTAATGAAAAATTCAGCCCGGTCTATTTGTCATTCCCGCGAAGGCGGGAATCTATGCGAAACCCTCTGGATACCCGCCTGCGCGGGTATGACAAAACACACGAGTATTATTTGAACACGTTTGAAATAAAATGCGCGCGAAAAAAGCCGTCGGCAACAAGCAGACGGCTTATCATGGTCGAAACCATGTTAGCTTCAGTTTGCACAAAGTTAAATCGTGCGCCAGGTATTTAAGGCGTGTTTTGTCGGTCGTTTCGCAACCTGTACCGGATAGGCCTGCCGGTCTTTCCGGCGGCGCACAAACCAAAAACAAAATTTTCGCGTCAATTTTTTCATCACTCTTTCTCACCCCAAAATAGCTTTTCAATACTGACCGCAGTATAGCTGAAAATAAGTCAAAAATCAAGGCTGACGGGGGTATTCAAGGGCAAACGAACCCTCCGTCTGATAATAACAGGAACGCATTGACATCAGGTTCAAAACCAGGTGCAATAATTATTGAATGGGTAAAATTTTTTTGGTATACGTGAGTTGTTCCAAGGGGTATTTCAATGGGATTGAACGCAGGAGGGCGATTTGAAACCGGATAATTTCACTGTTGAAAAGACAGTTTCCGCTTGTTATAATGGAGTTTGTCAGGCAGGATCAAAATCGTCCAAAACCATTCATGTTAAATGCAGGAAGGAAAAAGCGATGTTTGAAGCACTCGACAAACTTATGCTGGCCGGGCTGGGAGCGATGAGCATGACCCGGGAAAAGGCTGAGGAAATTTTCGATGAATACGTCGAAAAGGGAAAGGCCCAAAAGGAACAGCGCAGCGGCTTCGTCAAAGATGTCATGGATCAGGCGGAAAAAGCCAAATCAGACCTCGAAAAAACCATCTCCGAACAGGTTGAAAAGGCGCTGACCAAACAGCCGCTGGCGACGAAGGAAGACATCAAACGCATTGAGGAAAAACTCGACCAATTGCTTGCCCGATAGGAGCAGCCGATGCGAAATCCGTTGTCCGGCGTCAAACGGCGGTACACGCACTTGGTGCGCTTCCGCCATATCATGGGGGTGCTGATAAAGTACGGCTTCGAAGAAGTCGCCGGACTGTTTGCTCGCCGTCTGAAAATCGGGCTGGGCAGCAAATCTCTTCCGACCGCGAAGATGCGTGACCTGGCCCAGACGTCACCGGCCAAACGCGTGCGTCTGGCCCTGCAGGATTTGGGGCCGACGTTTGTTAAGATGGGCCAGCTGCTCAGCACACGCCCCGACTTGGTCAGCGAATCCTATATCAAAGAGCTGGAATTGCTGCAGGACAGTGTCGCACCGGAAAAAATCGAAAACATTCGCAATCACATCAAAAAACACCTCGGCGCTTACCCCGAGGATATTTTCGAATCCTTTGACCCGGTTCCCATTGCCGCCGCCAGTATCGCGCAGGTTCACCGTGCCCGCACCAAAGATGGTCAGGAAGTAGTCGTTAAAGTACGCCGGCCCGGTATCGTTAAGACACTCCGCACTGAGATGGAGATAATGACCGATCTGGCGGTGTTGCTGAACAATCGCATCGGTGACGAAACCTTCGACCCGGTACGAATGGTCAGCGAGTTTACCCAGGCGGTTACGAAGGAAGTGGACTATGCTAATGAACGCCGTAACCAGCAGCGGTTTGCCAATAATTTTGCTGACGACAAGACCGTGCATGTGCCGATTGTTTATGAGCAGTACAGCAATGACGGCGTGCTGACGATGGAATACATCGACGGTATCAAGCCCAGCCAGATTGAGCGATTGAAAGAGGTCGGGCTGGATCCGAAGTTCCTGGCCGCTTGCGGGGCGGACTTTGTGCTCAAGCAGGTGTTCGATCACGGCTTTTTCCATTGTGATCCGCACCCCGGCAATTTTCTCGTGATCGCCGATAATGTGCTGGTGCCGCTGGACTTCGGCCAGGTCGGGCGGCTGACCAAGCAGGACCGGATGCTGCTGCGGTATTTCATTCTTTCGATCGTTGGCGGTGATGTCAGCAAGTTGGTCACTGGTTTGGAGCGGTCGCATGTGATCGACGAAGAGACGGACCTGACCGAGTTGGCCCGCGATCTGGAGGAGATTCTGGATACCTATGCAAATCTGCCGATGAAGGATATTCCTTTCGGCGAGGCCATCAGCCGGACGTTTGAGGTGATTCGCCGTCACCGCGTCCAGCCGCCGCGGGATTTTACGCTGATGCTCAAGTGTCTGATGACGATTGAAACATTTGCGACCGAGCTGGATAAGGACTTCCAGATCATCGAGCATTTAAAACCCTATGCCCGCAAGTTCAGTTTTGAAGAGATTCGCCCGGACACCCTGTTTCGCCAGTTCCGCAAGGCCTCGCGTGAGGCCGGCGAGTTTGCCGCCCGGTTTCCCGAAGATGCCGCCGCGATTGTCAGCAAGTTTCGACGGGGCAAGTTTAAAATCCACGTCCATCACGAACACCTTGAAGAACTGGAACAGACGCTGGACAACAGTTCCAACCGCATCGCGTTTGCCGTGATTATTGCGGCGTTGTTGATCGGTTCCAGTATGCTGGTTTCCGAACCGGGGCAGATTCTTGGCCTTATCAGCCTGCAAACACTGGGTGTATTGGGCTATATCACTGCGATGATTATGGGGCTGTGGCTCGTCGTGACGATTCTGCGTCACCGGCGGTATTAGATTCGTAAGTAGAAAGTTGTGAAAAGTGAATAGTTTTTGAGTTCTGTGTGAATCCGTGCAGTCTGCGGTTTCTATTAATCCGTGTCTATTCGTGTCTATTCGTGTCCATTCGCGTGTCAAGCCGTAGTCTTGACAAAGGCTGATGGCCCGCTCGAATGTCACGCTTTTTTAACCATTTATCACGAAGGGAGAGTTTGTTATGACAGCTCCGATTAAGGGAATGGGATGTATCAAGTGTATGTATTACGAAAAAACCGATGCCAATTACGGTGAGTGCCGCCGGTACGCGCCGCACCCCAACGCGGCGACGTTTGTACCGAAGGTCAACGCCGTGGGGTCGATTAAAGTGGATGTTCACTGGCCCAAGGTTTATGACACCAACTGGTGCGGCCAGTTCGCCGGACGCAAACCCGAGCAGATTGCCGCCAACAAGCCCAAACCGGCTGCCGTCCGTCCGCGTCCGGTTGCGCCGCCGGAAGGCGAAACCGAGTTCAAGCTGGCCCCCGAGGAAGAACCCGCCCATCCGGCACCGCCGCCCATTGACATCCAGTAAAACAAGCATTTAAGCCCCCGCAACCCGGTTGCGGGGGTTCTGTTTTCATAACCGTGGTCTGCTCCATAAGGTTGTCATAGTACTGTTGGGAGCGTATAACGAAGAACTGGAATTGCTGACCATCCGCCACTACGATGAGCCAACCATCGAACGGCTCATCGTCGACAAGGAAGTCCTGCTCATCCAAAAAGGCCGAGCCACCGCCCGCCTCGTCCTCCGCCCTCTAGTCGAAGTCGATTGGATGAAAGAACTAAAAATTTGTGACATATAACTATCACGAATCTCAAAAAAGCTTTGTTTATTTTAAGGCACAGGATTTGTTGATTTGTTCGTTATGATAATCAATATATTCTCCAGAGATATCGTGTTTTTTAAGTCTAAGGCTATCTAATTCGAGATTTATCGCCAGATAATCCAATAATACATGGTGGTTAGGGCAAACAACTATCATATTATCTTTCCTGTCAGGCCCATTGTGTGGATTTCCAAGAGGTTTTAAGTGATGTACTTCGCAATAATAGCCAGATAACAACTCCAAGCGAGTCTCGCATATTTGACATTTAAAATTGTACAATCTTTTTAGCTCTTTTACTAAATTGGAGTCACGCAGGATTCGATGTACTGTCGTGGGTGTTCTTTCAGGGATTTCTTCTTGAATATGTACATCTATAGAGTTTGGAATATGGTTGCTTTCCAGTAATAGATATTTTCCATTGCCATCAAATTCCAAATAGCCTTCATCTCTCAGGTCTTGTAAAATTCTACTTAGCGTTTGTTCTGGGGTTGCCCCCTTTGAGGACACATCAGAAATTATCTGCTCTAATTCTTCAGAAATTATTTGTTGGCGACTGATTAAATTCGTTTTGTTCCTTAAAGAAATTCGAGTAATCGATTCTATAACCGCTATTTTCCAATTCATTACATAAAAACCTTTATTATTTGTCTTTCAGTTTTCTTTTTGACTTACTTTTCGGCAGGAAGTTTTCGCCTGTGACGACACTTTTGCCGGTTTTTTGTTCCAGTTCCATGCGGGCGTCTTTGGCGATTTTTCCACCTTTTTTGCCAGCCTCTGAATTTTCCTCCATGCCCGTTGCTTCGGCGCTTTCGGCAATTTGGCGGGTAGAAAGTTCGGCCAACGCTGTGAAAATCAATTCCGCCTCGCTCATATGATCCCGCAAGTTTTGGTTTTTTAGACCCTTCAAATCCTTATGATTTTTAACCGACAAACCACTCCATTCCTGGTGAATGATATTGGTTAGTATGGCATACTCCTTTTCGCCCTGAACATCATGGTCTTTCCAGTAATCCGTCAGCTTATTACGAGTTTCCTGCCCCATCATCCTCTGTTGGATCCATTTTTCACTCCGGCCGTGCTGCTGCCAGTACTCCCGCGCACGATCCAGCGACCGGGCCGGGTCCGACATGTCTTGAATCCGCTCATACCCGACCTTTGCCAGCCATAGTTTGATTGGCTCGGCTTTGGGGCTTGGGACAGACTGAATCAGTCGAAGTAAAACTTGCGGGCTGGCAGTGTCTGTAAACCGCATTTTTCCGTCTTGAGCCAACATTTTCAACCGGTGACAATTTGTCACCGTTTGGCTTCCTTCTTTTTTGAGGCGTTCTTTGAGCTTATTCCAGTATTTTCTTGCCTTCTGGTGATCCGGTTGTTCCAGCAGAGCTGCGATAATATCGACGACGGAGAAAAACCAAGTTTCGGACTTTTCGTCAAAGACCCGGCGAATCTTGAAATCCTCAAAAACTGCTAATGCCTGCTCATGGTCCATTGTAATCAACCTCCATCTAAATTGTTTCTTAGGTCCTTCGTATTCACTTCTATTGTGGTGCAGATTTATTATTGACTATACACACCCGGAATTGTTGCGTCAATCAAAAATGCTCTCTGCAGGGCGTTGCCTTGGTTGTGTTGTTTTATTGTCTTGAATCTATGGATTGGTGGTCGTGTTTTCTTTTGGAATTGCTTGCAAACGTTGGGGGTTTTGGGTATAAGGGTTGTTTTGTTGGAAAGATTGTAAATGACTTGTTTTTAAAATGATAGGACCGCATTTGCCGATGGAAATTTCGGAATTACGCACATCACAGCAGCAGTTGGAGGCCCGGATTTTGCAGGTTCGGGACTGGCTTTGACCTGCCGTCAAAAATCACCCTTCGTGACGACTTAGAAAATCAAATTGCCCAGCCGGGCTTTTGGGACAATCCCGACGCAGCCCAGCGCATCGTTTCGCAGCTCAGTGCGATCAAATCCATGATTACCCCAGTTCAGGAGGCTGAAAAGGCCGTTTCTGACCTTGGGGAACTGCTGGAGTTGGCCGCAGAAGAGGGCGATGAGGAGACGTTAGCGTCAATAGCCGACGATCTGGAGCAGTTAAATCAACAGTGCGACAAGATCGAGGTCGCAGGGATGCTCAGTGGTCCAGACGACATGCGTCCGTGTTTTGTGAGCATTCACGCCGGTGCCGGCGGCACCGAAAGCTGCGACTGGGCCAGTATTCTGCTTCGGATGTACACCCGATTCTTTGAAGATAATAAATACAAGTACGAAGAACTCGATATTACCCCCGGCGAAGAAGCGGGCGTTCGATCGATTACGCTGCGGGTGGAAGGGCCGTTCGCCTTCGGCAAGCTCTCATGTGAAACCGGCGTTCACCGGCTGGTACGCATCAGTCCGTTTGATTCTCAGGGCCGGCGGCATACCAGTTTTGCCGCGGTCGATGTCATGCCGGACTTTGAAGACGATATCGAAGTCGAAATCGATGAAAAAGAGCTGCGGATTGATTATTACCGCGCCAGCGGCGCCGGCGGCCAGCACGTCAACAAGACCAGCTCGGCAGTTCGCATTACCCACCTGCCGACCAATATTGTCGTGCAGTGTCAGAACGATCGCAGTCAACATAAGAACAAGGCCGAGGCGATGAAAATGCTCAAGGGTAAGCTCTATATGCTCGAACAGCAAAAACGCGACGCCGAACTGGCCAAGCTCTACAGCAACAAGGGCGAAATTGCCTGGGGCAACCAGATTCGCAGCTATGTGCTCCAGCCGTACCAGATGATTAAGGACCATCGCACCGACCACCAGAGCGGCAATGTCCAGTCCGTACTGGACGGCGACATTGAGGCGTTTATCGAAAGTTACCTGCGGTATCGTGCGGAAAAGAAAAATAAGGCACCCGCGAAATAAAGGAGGATTGCCAATGGTTTCCCGACGTGATTTTTTAAAAACAATGGCCGCGACAGCGGCAGTGTCTGTTGTTGCCGGTTGTGGCACCGGTGCGTTTGGAAAGGCCCGACATAAGCGACCGAATATTATCTACATTCTTGCCGATGACTTGGGCTATGGTGATTTAAGCTGCTATGGGCAGACGAAGTTTCAAACGCCCAATATTGACCGGCTCGCCTCCGAAGGCATGAAATTCACACACCATTATTCCGGCAGTACCGTTTGTGCGCCGTCGCGATGCAGCCTGATGACCGGGATGCACACCGGCCATACCGTTATTCGCGGCAATCGTGAGGCAAAACCTGAAGGCCAGACGCCGATGCCTGCCGGGACGGTGACGATTCCAACATTGCTCAAACAGGCAGGTTACACTTCCGGCATGTTTGGCAAGTGGGGCTTGGGCGCTCCCGGCTCTGTAAGCGATCCGATGGTATTCTTTGACGAATTTTACGGCTACAACTGCCAGCGCGAAGCGCATACGTTCTATCCGAAGCACCTTTGGCACAACCGTCAAAAGGTCGAACTGGACGGCAAGACCTATTCGCATGACCTGATTATGGACGCGGCCAAAAACTTTATCAAAACGAATAAGGACAAGCCGTTCTTCTGTTATATGCCGGTGACGATTCCGCACGCTGCGATGCACGCGCCGAAAGACTTGCATGATAAATACCGCAAGCAGTTTCCGCAGTTTGAAAACAAGATTGGTCGGTATGCCGGACCTAAAGTTCAAAATCCCGTTGCGGCCTTTGCCGCGATGGTTGAGCACATGGACAATGGCGTCGGTGAAGTGCTGGCACTGCTGAAAGAGCTGGGCATTGACGATAACACCATTGTCATGTTCACCAGTGATAACGGCCCGCATAAGGAAGGCGGCCACGATCCGAAATTCTTTGACAGCAATGGTCCACTGCGTGGGCACAAGCGTGACCTGAACGAAGGCGGCATCCGGGCTCCGATGCTGGTGCGATGGCCGGGCAAAGTTAAGGCCGGTAGTGTTACCGACCATATCAGTGCGTTCTGGGATGTGCTGCCGACCTGTACGGACTTGGCGTCCGTCAAGACCCCGGCTGGTACCGATGGGATTTCATTTGTGCCAACATTGTTGAAAAAAGGCAAACAATCTGTTCATCCATACCTGTATTGGGAATTTCACGAACAGGGTGGCAAGCAGGCCGTCCGAATAGGCAAGTGGAAGGGCGTCCGACTTAATGTCCGCAAGAAACCCAATGGACCGATTCAATTGTATGACTTGAGTCGCAACTTGGGTGAGGAAAAGAACATTGCCGAATCGAACCTGGCGATAGTAAAAAAAATGGAAACAATAATGAAAGAGGCGAGAACGACCAATTCGGTCTTTAAGTTCTTGCCATCTGAAAAGTGATAATACATTCAAATAGGGGATTAGACACATGACAAAATCATTGATAAAGATTTCAGTAAAAGCTCAAAAGGCCGATTGTCTGGCCATATCGACGGATGTATTGGCAGTAGGCGTCTTCTCAGATGCGCCGGCTGATTCGATTGTTAAAACACTGGATAAAAAACTCGGCGGCAAAATTGCTCAACTGAAAAAGCTGGGCGACCTTGAAGGCAAGCCCAAAACAAGTTGTTTGCTGTACGCCGAAAAAGCTGTAGCCGCCAAGCGTATTCTGCTGGTGGGATTGGGAAAACGTAAAGACATCAAGGCCGATTGCCTGAGAAAAGCCGCCTCACTGGCAGCGACAAAGGCAGTTGACCTGAAAGCAAAGTCTATCGTTTTGTGCCTGCACAGCGATGTGAGTTCGGATAAAATTGACATAGCATCAATTGGTCAGGCACTGGCCGAAGGCGCCTGCTTTGGTGCCTATCGCTATGATGAATACATGACCGATTCCAACAACAAGCGTCCGGCGGCCATTAAGGCGACGATTGTCGATGCGAATACCAAAGCTGTAACCCAATTGAAAAAGGGCATTGCCGTCGGTGTCAAGACCGGCGAAGCCCAGAACTATGCCCGCACGATTGCCAATCGTTCAGGCGCCGTGATTAATCCGATCACACTTGCCAAAGAAGCACAGGCCCTGGCACGCAATACCGCGGGTCTGCGTTGCACGGTACTGGATGATAAGCAGTTGAAGGCCAAGAAGATGGGCGGGATTATCGCCGTTGGTCAGGGTTCAGCGACACCGTCGCGGTTGATTGTGCTGCAATACAGTCCATCCGGCGCGACGAAAAAGACACCTGCTGTGGGTTTGGTTGGCAAGGCCGTGACATTTGACTCCGGCGGTATCAGTCTCAAGCCCGGTGCGGGAATGCACGATATGAAATTCGATAAATCCGGCGGTATGGCCGTCCTGGGAGCGATGAAAGCGATTGCCCAGCTCAAACCGAAGGTGAAAGTTTACGGCTTGATTCCCGCGGCCGAGAATATGCCCGGTACCGGCAGTTATCGTCCCGGCGATATTGTTACGACCTACAGCGGCAAAACCGTTGAGATTCAGAACACCGACGCCGAAGGCCGGATGATTCTTTGCGATGCGATTGCCTATGCGGAAGAACTCGGCTGTGGGCGGATTATTGATATTGCAACACTGACCGGCGCTTGCGTTGTGGCGCTGGGACAAAAACGTGCCGGTGTTATGGGCAATGATGACAAACTGGTTGATCAGATCAAGACCGCCTCCGATGAAACCGGCGAACGTGTATGGCATCTGCCCTGTGACGATGAGTTTGTCGAAGAAATGAAAAGCAAAATTGCGGACCTGAAAAATGCCGGCGGTCGGTGGGGCGGTTCCTGCACCGCGGCAGCGTTCCTGAGCCAGTTTGTCGATAAGGCCAAGTGGGCACATGTGGACATGGCCGGCCCGGGTGTCTGGGGTGCCAATGAAGGCGATGCGCCCGGTTCAGTTGGTTTTGGCGTACGCCTGCTGACGCAATTTGCAATGAATTGCAAGTAATATAATAATCAGTAAAATCTGCGTTTTTTTTGCAGTTATAAAAGTGAGATTGAAATGAAAGAAGTTGATTTAAAACGTATTGAAAAGGCTGTTCATGAGATTTTAGAGGCTGTGGGTGAAGATCCCAATCGTGAGGGGCTGAAAGATACGCCCGCACGCGTTGGCCGGATGTATGCCGAATTGCTGGAAGGCATGCAGCATGAGCCGTCCGAGCACATGCAGAGTATTTTTCATGAGGAGTACGACGAGATCGTGCTGTTGCGGGATATTCCGTTTTACAGCGTGTGCGAGCACCATATGATGCCGTTTATCGGCAAGGCGCATGTGGCGTATCTGCCGGACGGCAAAGTACTCGGCGTCAGCAAACTGGCCCGACTGGTGGATGCGTTTGCCCGCCGCCTGCAGGTTCAGGAACGGCTGACCGCCCAGATCGCCGACTTTTTAATGGAAAACCTAAAGCCTAAAGGTGTTTCCGTGGTTCTGGAGGCATCGCATAGCTGTATGACCATTCGCGGGATCAAAAAACCTGATGCGGTCATGGTGACCAGTGCGCTGCGGGGAATCTTCAAGAAAGACCCGCGAAGTCGCGCTGAAGTACTAACCCTGATGCACCCGGACAAGAGATAGTGGATTGATGCATACACTCAGTCGGCAAATTCGTTTTATGATCGACCCGTTCGAAGAGGAATTGGTTCAGGGGTACAACTCGTATGCATCCAAACCGGCCGGTGAGGGTGTGGGGCTGTATTTTTCGCTGTGGGTCGATTTGGAAAGTGAACTCGATGCTAAAACGGGATTCGTGGTCAATGTCTCCGAGATTGATAAGTTTATCCGGGCCAATGTAATCCCGATTTTCAGGCAGACGGTCCAGTCATTTTTCGCCGTGAGGAAAACGCCATTGCTGTGGGATATGGTGTGCTGCTTGCGGCGTTGCTGGCCGGTAGTGCAGGCGGGTTTTGATGATAAAGTCTTGAAACAACTGAAGTTGGAACTGAATCCGTTCCGGCGGATTACGATTGATTCGGAGAATGCTGAGATGTTTATTTTCAGTGAGAAATTTGAGTTTGCCGCGATGCACCGGCTGTGGAATGAGGCATTCGATGAGGCAACCAACTATGAAAAATTCGGAAAATGTGCCAATCCCGCTGGTCACGGACACAATTATGTGCTTGAAGTGCAGGTTCAAAGTGCTATCGAGCAGGTTCAAACAGGGTGGTTGAGTGATTACCAGCAAGTGATTGAGGAAAAGTTTCTTAACCTTGTTGATCATAAGAACTTAAATGTCGATGTGGAGGGGTTTGAAAACCTCATTCCAACGGTTGAGAATCTGGCGTATTATGCGTGGGAAAAACTGGCGGGAAAGTTTGAAGATGCTAAACTGCTAAAAGTGACCGTTTGGGAGAATGACCGGACTTATTGCAGTTATAGTGGTCAATAAAACACTGCTTTTGCTGGATTTGCCATGATTTTGTCCAACAACGAACGGATTTTTATGAGGAAATTTATTGTAACTTGTTGTTAATACTATCTTAATGATTAGCCGATAGAGATATTATCTTACCTCAATTTTTCTTTTTTGGGGTAAATGCCAGACGATCAGGATTCCGGAGGGGAACGCCTTCGGAGTTTTATTATAACCATTTGTTTTTGAATGAGTTACGGTTAATCAGTACACGCATTTTTGGTGTAACTGACGAGCACGGAGTGTAAATTGAAAAGGCAGCACTTCTTTTTGAAATCACCCCAGATAATTCTGTAAACCTTATCTATTAAAGGGTTTATCGTCATGAAAGTAGCGGTTGTTGGTGTGGGTTATGTCGGTCTCGTGGCCGCGGCGTGTTTCGCGGACGGCGGCAACCACGTTATTTGTGTGGATAATGATGAAACCAAAATTGAGAATCTCAAGAAGGGGATCATCCCCATCTATGAACCGGGCCTAACGGAAATTGTTCAGCGGAACACCGAAGCCGGGCGTTTGATTTTTACGACCGATCTCAAACAGGGCGTCGATGAATCCCTGCTGATCTTCATCGGCGTCGGTACGCCGAGCGCTGATGATGGCTCGGCTGATATTTCCGCGGTATTGGCAGTAGCCGGCCAAATTGCCGAACTGATGACCGAATACCGCATTTTAGTGACCAAGAGTACCGTTCCGGTTGGCACCCATAAACTTGTCAGCGAAATAGTGGCTTCTAAAACGGAAGTTTCCTTTGATTATGTCAGCAACCCGGAGTTTCTCAAGGAAGGCTCGGCGGTAGATGATTTTATGAAGCCGGACCGGGTGATTATCGGCACCACCAATCCGGCGGTCATGGAGCTGATGAAGGTTCTGTATGCTCCCTATATGCGTAAGAGTAGCCGGATTTTGTTCATGGATCCGGCCAGTGCTGAAATGGCTAAGTATGCCGCTAATACCATGCTGGCGACACGTATTTCATTTATGAATGAGTTGAGTGCGTTGTGCGAAGAGTTCGGGGCCAATATTGAAAGTGTCCGTAGCGGTCTCGGCAGTGACAACCGGATTGGCAACGCCTTTTTGTTTGCCGGTGTGGGATACGGCGGAAGCTGTTTTCCCAAGGATGTCAGGGCATTGATTCACATGGGCCGGCAAAAAGACATGCGGATGACAATCGCAGAAGCCGTTCAGCAGGCCAATTTTGACCAGCATGAACGATTTGCCCAAAAGATTCTGGGTTATTTCAAAGGCAAAGATAATATTAAGCTTGGCGTCTGGGGTCTGGCATTCAAGGCACGCACTGATGACACCCGTGAGTCGCCGGCGATTTACTGTCTGAATAAATTCCTGGATGCCGGCATGCAGATTACAGCTTACGATCCGGAAGCGGAATGCCCGGACTTTGACACAAATATCACCCGTGTGAAAAACGCTTACGATGTTTTGGATGACGCTGATGCTCTGGTCATCTTTACGGACTGGCAGGAGTTCCGCACGCCGGACTTTGAACAAATCGCCAAACGGCTCAAGTCGCCAACCCTCTTTGACGGCCGTAATCTCTACAGTCCGTCATTTGTCAAAAAGCAGGGCCTGGAATACCATTCCATCGGACGCTCTTAAACCGGAGATATATTGACAATGAAGATTTTAGTAACAGGGACGGCAGGGTTTATTGGCTATCATTTGGCGTTGCGGCTTTTAGAACGTGGTGATACAGTTGTCGGGCTGGATAATATCAATGATTACTATGACCAGAGCGTAAAATACGGCCGTCTGGCCAATACCGGGATTGAGAAAGAGTCTATTGAGTACGGCAAACTCATCCGTAGCAGCAAGTTTGACAATTACCAGTTTGTTCAGATGAATTTGGAAGATAAAGAGAACCTGGATGCTCTCTTTGCGGAACAGAAGTTTGACAGGGTCTGCAACCTGGCGGCCCAAGCGGGTGTTCGCTACAGTCTGGTCAATCCACAGGCTTATATCAATGCCAACATTATCGGTTTTGTCAATATTCTGGAGGCTTGCCGCCATAACAATATCCAGCATCTGGCCTATGCCAGCAGTTCCAGTGTTTACGGTTTGAACGAGACCATGCCGTTTTCCACGAGCGATAACGTCGATCATCCGGTCAGTCTTTATGCGGCCAGTAAAAAGTCCAATGAACTCATGGCCCATACCTACAGCCACCTGTTTGGCGTGCCGACGACAGGCCTGCGTTTCTTTACGGTGTATGGTCCGTGGGGCCGACCGGATATGGCCCTGTTTTTATTTACCAAAGCCATGCTGGAAGATAAACCGATTGACGTGTTCAACTATGGCGAAATGAAACGGGATTTTACCTATGTCGATGACATCGTCGAAGGTGTCATTCGTGTGATTGACCATCCGCCTGCGGGGAATTCGGAATGGACTGGCGCTTCGCCTGATCCGTCCTGCTCGAAGGCTCCGTACAAGGTCTATAACATCGGAAATAGCAGTCCGGTTAAGCTGATGGATTTCATTGAAGCAATTGAAGCTTCGCTTGGCAAAAAGGCCGAAAAGAACCTGATGCCGATTCAGCCGGGGGATGTGCCTGCGACATGGGCGGATGTCACCGATTTGGTGGAGGATTTAGATTATAAGCCGAACACACCGATTCAGGAAGGCGTGAGTCGGTTTATTGCATGGTATAAAGAGTTTTATAAGGTGGGATGATAAAAGTTCTGGAAAACAGGCGTGTTTTCCGAGAGAATGGATTAACTTAGCACAGAAAGGAATGGATAATTTCATGCAGGTGCCTTTATTGGATTTAAAAGCGCAATACGCCACCATCAAGGATGACGTACTAAAACAGATTAACGAGGTACTCGACACACAGCGCTGCATTGGCGGTCCTAAGGTCGAGGAATTGGAAGAAAAAATTGCCGCGGCCTGTAATTGTAAATACGCCGTTGGTGTTTCCAGCGGAACCGATGCCCTCATCAACAGCCTGATGAGCTTGGGGATTGGTGCCGGGGACGAGGTGATTACCACGCCATTTACGTTTTTTGCCACCGCAGGCAGTATTGTCCGTGTCGGGGCGACGCCGGTCTTTGTGGATATCGACCCGGTGACTTACAATCTCGATCCGGCACAGATTGAAGCGGCGATTACCGAACGGACCAAAGCGATTATGCCCGTACATCTGTATGGTCAGATGGCGGATATGAACCCGATTATGCAGATTGCAGGCCAGGCTTCTCTGGCAGTGATTGAAGACGCTTGTCAAGCGATTTCCAGTACCTATAAAGGCAAAAAGGCCGGTGAGATGGGAACCTGTGGGTGCTTTAGTTTCTTCCCCAGTAAAAACCTCGGTGGTATTGGTGACGGCGGCATGATTGTGACCAACGATGAAGAACTTTATCACCAGGTTTTCATCATGCGAAATCACGGCTCGGAACCAAAATATTACCATAAATATATCGGCGGCAATTTCCGCCTGGATCCTATTCAGGCCGCAGCGCTGCTGGTGAAACTGCCTCTGTTGGACAAATGGTCACAGGGCCGTCGTAATAATGCTGCCTATTACAATGAAAAGTTTGCCGGTTCTGTTGTGCAGACACCGGTAATTTCAGACGATTGTGTTTCGATTTATAACCAATATGTTATTCGCGTTCCCAAACGGGATGAATTGTTCAAGCATCTGCAGGCGAACAATATCGGCTGTGATATTTATTACCCGGTGCCGCTGCATCTGCAGGAATGCTTCGCTTATATGAATCTCGGTGTTGGGACATTCCCGGTGGCTGAACAGGCGGCCAAAGAAGTCATTGCGCTGCCGGTCTATCCGGAACTAACCGATGAAATGCAGGATTATGTGGCAGAAACAATTTTAGATTTTCTGTCTTAAATGATAAACAAGTTGTTTTTCGT
This sequence comes from Sedimentisphaerales bacterium, assembly GCA_028282905.1. Lineage (GTDB taxonomy): Bacteria > Planctomycetota > Phycisphaerae > Sedimentisphaerales > Anaerohalosphaeraceae > 4572-13. Next base: position 44,982 of record JANQGW010000098.1, on the reverse strand, counting down.
GGTAAATATAACATCAAACGGAGAATGGTAATGGCTAAAAAAGCAATGTCGCTGGAACAAAAGATTGCAGATAAAAAAGCGGTTGTGGGAATTTTGGGTTTAGGTTATGTCGGCCTGCCGCTGGCGCGGGAGTTTGCCTCTGCTGGCGTGAAAGTGCTGGGCTTTGATATTGATGATAAAAAAGTCAAAAAACTCAATTCCGGAAAAAGCATTCTAAAAACTGTTCCTCATGCTCAGGTCAAGACGATGGTGGACTCCAAAAAGTTCAGTGCTACCTCGAATATGGCCCGAATGAAAAGTGCGGATGCCATATTGATCTGTGTGCCGACGCCGCTGACGGAAAACCGTGAGCCGGATATGACCTATGTCGAAAAAAGTTGTCAGACCATTGCCAAATACCTCCGCAAAGGTCAGTTAGTTTCATTGGAAAGTACGACTTACCCCGGCACGACGCGGGATTTAATGCTGCCGATTCTGGAACAGTCGGGCTTAAAGGCCGGCAAGGATTTCTACCTGGCCTATTCCCCCGAACGGGAAGACCCCGGCAACAAGCATTTCACGACAAAAACCATTCCGAAGGTGGTCGGCGGTCTGACTCCCACCTGTAAAAAACTGGCCACTGAGCTTTATGGTCCGGCCATTGATACCATGGTGCCGGTTTCCTCGCTGGAAGCAGCTGAGTCGGCTAAGATTGTGGAAAATGTCTATCGTTGCGTCAATATCGCGATGGTCAACGAACTCAAACAGGTTTTTGACCGCATGGATATCGACGTCTGGGAAGTCATTCGTGCGGCCTCGACCAAACCGTTTGGCTATCAGCCGTTCTATCCCGGCCCCGGTCTCGGCGGCCATTGCATTCCGATCGATCCGTTCTATCTGACATGGAAAGCCCGCCAGTACGGCATGCCCACGCGGTTTATCGAACTGGCCGGCGAGATCAATACGGATATGCCGCACTATGTTGTCCATAAGGTCATGGAAGCACTCAACGGCAAGAAGAAAAGCCTCAACGGTTCGAAAGTCCTGGTGCTGGGACTGGCCTACAAGCCGGACATTGACGATGTCCGCGAGTCCCCGTCGCTGGAACTGATTGAACTGCTCAAAGAAGGCGGCGCCAAGGTTGATTACAATGATCCGTACCTGCCGCAAACGCATAAGATGCGGGAATATGACTTAAAGATGAAGAGCAAGTCGCTGACCGCGGCAATGCTCAAAAAATATGACTGTGTGCTGATCGCGACCAACCACAGTGATTACGATTACAAGTGGATCGTTAAAAACGCGCAATTGGTCGTCGATACACGCAATGCCACCGCCGGTGTTAAGACCGGCCGCAGTAAAATCGTCAAAGCTTAATTACAAGAAAGGATATAACAGCTTCGAAGTTTCTTCTCGGTGTCAGCAAAACTGCTGAAAAGCCCAAGGTCGTCAAAGAATGATGTCTTGGCATAAAAGGGCTGCAAGATAGATAATGGGACCTCATCTCGATTGAGGTCAAAATCATTTCATTTCTATTTGAAGGGAGGTTGTCATGAGAAACATTTTTGGGAATGCTGTTTTTGTAAGTATTGTGATGCTGAGTGTCAATGTCAATGCGGATGTTTTAAGCAGCAGCGGCATACGTCCCGATATCGACGGGACGATAGTGGTTTGGGCTGACGGGACATCGGTGGTCTGGGATGATATCGCCGACGCCAATGCCCCGGCTTCCATTTCTGGATTGACGTCACCGGCCTATCCCGGCGTCAGCGGCAGCAAGGTCATTTTTGAGCAGGGCAGTCCTCAGGATCTCAATGGCTTTGACACGGGCGACCCATCCTGGCTGTTTCCGGCCGCGGCTAATAACGCCGCCAAGCAGCGATATCCGGTCATCAGCGGTTCGCGTATTGTCTGGCAGGATTACACCGATACCGCAACGGACCCGGATATTTTTATGATTGACCTGTCTGAACCATCGCCAACACCGCAGACAGTGTGCGATCACACAGCGAGGCAGATTTACCCAGCCATCGGCGGCGATACAGTGGTCTGGATGGATAACCGCAGCGGCCTCTATCAGGTCTATCGGTGTGATGTCAGCAGTTTGCCATGCACAGCGGCTCCTGTCAGCACCACGACAACGGCTCAATGGTATCCGGCGGTCAGCGGTCATCTGATTGTCTGGGCCGAAGACCGCGGCACCGGCAGCGATATTTACGGTTATGACACCACGGCCGCGCAGAATCCGGAATTTGTCATCTGTGGCGATCCCGGCGATCAGGCATACCCGGCGGTATGCGGCGACCTTATCGTTTGGCAGGACAATCACGACACCACCGACGGCGGCTATGATATCCGTCTCTATGACCGCATGACCGGACAATTTCAAACCGTCTGTGACGATGCGGGCAACCAGTGGTATCCGAACATTTCCGGTCGGACAGTCGTCTGGCAAAATGAAGGCACCGGCATCGGGATTGCAATGCTGGCGACGCCGAAGGATATAACCCTGACGGCTCCGACAGGTGGCGAGATGGTGCTGGCCGGATCGACGATGGGGATTGCCTGGATGACGGATGGTCCGGTAGAACAGGTAACAATTGAATTTCAGCCGGACAGCGGTGGTGCCTGGCAGGTAATTGAGCCGAATGTTCCCGCCGAGCAAGTATATCATTGGAACCCGGTGGCTGATGTCGATTCGACCGACTGCCGCATTCGCATCAGCGATTTTGATGATAGCGAGGTGAGCGATACGCTGGCCGATTCATTTACGATTTTTCAGTGTGACGAAAATCTGACCGCCGATATCACCGGCGACTGTTTTGTTGGCTTGGATGATTTTGCCGAAATGGCCGCCCAGTGGATAACCTGCGGCAACCCCTACGACGACACATGGTGCTTCGATTGACCATGATCCATCCGCCGTCACCCACGTGGCTATAGCGAGATAAAATGATGATGGCTGATTATTTTAATGAGTTCTGTTTCTGTCTTCTTTGAGTTGAACAATCTCAAAGAAGACGGAAGGTTTTTCAGAACATCCCTGATTTACGGTGACGCTAAGCTGGCAAAAACCAAAAACCGGCGGCCCGGCTGCCGACTACCGCATCCAGCGGCGAACCGCCGAAACCGACTGGAAGTTGGTGACCCTTACCTACAAAACCGAGATCAAGCTGACTCGTCAGCCAACCGGCAAGTCGCTGGAATACCGCGTTGTGGCCTCTAACAAAGTAGGCCAAAGCCAACCATCGAACACGGTGACGGTTGTGCTGTAAAAAAAGAAAAGTGCTGTTGGCTTTCATGGTTGACAGTCAACAATATTAAACTCTAATAACCGGAATTTTATGTTGCCAATTTGTAATTGAAGTGACTGAAAAACTGAGTTCATGTCTAAATTATAGAGGAATAATTGATGATTAAAATTATTTGTGTCTGTGGTGCACGTCCCAACTTTATGAAAATTGCTCCGATTATGCGATCCTTTCAGGAAAGCAGTAGATTTAATTCCTTATTGGTCCATACCGGTCAGCATTATGATAAGAAAATGAGCCATCTGTTCTTTGAAGAATTGAATATTCCCGAACCAGATATAAATCTGGAGGTGGGGTCCGGTTCCCATGCCGTTCAGACGGCTGAAATCATGAAGCGTTTCGAGCCGGTTGTTCAGGATTTCAAACCCGACTATGTTTTGGTCGTTGGTGATGTGAACAGTACGATTGCCTGCGGACTCGTTGCGGTCAAGTTGGGTGTTAAACTCATCCATGTGGAGGCCGGTCTTCGCAGTTGTGATCGGAACATGCCCGAAGAGATTAACCGTGTTCTGACCGATAGTATTAGTGATTTACTGTTTGTAACAGAGCAGTCGGGGATTGATAATCTCAAAAATGAAGGTGTTGATTCAGATCGAGTGCATTTTGTCGGTAATGTTATGATTGATACCCTTTTATCGAACAGAGAAAAGGCTGAGAAATCAGATATTCTGGAGGGAATGGGACTAATTGCAAAACAGTATGCGGTGATTACGCTGCATCGTCCGAGTAATGTTGATGAAATCGCCAGTTTGGAAAAAATCATTGCCGCGTTTGAAGTCATTCAAAAAGATTTAAAACTGGTCTTTCCGATCCACCCGCGAACGCGCAATAATATCGCCGGGACTGAATTGCAGAAACGTGTGGATGCGATGGAAAATCTGATTCTCATGGAACCGGTTGGTTATCTGGCATTCTTAAAGCTGATGGCTAATGCAGCCTTGGTCATGACTGACTCCGGCGGCATACAGGAAGAAACAACGATTCTCGGCGTTCCCTGTATGACCCTGCGTAAAAACACTGAACGGCCCGTGACGATTACCGAAGGCACCAACCGACTGGTCGCATTGACCACCGAGGACATTCTGGCAGCCTATAATGACATCAAGTCCAAAAATTTCGACGTCTCTGGTCAAATCCCTAAATTCTGGGATGGCAAAGCGGCCGAGCGAATTGCAGAAATGCTATTAACTCAAAACCAATAATTGTAGTTTATTCTACGATATTCCTTCTCAATCGATCAGTGGAACACTGATAACGAATTTTCAAAACGAAGTATGAGAAATCAGAATTTATCATTAAGGTTTTGGGGCTTTTTACTCTTTTTCATTTTTTTGTCAGGTTTAGTGTTGGCAGGCGGTGATGCAGATATGTCTGTTAATCTGGCTTTTAAGAAAGCCTGTTCTTACTTTCCAAAGCCCAATTATTCACGGTGTACTGATAAGGAAGATAGGTTTCAGCTAACTGACGGCAAAAAAAATGGAAGTTGGTGGGTAAAAAAAAGTACAGTAGGCTGGCGATGGGGCTCGACAGGTATAGAAATTACCTTAGACCTTGAAAATCACAATGTTATCGATATGGTTAAAATTCATAGTGTTGGTGGCGGATTAGCCAACGTCGAATTTCCGGAGTTTATTGCCCTGCTCGTTAGTGATAATGGAATAAATTATAGTTTTGCCGGTTTGATTGACAATGAAAAGGTTGCGGGAGTTAGAAGTACTGGCAATAATCGAGTTCCTCATGTTTTTGTGTTGGATAAACTGAATGTTGGAGCACGATTTGTAAAGTTGATTATTCGGCCGACCGATGCATATTTTTTTCTTGATGAGATTGAGGTTCTGGGGCGAAAGAAGGATATATTTGCTTCTGCAAGCACTCGAAAAGATCTGATTGAATTTAAGAATTCAGGAAATGTGTGTGATAACATTGAAGATTATCTTGAACTGAAAAAAACAATTAAAGAAACGAAGAAATTCCTTCAAGAGAAACGTTATGGATTTTCATCTGAATTGTATAGTAGAGCATCTTCAAAAATAGAATTATTGACGACAAAATTTCAGATGCCGGCGAGACATATATATCTTCCTGATGAATTACATGAAATTCAAAGAGAACTGGGGCTTCTTCGAAGCAGTCTTTACAAGGAAATTTATGGAAAAGATTTTTTCTGTTTTGCTGCCAATCCAATGGGAAACCTGCTGGCCAGAGAAATGGTTGAAGCAGGGGCGGATGTGAAGGAAATGGAGATTAATCTTTGGCGAAATGAGTCTGAATCATCTGCTTTGAATATCCTTAATTGCTTTGATGAGCCAATTGATTTCAGGGTATCGCTTTCGCCAATAATAACAGAAAATGGCACTCGTCTTGAAAGTGGGGATATTTATTCGATTCGGCGTGCAGTTTTTGTAAAGGTTCACGGGATCGGATTACTGGCGGATCCGCTTGTGTTGCAAGGTGATAAGTCTTTTAGAGTTGAACCCGGATCTGTGGCTCAGATTTGGTTGACGGTTAATGGTAAAGAGTTGCATGAAGGTTGCTATCATAGTGCTGTTGCAATATCGGGTTTTGTGGGTGAAAGGGCGTTGTCTGTTCACGCCATTGATATTGAGGTGAACGTTGATAATGTAATATTCCCTGAACAAAGTAGCATGAACGCATGTGTTTGGGATCAATATACTTGGGTGAGTGAGATTACCAGAAAAGACACACTGGCGACATCAAAAGACCTGAAAGATCACCATGTAAATATCGGCGTAATTAATCCGATTCTTATTCCCCATTTAAGAATTCCGTATAAACACAAAGAGGTATTTGAAGCGTACCTGGAGAATAGAGATTTTTACAGGATGCATCTTTTGTATTTTAATTGGTGGCCCCAAAAAACAGAGAGAAGTACTCAAAGAGACAATGGCAGATTCGGCAAATGGATGAGTTCCTCATGGAAGCGCAACTTTACTTTATGGCTTCGTGGAGTGGTAAAAACACTAAGAGAAAAAGGCGTTGGTTATGACCGCTTTGCTATTTATCCTTTCGATGAGTCGCTTTGTGATGAGTTTTATCAGGTTGCAAAGCTGATAAAACAGATCGATCCCCAAATAAAGATCTATGCCAATGATTTTGGTCGGGGACCAAAAGATTATAGACGATTCAAAGATTTGGTGGACATTTGGGATCTTCACTGGAAACATTGCAAGGCTCATCCGGATTGGCTTGAGGATATAAAAAGTTTTGGCAAAGAGGTTTGGACCTATAGAACAGCAGCGCCGAGCAGAGGGAATGATCCGTATTCTTATTATCGGCTTATGAGTTGGGATGCTTTTGCCCGCGGACAGACTGGAGTCGGGTTTTGGATTTATATTTCTCGGGATAAACAACACTGGGATGATGGGACCTTGCCGAGAGGGCATTATGATGTGGTTTATGGACAGGCAAATAGCCCGGTTAATACGCACGGCGAAAAAATTATTCCCTCGAAAAGATGGGAAGCCTGGCGAGAGGGAATTGAGGATTATGAATACTTGGTGCAGTTACAAAATATGATTAAGCAGCTTTGTAAAAGTGACGCCGAAGCAGCGGAAAAAGCTGAAACTGTTTTAACAACACAAGTTAAGCGGGTTATTTCCAGTCGAGAAAATGTAAATATGGTATATCAAGCCAGAAAAAAAATTGTCCAGACACTTCTCAAATTACATGAAAACAAACAGGACCGATCAGTAAATGATTGAATGCATTTTAATGGAATTGAATAGTACGAGCGAAATACGATTGTGGTTAAAAGTACAAAAAAACAATTTGCCATAAATGCGGGCAGCGGCATGTTCGCTCACTTGGTGGCAGCGGGTGTTGGTTTTATTCTCCTGCCGTATGCAATTTGGCGGTTGGGTGATGAAGCATATGGCCTGTTTCAACTGGCTAGGTCTGCGCTGGTGTTTTTTATGTTTCTCCAGATGGGAATGGGGCCGACGCTGGTGCGTTTTTGTGCCAAGGCCATTGCCAACAAAGACCACGAAGAGATTGCTAAAATCAGCGGTTCTGCACAATTGATTTTGGGGATTCTTGGCAGTATTGGCATGGCGGGGGTCATCATTATGATTCCGTTCTTCTTACGGATTTATAATGTGCCGGAGGAGTTGAGGGCGGATACGATCGGGCTGCTGCTTTGTATGGCGGCGTCGCTCTTTTTGAATATGATTTTCATTGTCTCCAATGGCTTGTTGTTGGGATGCAATCGTTACGATGTTGCAAACGGCATTGAAATTGTCGCTAATGTATTACGATTGGGTTTAATTGTAGCATGTTTTGAACTCATCGGTCCGTCGATATGGCTAATGGGGCTTTGTATGTTCCTGGCCCAGCTTTTCCGATTTGTACTTTTTTTTGCTTTTGCTTATAAATATTTGGGGAAGGCTGTTTTTCTTTCCGTTAAAGCGGTCAATCGCAATTCACTGAAGTCCTTGTTCAGCTTTGGTGTATTGAATTTAGTGAACACCATAGCGAATTATTTTGTGATTCAGGGGCCGGTTTTAATTATCGGGGCTGTGCCGTCTCTCGGCCCCGAAGCAGTGACGCTGTTTTCACCGGCGGTTTTAATCATGACTTCTCTGCAGAACTTCCTGGGGCAGATGAGTAAGCCGTTGGTGCCGCTTGCGAGTAAAGCGCAGGCCGATGGGGACACACGATGCCTCGGTCAAATGGCTGTGCAGGTGGCGGGTGTTATCATAAGTGTTGGCTTACTCATTGTTCTTCCGCTAACGATTTATGGGCCGGAAGTTATCGGGCTTTGGCTGGGACAGACAAAGAGTTATCTATGGCTTTTAATAGCTGTGATGGGTATTGGGATTGTTTTGTCGCGGTCGGCCGCCGCGCTGTCATATATTGCGTTAGGAGGGGGCAGTATATTGCCGGAGGTTTACAGTCAGGTTGTCTTGGGCATTGTAACATCTGTTGGCGTTACTTTAGGAGCAGTTGTATTCCAGTGGGATTTGTTGTCAATCGGTATATTTATGACAGTTATGCGTTGCTTGAGATGTGCCGTTTATTTGCCGTGGGCTTACCGCAAAGCATTTAGTTTTGCGATGAGTGAATATGTTGTAAAAGTTTATATTAAACCGGCGTCGATTTTTTTAGTGATTCTTGTAGTAGGCAAATTACTTCGAGTTTCAGAATTTGACGGCAATTATTTTTGGCTTATTTGCCAAGCGATGCTCTTGTTTATTACGTATGGGGTTGCGGTATTCTTACTCGTTCTGCCCGAGAGTATTAAATCTAAAGCATTGAAGTTGATGCGAAGATAAAAGAATGTGTTTAGCATGGAAAAAAAAATTTTTAATAGAATAGGAAATGCAATAAAGGTTAGATTAACCAATCTGGCTTTATACATATTATATGAAACTTCTTTTAGGAAGCTTCGGTTGAAGTGCCTTGGTTTTGCGGGCGCTGAGATTGGCAGAAATATAGTAATCCGAAAAAATTGTGAAATAAGAAATCCCAAGGGACTCAAAATACAAGCAAACGTATCAATTGGAAACCGTATCCTGTTGGATGCTCGACGCGGACTGGAAATTCAGGAAAGTGCTGTTATTGCTACTGGCGTTTTTATCTGGACGCTGCATCATGATTACAATGATGTGAATTTTAAGTCGATCGGTGCTCCTGTGACAATTGGTCATCATAGCTGGGTGTGTTCTCGTGCAATAATACTGCCGGGAGTAACTATTGGTGAATTTGCTGTTGTGGCTTCCGGGGCGGTCGTAACAAAAGATGTACCTCCTTATGCTGTTGTGGGTGGCGTGCCAGCTAAAATAATAGGAAAGAGGGAGAAGAAAGACTACAACTATTGAGCCATATCTGCTATACAGGAGATTATTGAATGAAGATTGGAATATTGACATTTCACTCTGTTGCTAATTTTGGAGCTAATATTCAATCCAGCAGCACCTATTTTAAATTAAAATTGCTGGGGCATGATGTTTGTGTTTTAAACTATAAAGATACAGTTACAGAAAAAAAACATAAGAAAATGGCCGGTGAGGAGCAATATGAACTTCATCAGGACTATTTTAAAACGTATATTAATCAATCACCTGTGCTTCGCAATAAAGATGATATTACTGAGTATGTAAAGCAGTGGGAGCCAGATTTGATTATTTGCGGTGGTGATGCGGTGCTGCTGCATGAATCCAATGCCGCACCTGACAGGCAGTGCGGCAACCCATTTTGGCTGACGTGGATGAAAGATCTCCCTGTCCCGCCTGCGGCGTGTTATTTGTCTGCATCGTCAAGAGGGAGCGACTTTTCCAAAATACCGGAAGATTTGCGTAATGAAGTTGCCGCTATTTTTGGTCAGATTAAATATTTTTCGACGCGGGATAATTGGACGACGCATCAGGTGCAGTGGGTTACAAAAGGTATGCAGGTTCCATTTCACTGTCCTGACCCGGCATTTGCATATAAGTTTGATGGCTCGATTCCATCGGAGTATTCTGCCGCTGCTGTTTCCAGAAGACAGAGTTACATTCTTCTTCAGGCAAACCCTAGGAATCTGTCGAAAAAATGGGTCGAAGAATTTCGACAACTGGCTCATCAGCAGGGCTTGGAGGTTTATTCCTTTCCGACAACATTTGGCAATACTCAGTTTGATCTCGATGAGACAATCTCTTTGCCGCTTCATCCGCTTGAATGGTATAGTTGGATACAAAATGCTGCCGGGTGTATTACCCGTTTGTTTCATGGGCAGATTTGTTCGATGTCAGCGGGAGTGCCGTTCATCAATATTGATACCCAGCAACGATATCCATGGCTAAGCCGGAGTGGGTCCCGTGCATATGACTTGGCTGTTCGTGCAGATTGCCCGGGACGTGTTCAGCCAACGGTGTCGGCACGATATTTAATGTCGCCGCAAAAAACGATAAAACTTTTGCGGTCTTCATACAGACCGTCGATTATGGCGTATGCCGAATTCGCAAGGGATTTGTATTCGCGCACAATTAACAAAATTTTGGAGTCGGCAAGATAAATGGAAAACACAAAACATACGATGATTCCATATGTGATTTTTGTCGTTTTGCTTTTGAATTCTCTGGCAACGTTTTTATCGAGTAATTTGGATGCAAGTTCGACGGCCGTTTCGGCTTCCTATGGCCTGTTGCTGGTTGTGCCGTTTGGGTTTGTTCTGGCAAATTACCATGAACTCTATTTTAGAAGAGCGGGACTTTGCATTAAATTGATTCTTCCGTGGATATTCTTTATGTGGCTGACTTCGCCGGGGCTTCTGGGGGAATATCCCTTTAGAAGTGTGGTGCGGGCTGTTTGCTTTCAGAGTGGGCCTTTGCTTATGTTTTTGTGCTTTTATATTCAAGGCGTAAATTGTACTCCCGGAAACCTCAAGGCAAATCAACGATTGTTTTTTATTCTAACAGCCTTTGTTGTGCTTTTCTATTCTTATGAATTTATTGCAAAGGAAAAGCATTTCGTCGGTGATATTCTGAGAGTTGGTAGTGTCTTGTATGTCACAATGCTTCTGCCGTGGATTTCAATTCTTAAAAACAAAACCGTTCGGTACATTTTGCTTGCTGCATTGTCATGTTTGGCTTTGTTTTCAATGAAAAGAAGCGTTTTGCTTCAGATTTCTGTGGGCGGTTTTTTGTATGTGTTAGTTCAGAATGTAATGATTGAGCAGAGAAAAAAAGCCCTATTTATTTTGCTGATTCCTTTTTTGATGGCTGGTTTGGCTCTGATTTTGATTTATGTGAACCGCTCGACTTCAGGAGTACTTTGGGAACATGCACAATATGTACAGCAGGACAGGGGCAGTGGCAGATTGGATATTTGGACTGCTCTGTGGCGGGAATATAAAGCCTGGCCATTATCTAATCGTGTGATTGGGAAGGGATATTATGCGGTTCGCGAGTATTTAGGAGATTTTCGAGCGCACAATGATTATATGGAGGCGCTTTGGGCATACGGAGCCATTGGTTTTTTTATGAATGTCTTTTTTAGTATTTACTTGTCAATAAAAGCAGCTGGAATGATTTTGCGAAAACAGCCCTATGCAGCATCATTTGCCTTTGGAGTATTTTCTTTCTTGGTTCTAAGTATGGTGAGTTATAATCTTTACGCCATGCTTTGGTCTTTGTACTTGTTAGCGTTCCTTGGTTATATTTGTGGGATTGTTCAGCAGGAAGAGGATGTTTATCGGCATTATTCTGGTCCGGATGCAATGGAATTTTCTCAGCCATATCAGGAGTGGAATGACTATGAAACTGACGGCAATGGAGGTGTTTAATGGACAGAGATAGATCATTAAGTATTTCGATAATATCAACAACATTGAATTGTATAGAAGGACTACAAGATTGCTTGGAACGATTCATTCAGGAGTTGGATGGTCAGCGTTTCCTTGAGATTGTGATCGTTGACGGCGGGTCATCCGATGGAACTTGGGAGCTTCTTCAGGAGTTTCAGCAAAGAAATCCTCGGATTCGTGTTTTTCAGGACATTGGCGCGAATATTTCCCGCGGGCGAAATTTGGCCGTGGAGTATTCTCAGGGTAATGTGATTCTTAGTTTTGATAGCGGTTGTCAAATGGTTGATGGATATTTGGCTCTTATGGTTCAACCATTTTTGGATGACGCTGACTGTGATGTGACAGGAGGTAAAACTGTAGTTGTTGGAGAGAATTTTTTTGAAAAAACGGTTGCTGCGCTTCAGCAGGAGACTCCAAAAGACACCTTTAATCCTTCGTCACGCAGCATTGCATTTCGAAGGTCCATTTTTGAGAAGATTGGCGGATACGATGAGTCTGTTTTGGCCGGAGAGGATACGCACTTTAACCACAAATGGCGTAATGCTGGTGCCAAATATATACATGTCTCCGAAGCAAAGGCATTTTGGCGTGTTCGTCCTTCCTTGGGCTCATTGTACAGAATGCAGCGACGCAATACAACCGGGTCGGTTATTTTACGCAATCCGTGGGGGCTAAGTGGATGGGCAGTGCGGTTGAATGTTGTGTCCTTGGCAGTTGGCCTGTTGGGGTTGGGGCTGGTATTGGCTGGAATACAATATGGCTGGTATATCTCATTCTTAGGCCTGGCAGGCTGGGCAAGCTATGTCTTATTTCGGACGATACGACGGAAGCGATGGAAGTCATTTATTAATCCTCTGAAATTCGTTTGTGTGATTGCGATTATGTTAGCGTTGGATATGGGAGCTTGGAGTGGTACGATTCATGGTTGGATACAGAGACGAAATAAGACATGAGGTTTTTGGAGAAAATATCCCAGAAGAATGTTTTAAATCATATGATAGGTCATTTTGAAAGAAAACTTCAATGAAAATATGTCAAATCAGCACAGTGCATCCGCTCAATGATAACCGGGTTTTTCATAAGGAGTGTAAAACGCTTGCTCGGGCAGGGCATTCTGTAACTCTGATTATTACACACGAGCAAAATGAGGTTATTGACGGTGTTCGTATTGTCGCATTAATAAAGAGGAAAAACCGTCTGCGCCGTATGTTACTGGCGCCGCTGCAGGCTTTGCGTTACGCGTTTCGTGAAAAAGCCGATGTCTATCATTTTCATGATCCGGAATTGATTCCGGTTTGCATGGTGTTGAAAATGGCCGGAAAAAAAGTGATTTATGATGTGCATGAAAATACCGCACAGCAGATGCTGAACAAAAAATACCTGGACAATAAGCTTAAAAAAAAATTGGCTTTTGGATTAGTGCGATTTGCTGAGTCGCTTAGCAAGCTGTTTTTTGATGTGATTATCGTTGCTCGGCCGGATATCGCTGAACACTGGAATTGTTCAAAGGTTCGAACTGTGATTAATGCGGCGGTGTTGAAAACAATTGATGAGGCCCCGGTACCGAAAATAACAGCAGATAAACCGGTGGTCGTTTATGCCGGTGGTTTAACAGATATTCGGGGGATTAGGCAGCTTATCCAGGCGATGGAAATCATCGGCGATCGCGCCGAATTATGGCTGATTGGAGGCTGGCAAAGTGAGGATTTCAGAAAAGAATGTGAGCAGTTGTCCGGCTGGAAACAGGTCAAATACCTTGGCTATATGACGGTTGAGCAAGTTTTCGGCTATATGAAAAAAAGTGATATTGCCGTCGTCACATTTTTGCCTGTACCCAATCACCTGACAACATTGCCCAATAAACCGTTTGAGTACATGGCCTGTCATTTGCCTGTGGTCATGTCAGACTTCGATTATTGGAAGGAAATATTTGGAGATAACGTTCTGTTTTCAAATCCCGGTTCCCCACAGGAAGTGGCGTCGCAGATTGATAAACTTTTGGGTGATTCGGATTTACGAAAGACGCTTTCGGGAAAGGGAAGGAAGTTGGTCGAAGAAAAATATTCATGGGAGGCGGAAAGCGAAAAGCTTTTTGAAATCTATAACGCCCTTGCTAAAAAATAAATTTTAAGGTTTTATATGCATATTCTCTACCTCCACCAGCATTTTGCGTTGCCAGAAGGTTCGACTGGAACACGGTCGTATGAATTGGCCCGGCGTTGGGTCAAGGCCGGGCACCGGGTGACCTTGGTCTGCGGCAAAAGCGATCAGAGCGGGTTTGATTTAACGGAGAATAAGCGTCATTACCAAGCGGCCGGTATTGACATTGTCGCACTCAATACAAAGTACAGCAACAGCCTTTCATTTTTGAGCAGGGTTTTTTCGTTTTTTCAGTTTATCCTGTTGAGTTTTTGGGCGGGATTGTGCGTTAAAAATGCCGACGTCATCTATGCCACCAGCACACCGCTGACCATTGGGATTCCGGCGATGCTGCTCAAGTGGTTCAAACGCGTGCCGTTTGTCTTTGAAGTGCGTGATCAGTGGCCGCGCATTCCGATTGAGATGGGGATTATTCGAAATCCTCTGTTGAAATCACTCTTGCGCTGGCTGGAACGGTGCATCTATAAAAGTTCAGCTGGCATTGTAGCCCTTTCGCCAGGGATGGCCGACGGCATCCGGCAGGTACTGAGAGACATGTCGCGAGAGGTTGTGATTGCGCCGAACAGTTCAGATCTTTCATTATTCCGCCCGGATATTGACGGGATAGCAACTCGGCAAGAAATGGGCTGGCAGAATAAATTTGTTGTTTTGCATTTTGGGGCTATGGGAAAGGTAAACTCTCTGGGCTTTCTCATTGATGTGTCACAAAGAGTCAGCGAATATCAAGACATTCACATCGTATTATTGGGCGAGGGCAGAGAACGGCAGAATTTGTCCAATCGGGTCAGTGAATTAAATCTCCAGAACATTGAAGTGCGAGGACCGGTTCGTAAAAACGAACTGCCGGAAGTTGTGGCTGCCTGTGATGTGTCAACCGTGATTATCGGTGACTATCCGGTAATTCAGGACAATTCATCAAATAAATTTTTTGATTCTCTGAGCGCGGGAAAACCGATTTTGATCAACTATAGTGGCTGGCAGCGAGAATTGATCGAAACGAATCGTTGCGGATATGGCTGTAAGCTGTTTGATGTCGATGAATATACAGAGAAATTGATTCAAATGTATGCTGATCGTGAAAACTTGCAGAAAATGAGAGAAAATGCCCGCACATTGGCGGAAACGGAATTCGACCGGGATTTGATCTCAAATCGGATTTTAACCTTAATTGATAAAGTAAATTCCTCAAGGCATTCAAAAGCATGAAGCAGAAAAATAAGAAATCGTCAGTATGGATGTTTGTGTTTATTTTTGCAGGGCTTTTCCTGTGGATGCTGGTTGCCAATATGGGTGGGAAAGATCATGTTTCGCTGGCCGTAAAAAATAATGGGGGCACCGCCTTTTTGGAGACAGCCGGCAATTCGCTGGTGGCCGTGTTTCAGGATGGCCGGACGGTTGTGTGGAATTGGTCGGCGGCGACGGTGCAGCGGGCTGACTTTTCCGTGCGGACGGACCGAGTATGTGTGTTGGATTCTGAGCGTTTGCTGACCGTCTCGAAGACGGGGAAAAAAGTGCTCTCTGTGGTGAATTTGACGGAGGGTAAGATTCTCAAGAGTTTCTCCGTTGGCCAGGCTGGTCAGGATGTCTGGCCGCGGGCCTCACTGGATAAAAGTGTGGTTGCCCTGATGCGTCATAACAAACCAGATTCAGCCGAAACCAAGCAGTATGAGTTTTTGACAGTCAATCTGAAAAACGACCTGCCCGGCGTGCCGACGGCATTAACCATTCAGCAGGATTCTCAGGTGGTGGTGGATTTTGTTGTTGATTCGGATGACATGGTCTATGTTGCTGGCAGTCATGAAGAGGTCGGACGGATTGTCGCGATTGACCTGGACCGGGGAAAAATCCGCTGGGACAAAACCTATGACGACACGAAAGAGTTCTGCAGCGTGATGGTTGCTTCTGATGGGAAATCTATTCTGGCGGGCAACCGCAACGGCCTCCTGTACCAACTGGACGCCCAGACAGGCGATCTGGCCAAGCCGATTCAATTGCTGGAAGAAGGCGAAACCCGTCCCATCACCAATGACTATTCCGTCCTGAACGCCGCCTTCAGCCCCGACGGTCGATACTATGTCGTGACTATCAATCCCAAAGCTTATATTCTTGACGCAGCAACTCACAAGATCGTCCATACACTTTCGCCAGCGGATAAACTGGTTTCCAAAATCGCGTTTTCACCAGATAACCGCTTCGTTGCCACCTCGGATATCCGCGCCGGTTACCCCGTCAAAATCTGGAAGTTCCTCGAAGAAAATAACAAGTAATCACTAATACACCAAATTCACGAGAAAAAAGAAACCGCGGATTACGCAGATGACACAGATTTAAAGAGTTTATTCAAGCATCATTTGATATATTTGTGTTCTTTCGTGTTGTGCGTGGTTAGTATAATCTTGTCAATCCCGTTAATCCTGTCAAAAAAATGAAACGCTTCTTTGACATTTTCTTTTCTGCGATGGCCCTGCTGGTTCTGTGGCCGGTGATGCTGGTCGTTGCGATACTGGTACGCTTCAAATTAGGCACGCCGGTCATCTTCCGCCAAGAGCGTCCCGGTTTTAAGTGTCAGCCGTTTATGATGTATAAATTCCGCACGATGGCCAGTAATACCCATGACGATCAGGGCAATCAGCTTCCCGATGACCAGCGTCTTCCCCCGTTTGGCCACTGGCTGCGGGCAACAAGTCTGGATGAACTTCCGGAATTAATGAATGTCCTTAAGGGCCAGATGAGTTTCGTCGGGCCGCGGCCGCTGATGATGAAATATCTGGTCCGCTACACACCCGAACAGAACCGCCGGCACGAGGCCAAACCCGGTATCACCGGCTGGGCGCAGGTCAACGGCCGCAACAATATTTCCTGGGAAGAAAAATTTGAGCTGGATGTCTGGTATGTGGACCATCGCAGTCTCTGGCTGGACTTGAAGATCTTGTTGATGACATTCTGGCAGGTGGTCCGGAAATCGGACATCGCCAAAGACGGCCACGTCACGGTCGATGAATTCATGGGAACGCCTAAAAACGAAACCGCAGATTACACGGATTAACACAAATTTTTAAACAATTGTTTAGAAATACTATTAGTGTAAATTCGTGTTCATTTGTGGTTCAAACGATAATCTGAGAAATCTGTGGACTTTAAAACCATTCAACAACTTGAATCGATTGCAGGCTCATCGCCGTTTTATCTCGTAGACCGGTTGAAATTCGAAGCTAATTTTGATGAGCTGACCGAGGCGTTTACGAGCCGTTATAAGCCGTTCACCCTGGCCTATTCCTATAAGACCAACTATATTCCCTACCTCTGCGATATCATCCGGCAGAAGGGCGGCTGGGCCGAGGTCGTTTCCCGCATGGAATATGATCTGGCCCTGAAAGTTGGGCAAGATCCGGCAAAGATTATCTTTAATGGACCGGTGAAAACACGCGAAGACATTCATACCGCGCTGGCCAACGCCAGTCTCGTGAATCTGGACTCGACAGAGGAATTGGAATTTGCTGTCGAATATGCCAACCAGAATCCGGACTCTGAGATTTCCGTGGGCCTTCGTATCAATATCGGCCTGTCCGATGACGAGGGACTTTCGCATATTCAAAACAGCTTGAAGGTGGGCCGCTTCGGTTTTGATCCGGCAGCAATGGAGAAAATTCACAATAAGCTGTCAGAGGAGGCGAATCTGAAAGTCGTCAGTCTTCACGGTCACACTTCGACGACAGACCGCAGCCAATGGTGTTTTGAAGTGATTACACGTACCCTGTGTAATATTGCTGAACTCTATTTTGGCGAGACAGTGGGGACCATTAACGTCGGCGGCGGCTTTTTCGGCCGAATGCACCCGGATATGCCGTTTAAGAACACGCCGGCCTTTGATGATTATGCCAACGTGATAGCCGGAGTGTTAAATAGTAATGCGTGGGCACAGCACAAGACACCGACGCTGGTCATTGAGCCGGGAGTTGCGATGGTTGCCGATACTGTCAGTTTTGTAACGAAGGTCGTCAGTGTCAAAACCGTTCAGGACAGTATTTTCGTGACCGTTGACGGCAGTGCTTTTCACGCCAAGCCCACCTTTCACAGTCTGAACCTGCCGCATGAAATCATTACACGCAATGATGACCGTCCCGGGGACACTTATAGTGTTGTCGGTTCCACCTGTATGGAAAAGGATTATCTGTTGAAAGAGATTTCCGGCCCCTTACCCAAACTTGGCGACTTTATCAAGATTGACTGTGTCGGCGCCTATACGGTCGTGATGAGCCCGCCGTTTATCACACCCGCCCCGGCCATTCTTGCCAAAGAACCCGACGGATTTAAACGCATTCGCAAACAACAGACACTGAATGAGATTTTCAGCAATTATTTTTTTTCGTGAATATTCGTGTTAATTCGTGGCGAAAATTAAAAATGAACAAAAATATTACCATCACCGGCGACCACGTCCGTTTGAGGCCGTTGAATCAGGAAGATATGATCCTCAAAGTCAAATGGTACAATGACCGTTCCGTGAGAAAAACATTAGTTGTGGATGAAGTCTTTCAGCTTGAAAAAACAGTCCAGTGGTTTCAACGGCTTTCGGATAATGAGACCCGGGCTGATTTTCTGGTGGAGACACTTGACGGTATGCCGATGGGTATTACGGGGCTTATCAATATTGATACTCAAAACCGGACAGCAGAATGTTATTGCGTCATCGGTGAAAAGAAGTATTGGGGCAAAGGGTTGGGGACAGAGATACATTCTGTTTTATTTCAATGGGCATTTGAAGTATTGGATGTATTCAAGATATGGGCACTGATCCGAACGAACAATCCTGCAATCTTTCGGGTTGTTGAAAAGTTGGGATTTCAGATTGAAGGGACGCTTCGGAAGCAAGCCGTTGTTGAAGGCCAACGAATTGATCTACATTCGATTGGTTTGCTGGCAGAGGAGTTCTTGCCCGCACATGTTCATTTCGAGGTGCGTTAATCGAAGGACAGTTATTATCGAATAGTGAATTGCAGTAAGGGATAATCATGACACAGGACATTAGAAAGGTCGTGATTCTGGGTGCCAGCGGAACAATTGGTTCTCTGGCTGGTGGTGTCTTAGCCCAGAACGGCATTCAGACCTGGTTTTTGAGCAGAACACTTAAAGGTTCTCAAAAAGGTCTTGCAAAAGCTCAAAAACAAGCCCGCTCGGAAGTGATTGCGGCTAATATTATTTGCGGCGACTATGATTCAATGCTGCGGGAGGCTTGCGAGCAGGCGGATTGGATACTCGAATGTGTCGCCGAAGACATCGAGATCAAACAGCAGCTATATGAAAAGGTTGATCAATTTCGTAAGCCCGACTCCATTGTCAGCTCGGTGACCTCCAGCCTCCTGCTGGAAGAGTTGCCGAAAGGCCGTTCCGAATCGTTTCAAAGGAATTTCCTCTCAACACATTTCTATAATCCGCCAGGGAAAATGCTGGCCTGTGAGATTTGTGGTCAAAGCCAGACCGATCCGGCTGTCATGGAATACATAGCTGACTTCTGTGCCAAAAAACTTCGCCGTGCAGTGATTCCGGTCAAGCCGACCGCCGGATTTGCCGGCAACCGCATCGCCTTTTTGCTATTTGCACGGATTACTGAACTGGCCGTTGAACATGGTGTTGAAATGATGGATTACCTCATTGGTCCCTATACCGGTCGTTTAATGGCGCCGCTGGCGACGCTGGATTTGGTGGGACTGGACATCCACAAGGCGATTATCCAAAGTCTTCAATCACATACCCATGATGCGATGCATAATAAACTGCTGCTGCCCGAATATGTTGAAACGATGATTGCCAACGGTCATTTGGGCAACAAAACTCGTACAAAAGGAGGCTTCTACAAGCGGCTTGAAAGCGGCAAGTTCATCTATATGGACCCGGCTTCCGGAGAGTATATCCCCGCCTTTCAACCGCATGTCCAATTTGTGGAAAAGGCCAAGGAGCAGATTCACCTGGGAATGTACCGCCAGGCTTATCAAACAATCCTGGATGCTAGGGGACCGGAAGCGGCCATCGTTCATGAGATCTTGGCGACGTATATCGCCTATGCCTATATGCTCATCGGAGAGGTGACCGATGAAAAAGACGGTATTGAAGGTATTGACCGAGTGATGGCAACTGGCTTCAATTGGGCCGGTCCGAGCTTGCTGGTGTATATGCTGGGCGGCCGGGAAAGGGCTGTCGAATTGCTGCGGTCGCAGAACCTTGCAGTTCCCCCCATACTTGAAAACGATACGGTTTGTGAAAAATATACATTTAATTCCGGCCGTTTCTTCCCCGCCAGATAAACAGAGGCAAACGTTATGACAAATCCAAAAACCTACATACTCGGCGGTTACCAAACCGATTTTGCCCGGAACTGGGCACGCGAAAATAAACATATATCCGCACTCATGCGAGAAGCGTATGAAGCGTCGCTGATAACGACTAAAGTGGAGCCGAACGATATCAAGGCAGCCTTTATTGGCAATTTTGCTGCGGAGTTGTATTGTATGCAGGGCCACCTCGGGGCATTCTTTGTGGACTTTGACCCGGCTTTCAAGGGGTTACCGACAACACGGTTGGAAGGCGCCTGTGCCTCCAGCGCGCTGGCGACCCTGTCGGCGATGGCGCATATTCAGGCCGGCATCTATGATTGTATCGCACTGGTGGGGGTAGAGTTAATGAAGACGGCCTCGCCGGCCCAGGGCGGAGACTATTTGGGCACCGCAGCTTGGTACGAAAAAGAATCGGCCGGCGTTGAATTTCCCTTCCCGAAGTTGTTTGGTAAGCTTGGCGATGTTTACGACAGCCGTTACGGTCTGGATGATAAGCACCTGGCCCGCATCTCCGATATCAACTACGCCAATGCCCGTCTCAATCCGAATGCTCAGACACGCGACTGGTTTATGTCGTATGACCATGCCTGCTCAAATAATCAATATAATACGGCAGTGTCCGGTCGGATTAAGGTGACTGATTGTTCACAGGTGACCGATGGCGCGGTCTGTTTATATCTGGCATCCGAGTCATTTGCGGCTGACTATGCCCGTCGCAGTGGGACTACTCTCAGGCAAATTCCTGTGATTCAGGGATGGGGGCATACGACCGCTCCGATCGAATTTTCTACAAAAGTGAATGATTCTGAAAATGCCGACTATGTTTTGCCGTGGACGCGAAAAGCCGTCACGGACGCTTATCAGCGTGCCGGCATTAACGATTGTTGGGAACTGGATGCCGTCGAAACGCACGATTGCTTTACCACCTCAGAGTATATGGCAATTGACCATTTTGGCTTGACGGATCCCGGCAAATCCTGGCAGGCCATTGAAGAGGGGGTGATTGAAATCAACGGAAAACTGCCAATGAATCCTTCCGGCGGCCTGATTGGTTGCGGCCATCCCGTCGGCGCTACCGGCGCACGACAATTGCTTGATGCTTACAAGCAGGTGACCGATACCGCCGGAGACTACCAGATCCAGAATGCCAGGCGAGTTGCCACCCTCAACATCGGCGGTACAGCCACGGCCAATGTTTGTCTCATTGTTGGCTTATAAAACTGACCATGATTGCCCCACTGAAAAAAAATCATGCATTACAGATTGCCCGGTTGCATATATCCGGAATTTCCACGGGCTTCATAAGCTCTTTAGGCGAAGAGTTTGTGACGGCTCTATATGAGGCGATTGCCGAAAGTCCGTACGGTTTTGGTTTTGTTGAAGAGGAGGAAGGTGAGGTTGTTGGATTTGTGGCATTTTCGACAAATCTCAAAAGTCTGTATAAGAGCATTTTCCTGAAAAGAAGTTTGCGTTTCTTTTTTCTCTTGGCATCGCAACTTTTTTCGTTAAAGAGAATTAAAAAAATTATGGAAACGCTTTTTTATCCGGGAAAGGTGATGCCGGATTTGCCGCAGTCTGAATTGATCTCAATTGCTGTTTCAGAAACGCAACGCGGCAAAGGAATTGCAAAAAAGCTGATTCTTCGTGGTCTTGAAGAAATGTCTAAAAGGGACATTCACAAGGTTAAAGTTCTGGTGGCGGATTTCAATGAAGCAGCAAACAGGCTATATCAAAAAAACGGATTTGACTTTTCCTGTCGAGTCGAAAGTCATGGGGTTAAAAGCAATATTTATGTTGCGGATGTGTCAGTTTATGATTCGTCATTTGAAAATCAAAAGAGAATCTTCAGGCCTGTCAGCAATCATTATGCTCAACTTCTAAAAGCTCAGGGGAAATATGTTATTGAGGTGGATGGAATTGATTGGTACGACTATCAGGGGTTTATGATGCCGGCGTATTTGCCGCATTGTACGCCGCCGATTTCTGAATTGACCGCCCAAAAAATACTTTCTTCGTCGGGTCTTCCTTTTGTAAGATGGAATGTTGATTTTGGGATCGATTCGGAGACAGAGTGGTGGTATGTTTTAAGAACAAAACCTTGGGACATACAGCAAGCAAGCAGAAACACCCGAAGTAAAGTTAGACGCGGGATGAAAAGATTTACAGCTAAAATTGTAACTTCTTCAGAGATCAGAAGACATGGTTATAGACTCTGTTTGAGGGCACAACAGCGGTATGGCCGTAAAGGATTTGTCGTTCCTGAAGAGAAGTTTAACCGGAACATTGAAGTGGCCGAAAATTATAACGATACATTCGAATACTATGGAGTTTATGATGGAAACAATCTCGTAGGTTTTTCAGAAAATTATATTCAGGATAATGCAGTTTTTTTGGAAAAGATTTGGTATGACCCTGCTGGTCTGAGAAACTATTCGAGTTATGTATTTATGCAGGGAGTTTTGGAACACTATTTAAATAAGAGAAAATTCAAGTACGTATTGGATGGAAGCAGAAGCATCCATCATAAAACAAACATCCAGGAATATTTAATTGATGTCTTTGGTTTCACAAAAGTATACGCAAAATTAAATATTGTATATTCCAAAAAGTTTAACTTTATGGTCAAGATCGCTTATCCTTTTAGAGGAGTATTTTCGAAATTATCAGAAAGAACAAATAGTGCTTTTTGCGATAACACCAGTGCGATATTAAAACAGGAATATATCAGAAAAGCCTGCCAATAAAAAGTATAAGCTACTCTTTACCTTTTTGAATGGCGCCGCGATGGCCTTGCATCTTCAGGAATCCTTTTTTCCAGATGACAAACGCCGAAACAAGGATAGTAATGATATAGGCCCCCACGGCATACCACGTCCGAACCTGGCTCATCGCCAATCCTAAAAAAGCATATAACCCCGCAAGACCGTAGCAAATCGCGACGGTCTTTTTTAATGGGATGCCCCGGTCAATCATCTGGTCATAGATATGCCCGCGATCTGAAACAAACAGAGACTTTTTGTTGATGAATCGCCGGACTAGTGCGGTCGCCGTATCCAGAATCGGCAGGCCGAAAATCACAATCGATGCCATCCACCATCGCGGAATCTGTTCGGCAAACAGCATCATCAAGGCTGCGACGACAAATCCCAGCAGCATACTGCCGGCGTCTCCCATAAATATTTTGGCCGGATGCCGGTTAAACGGCAGAAATCCCAATACGCCGCCAACCAGTCCCAGGCAGACAATCAGTCGGACCGGATCCCCGGTTTCACTGAATCCCCAGGTTGCCCGATGCACCGATAGCAGCAACAGGGCGAGGGCAATGATGGCTGTTACGCCGCCGCACAATCCATCCAGTCCGTCTAATAGATTTAATGAATTAGTCGAACCCAGGACAAAGAAAATGACGATCGGGATGCCAAGTATTAGTTCGGTTGTAGGTGATATCTCCCAATTAAAGTATGCGGTTGTGTAATGCAGGCCCGGGTAGATGCCGACAATCAAAAGGCTGATCGCCGCGACAATTTGCCCCAGAAATTTCTGCCATGGTTTGATATCCAGAATATCATCAACCAGTCCGACAAAGCAGGCAATCCCCGCGCCGGTCAGAATCCCCAGCAGCCATTTGAGACTCTTGTCAAACTGTTCAAAATCTTTAATCAGAACAATCCCCGCAAGAATCCCCACGGTCAGTCCGGCCAGAATCCCAACCCCTCCCAGGTAAGCGACCGGCTTCTTATGTGTTTTCACAAGATTATCGGGCTTATCAACAATCCCCAGTTTCAACGCAACTTTCTTGCACAGCCAAGTGGCGCCGAGTGAAACGATCCACGCGCACAAAACCACCGGCCAGAATTGAACCGACCAGCTCAAAGAACGATCAGGTCCGACAAAATCGCTAAATATCATGGAATCACAGCCTCCTATAACAAAATGATTGCCGTTATTGTATGGTTATATCGACAAAAAGTCTATCGGTATTTATTAGGAAATATCTTTTGATATTCACTCAATAACGGGTAAAATCTGGACGAATAAACAGGTAATTCGTTTATGAAAATATTACTTTCTTCAATTGGCCGGCGAGGTTACCTCGTCAAGTACTTTAAAGAGGCCCTTGGCCCTGACGATCAGGTCTGGGGAGGCGACAACAGCACCTATGCGCCGGGATTTACGTATTGTGACCAGACGGTTCTTCTGCCGCAGGTGGTCAAAGACCATTATCCGCAGGCTCTTCTGGATATCTGCCAAAAAAACAGCATAGATATCGTAATTCCCCTGATCGATCCGGAACTGGAAGCCTTGGCGTCCTGGCGGAAGCCTTTTGAGGATGCCGGCGTGATGTTGCTGGTTTCTCCGGAAGCAACGGTTCAGATGGCGTCCGATAAATATGAAACCTATCGATTTGCGATAAAAAATGGCCTTGGAGTTCCCCAGACATTTATCCAGGTTGATGAGGCGCTGGAACAGGTCACTGCTAATAAATTGTCTTGGCCGTTAATGGTCAAGCCTCGCAAGGGCAGCGCTTCGGTCAATATTGAGTATTGCGATGATCGCCTTCAGCTCGAAGCGGCATGGGAAAAGACCGCAGAACCGATGATTCAAGAGGTTGTCAAAGGCGATGAGTTTGGATATGATCTGTTTGGCGGCAGGGACCATCAGCCTATCAGTGTCTATTGTAAGAAAAAGCTGGCCATGCGGGCCGGTGAAACGGACAAGGCTGTTAGTACTAATGATCCGCTACTGATTGATTTTGGACAGAAATTGCTTAATAACATGGAATTGATGGGGCCGGCGGATGTGGATGTTGTCATTGACCGGGATGGCCCTAAACTGCTTGAGATCAATCCCCGCTTTGGCGGCGGTTACCCCTGTTCTCACTTGGCGGGAGCCGATTTCTGCCAGAAAATCATTGCGATGCGAAAGGGCCAGACGCTCACTCCCGATATTGGTGCTTGCCCCAAAGGCATCTGTATGCTCAAACAGGACGAGATCATCTGTCCCGACTGGGATATAAGTGGCCAATAACACAATCCTTATTATCAAAAAGGATTGTGAAGTTCTGATTTAATTTTCTGTCAGTGATTTTGATTTGAGTTTACAGCCCCGTTACGTTCCAGACAACGATAGCCAGTGCCCCCAGTACCATCAGCAGCAAAAACAGTAGTTTCACGAGTGTTGGGAAGATACGCTGCTGGTTTCGCTCAAAGCCGGGATGTTCCGGCTGCTGCATTTGCCCCTGCTCACTCAGTTTGGCCGCCGCACTGTTGGGGGCGACCTTGCGGATTGCCTTGTACATCAGGCGGATAAAGCTGTACACCAATACCGACCCCACCCAGCCGGTTGCCCAAATTGTTGAAAATCCCGCAATGCCGCCTGCAATGCCGCTGCCGGCACAAATTCCCCAAAATCCCCACTTCGGCAAATCCACCCAAAAACTTTTCTTGGGATTCGGCGGTTCCGTCGGCTGTTCCTGCTGGATATGCTCCTGTACCTGCTTGAGAGTCTTCTCATCCACCACGGCTGTTTCCGTACCGGCCGTTGGAGCACTGAGCTTAACCAGGGCTGCGTTTGTTTGCTGGTACTCACTCTGCTCAGCGTTCTTTTCGCGGGCACGATTGGACAGATGCACCGTCAAAAACACGCAGACACACGCTCCGAACAGGGCGCCCAATACAGCCAGATTATGAATCAATTCTTTATCTTCACGTCGAATAAGCATCATACCAGTCTCATACAGCCAAAATCCGGGCAACCGAAATGGGATTCCGGTAACCGCCAGAGCTTGTTTCTCTATAAAATATAAAAAACAATCCGGCTACTGCCTTTAGAAAAAACCCTGAAAATACCTATAAAACCGGACGAAACACATTGAATTCATGCTTCACCCGCGATAAGATGACACGAAAGTTGATTTTATCGGCGTCTTATTGAGATGACAAGATTGCTCGAAAGGGTGATGAGATAATGGCCTATTGAGATATACTGGAAATTCTCAACCAGTTTGGAATAAAAGAAAGAGAGCGCATAAACATGCAGATGGCACATTTTTCAAAAACAGGAATCATCGCCACACTCGGCCCGGCATCCGAATCGGCCGAAATGATTCGCGAATTTATTGCCCACCGTGTCTCGACGTTTCGCTTGAACTTTTCACACGGTACCTTCGACAGTCATCAGGAGGTGCTGGAGCGTATCAATCAGGTTCGCAGCGAATTTTCTCATTCCATCTCCGTCATGGGCGATCTGTGCGGTCCCAAAATCAGAATCGGCAAGATTGAGCCGGGGACTGTTCTCAATGATGACCAGGAAGTGACGATTGTTGTTGGTAATGAAGCAGGGAATGCCGAGCAGTTTTCCACCACGTATGTCGATCTGATTAAGGATATCGAATCCGGCCAGCGCATTCTCATTAATGACGGCCAGATCATCCTCGGCGTTCTGTCCAAAACCGCTGATGCCGTTTGCTGCAAAGTGCTTGTCGGCGGCCCGCTCTCCAGCCATAAAGGCCTGAATCTGCCTGACACCCGCCTTTCAACCAAGGCTATTACTGAAAAAGATTGGCGATGTGTTGACTGGGCTATTGAACATAATCTTGATTATCTGGCACTGAGTTTTGTACAGTATGCTGATGAAATCCGTACACTCAAAAAATATTTAGCCGAAAAAGGCTCGAATATCAAAGTCGTTCCCAAAATCGAAAAGCCGCTGGCGGTCGAAAATATCGAATCGATCATCAATGTTTCCGATGCGGTGCTCATTGCCCGCGGCGATCTTGGTGTCGAGATGGACTTGGCCCGCGTGCCGCTGGTCCAAAAGCAAATTACCGCGTTATGTCGCCGACTTGGCAAGCCCGTCATTGTAGCCACCCAGGTCTTGCAGTCCATGATCGAAAACGCATCGCCCACCCGCGCCGAAGCATCCGATGTCTCTAACGCCGTGTTGGATTATGCCGATGTGCTGATGCTGTCCGGCGAAACGGCTGTCGGGAAATATCCCGTTGATGCCGTTAAGTCATTAGGCCATCTGAGCCGCACGACCGAATCGTTCCTGGAAGCGAGGAATGAGCCGCGTCCGCGCATTGATGCGGGGGCGGATTTGGCCGGCAAAGCTGCTGCCGCTCGCAACGTGGCCCACTTGCTTGATGAGGTGCCCGCGAAATTGGTGGTCGCCAGTATCGAAAGTCCTGAAATTGCCTCACTGCTGGGCAAGGCCCGTATTGATGTGCCGATTTTGGCATTGTGCGCCGATCAGCATATTGCCCGTCAGATCAGTTTGAATTACGGTCTGATCAGCGTCTATCAGCCCGGTCGCTGCGAATCATTCCACCGGTGGGTTGCCGACGTCGATCACGTTGTTCTCGAAAACCGCTGGGCCGACAAAGGCGATAAGCTCCTCCTGATGCCGCCGCTGTCCGTATTGGCCTGCAACACCACCGGTGCCATCATGATGCACGAGATCGGAAAGTAAGAGTTCACGCTTCAGCGTGTAAGAAACCGGGCCAACAGGGTGCCCCAATCCGAACCGCGACAGTCATGGAGCAGACAAGTCAGAACCCCGAACGTCAGTGAGTGGATCTTTCCCAAACCGTGCAGCCGAGTAAGGGTTGGCACTTCTGCCCACCGCGATATCTAAGGGCACGGCGATAACCAGTATTCAGCGATGATCGCCAGATCCTCTATATCTGTATCGCTGTCTTGATCCGCATCCCATGCGAGTGGATTATCCACGGTCTGCCATGTCGAGGCCAGCAGGCTCAAATCGTTGAGATTGACTCTGCCCGTTGCGTCAAGATTGGCCCCATGACATTCCGACAGTGGCGGATCAATCGTTACCTGCGCCAACCCTGCACTACTTTGGGCAATTGCGTTGGCAAATCGCGCTTCAAGGTAGATCGTGCTGTCAACCGGACCGGTAACATACGCCGTGAAATCGGCAGTGAGACTGTCGTTAGGTTTCATATCCGGCAAAGCCGGCAGTGCCTGAGCCATGTAAGCCGGCACGGCCGGGCTGATGGGAATCGGGCCGCTGAATATATCGTTGTGGTCGAATTCGCCTCGAATCATGATGTTGCCGGAATAGCTGGGGTCAAGCGAAGCTAAGTCGTCAAGGTTAGGCCACTCGCCAAACAATAAGATAAAGGTCGGATCACTAAGATATGCATAGCTTCGGCTGTTTTGTGAACTCATATCAAAGCCGATCCATCCTGTGCTCACATCAGTGACTTGGCTCCATCCTACATAGATGTCACCGCTGGGGACGGTCAGGTTTTCATTGCTCAAATCAATCTCCAGCCAGCCGGTATCACTAATAGACGGCAAAGCAACCGGATCGACAAGAATCGGCGTGATCAACTGCGTACCGGGTTTGCCGCCGTTGCCGTTATCATCCCAAACGTGCAGATAGAACGGATACGGCGCCTGGAAAAGCACATAAAACTGCACCGACTTAAGCCGTGACGGATAATCAGGCGGTGTCAATTTCACGGCAAGGTAGCCATCTGCGGTACCGAGGCTGGCATAATCTTCATGGCTGCCGTCGTCGTAGCCGACTTGGGTTGCCGGATTCACATACAGGCTGGGTATGACGTCTGCACATTCACCATCGAGACATGTCACTTGAGCAGATACAGACAGGGTGGTATTCTTGGTTACCTGCACAGGTGATGCCGGTTCCGTGAGAACGGCCTGGAGACGACCCCAGGGAATGATGACGCTGTATGTTTGCTCTGCGGTCTTGCCCTGAGAATCACCGGCAGTGATGGTCAGATCCCACTGGCCGGATTCAGTGATGCCGATGTTGGGATACACGATAAAATTGGGATCATCAAACGCCAGATCCTGATCCAGCAGTACCGCTTGGTCAGGGAGGTTGATCAGCCTGGCTCTAACGGTAGGGGTTTCCTGTGGATCGAAGGCGTCGACACGAATGGCTTCGATCGTGTCGCTGTATTGCAGTTCATCGAACGGTTTCCAGACTCCCATGACACGGATTTGTGTGTCAAAAATGACCGGCGCGTCCGGATCGACAACATCAAGCACAACAGAATCTCTTTGTTCTGCCCCCAGTGAAGATATTGCCAGTGTCTGCAATCTATATCGCCCGGGCTCACTGGGCAGTACAGACCAAACGGCCCTGCCGCCATGCAGGCTGGATTGAAGGTGAACTTCCAACTCGGGCCCATTGGCAGTCCCCGAGCCGTTGAGGGTGAACAACTGGTTTTCCTGGGCTTCTTTGATGAGAAAAGCCACACTCTGGCGGCCTGCTTCGACAGCGGCTTCAAGTGCGGATTTGACATTGATTTTACGGACACCTGCCGTCTCGGCCGAGAAGCTTTTAATCGGATTCGTCAGGGAGGCATAATCAGGGATCTCGGCATCGTAAAGGCTTACCGCCCCGGTCTGTGTGCCGATGTCCGATTCGATCCAGTGGACCTCGCCGACAGCCTCATCAGCAGGCGTCCCGACTGCCAGATTCAGCTGAGCTGAATCGATTTCGGCATCCGGGCCAAGGTTGCTCAAGTCGAACCGCATGACATAACGGCGGACCTCGTCGTCGCCGGGGTTGATATTGTACAATATGCTGACCTCTAAAGCGTTGAATGTGAGCCAGTCATTTTCTCCAACGTCATGCGAGATGAGCTTGATATAGTTGGTCCCGCCGGCGACCAGGTCGCTCAGGACCGCTGGATCGCTGGAAACAAACCAACAGTCCGGCGGCGCTGGTTCACCGCCGCCGCCGGTGATGGGGGTGCATTCCCCGATAAGGTGGAACTCGGCTCCATTAGGATCAGAGGTGTAGATGTTCCAGCCGCTGTCAGGATCGCTCCATTGCAGGACAAAGTAGTTTTCCATGCGGATACGGATTTCCTTGATGTCGCCGTCGGGGATGTCGAAGCTGTAAACTTTCTGTGCATCTTCTCCGGAGGCGCCTGTGCCTGCTTCAGGCTCAAGGTTGCCGGTGTCGAACTGGGCGGCAAACGGCGAGCCTACTGGAACCACCGATGGCGATTCGCTCTTGGTGGTTTCGCCGTTGAGTACGGTTCGCATCAGGGCAGCATCGTAGCCCAGTATCGCCTGCGGTTCGGGGGGCGTCTCGCCGCCGGGATCCTGCCCGTTATCAGCGCCGGGCGGCAGCTTCTGATAGATATCCAGGGCCGCGGCTGTATCAAAGGCAAACAGTTGGTCATTGCCGGATTCCCGAATCTGCAGGGTAATACGATCTTGACTCGCGGCAAGGGCATCCTGAACGGCAGCCTTGAGATTGATGGAAACATCACCGGCGGTTTCGGCACTGAAGCTTTTGATCGGATTTTGCAGGTTGGTATAGTTAGGATCTTGCGGAGAATGCAGGTTTTGAGCCGAATCTTGACTTGTGTAGTGGTTTTGTGTCAGGTATATCTGGCCGGAAGCCTGATCGACTGCTTGGGTGACTGTAAGGTTCAGCCTTGCTGCAGTGAGTTCGTAATCGGTATCAATGCCGGAAAGGTCGAACTGCATCAGGGTACGATAGACCTCGTCCTGGTTGGGATCGAGCTGATAGTCGATCGTAACATAGAGATTGTTGAACGCAAGCCATTCATCTTCCTCGACGTCGAATGACGTGATGCGTAAGTAGTTATCCCCACCTGCATCGAGCGCTGAAAGCAGTCCAGGGGATTCACTGATAAACAGACAGTCCGGGGGAGTTGGTAAACCGCCACCGCCGATTTCAGGGATACATTGGTCGATGATACCCAGAGACTGTCCGGATGCATTGACCAGTTCAGCGATCCAGCCGGTTGCCGGAGTGGAATCAAAATACAGAACGAGATAATGTTCCATGCGGACGGTAATACGACTGGGGTTACCTGCCGGAATGGTAAAGGGATAGGTTTGAGTCGCATCTTCATCGTAGGCGCCCACGGCATCGTTGGGTTCGAGATCGTCCGAGGTGTAAGATGTCGGCAATGTCGAACCCACACGCCCCTGGACCGGATCGATGATTTTGGTGGTAGCATCTTCGGAGATATCATACTCGGTTTCAGCACTGAACAAAGGCGACAGGGGGGTTTTCTGTGTGATGCCGCTCAATGCCCCGAGGACAACAGGATTGTCATCGGCGGTAGAGAAAGTCGTGATGGGGGTTAAATTGGTAAAGTCATTGCAGTCGCTGCCCTCGCAATAAGAGACGAACACTTCGACATTGCCACAGCCGTCACCGCCGTAGCAATCGACATCGGCACCCAGCTCGAACGGTTCATTTATGTTAAGGGGTTCGGGTTGATTGGGATCGGTAATCGAGATTTTTAGCTCACCCACGCTTGCGGGCAGATTATCCAGGGCGCGTTCGATATTGATTTTGCCCCAGCCGAAAAAGTCGTCCCTACCGGCATCGCCCAGGTCATCGGCGGTCTGCTCCAGTGTTGATTTGATCTGCGCAGGCGTAAGGTTTTCGTTGGCCTCGAGCAGCAGGGCCGCGGCCCCGGCGACATGAGGAGTCGCCATCGATGTCCCGACAGCACGGATGTACTGCCTGCCATCGACCGCGAAATAGTCATCATAACAACCACCGCCAACAAAATACATACAAAGGTAAGGATCGTTGGCAACCAACGTACTGAAACAGGATACGATCTCAGGATAATTTGTGCCGCCGAACTGATCACCTCCCGGCGCACAGACATCCAGCGGTGCTCCGCCGTCAGAGTAAGAAGCCCGGGTGTCATCTTTGCTCAAGGCCCCGACAGCGATGACCTTTGAAGCGCACGCTGGGGTAACAACTTCAGTGTCGCTTCCGTCGTTACCGGCTGCTGCCACCACGACAACGCCTGCATCGACGGCATTATTCGCCGCGATGGCTATTTCGTTGTCGTCACAGGTTTGCGAATACCGTCCCTCTCCGAGGCTGAGATTGATCACATCGGCGCCTTCTGCGACACACCAGTTGATGGCATCGATGACATCGGAAGCATATCCTTCTCCACCACTGCCCAGGGCCTTGGCGGCCATGAGACCTGCATCGTGACTGATGCCGCGATACGTCAAACCGCCCGAAGCGACGATACCTGCCACGTGGGTGCCGTGACCGTTGTCGTCCATAGCATCATCGATGTCATCGAAAAAGTTGTATTGCTTGTTGATACTGTTGGATAAATCGGGGTGGGTATAATCGATACCGGTATCAATAACGCAAACCTGCACACCCTGACCGGTAATGGCATTATCCCAGGCATAATCAGCGTTAATTTGGGTAGCGGAGTCGGCAAGCAGGGCTCGAACGATACGATCTTCCTTGACGTTTTGAAATCCCGGCAGGGTTTGGAGGGATTCGAGATTTTCCGGATCGATATCGACCACCCAGGCATTCTTTCTCGTCGCCAGGCGTTTGACCAGGCGAGCTTGTATGCGTTGAAAGGCTTTATCCAGGTGTTTCCTGCGAGCAGCTAAATTTTTGGCAGGCATCTCAGATGCAAAATTCACGATAAAACGCCGGGGCAGTTGGGTCTTTTGAGCGGATTGGCTCTTGGATTTAGATTTGGAGGTCGAAACGGCTGAGCCGTAAAGTAATTCCAAAAATTCAAACTGGGTAACGGAACCTGCAAATGTGATTTTTTGGTTTTTATCGATTTGAATAACAGTCGGCACACGGTTGATGCCGTATTTTGCGCTTAAAATACCGGCCGGGTCAGGAATAAGCTCGAAGTTGATCGGTTTGCCGTAAAAGGCATCGATAAGGGCATCGGCATCCTGCCTGACTGCAACGAAAAAGATCTCAACATCGCTTGGTCGAGTATATTCAGACAAGACTGACCATAATTTGCGGCAATACGTGCAGTCCGTGCGTCCAAAAATAAACAGAGCCTGTTTATTTTTGAAAGTGTCCAATGTGACTGGATTGCCGTTAAGGTCTGATGTTTTAAATTGGTAGGCCTTCTCTGGGATGTAGTCTGGGTTCTGAGCCAGGCAAGGAATCCACATTACGAAAAGTAACGAAATGACGGCCAGAGATATTCTCTGGCATTGCTCATTTATTCGGTTTAAAAAAATGGTCAACTCCTTATATCATCGATAATTCTAACAGCAATATTATTTCGGCGTATGATAAAATTATTTTCGACCAAATCGGTCCCCCATATCAGCAGGTGCCTAAGATTACTTGAACACACCTTAATTATAGGCTTTTTTAGTGCTGAAATCAAGTCACGACCGGACTTTGAATAAGAAATAGTCCGATAAGGCAGTCCTTCCGGGCGTGATAACTTAGCTTTTTTGATGCCTTTAGTCCATTCGAGAATAAGCCGAGCGGTTGCCTAGTCGCCATAAAAAAGTCATGAATTCGGCGTTTTTTCAATTAATTGCGGGATTTTCAATGCCGATATGATGCACAGTGAAACAATCAATTAAGTATTCAGGAGACTCAAATGGGTATTCAAAACTGGTCAGAAGATGTCGTCTTAGTGAATCTTGCCAAAGAGCCGGATATGGGCGAAGAGCTGCAAACCGTCATCGATATGGTCAGCGAACATGACAATCTGGACGTTGTGGTCGATTTCATGGATGTTGATGTGGTGACTTCCTCCAGCATTGCCAAACTGCTGAAACTGCGGAAAGTTCTGTGCGATAACGGCCAAAACCTCGTGTTTTCCGCGGTTTGCCCCAAAACCCACTCGATTTTTGCTGTGACCGGCCTGGACAATGTCTTCCAGTTTGTGGATGATCAGTTTGTCGCGTTAGCTTCACTGCAGTTGGTCAACTAAGGACATTCGAATAACGCCGGTTTCGGTAAAGATGTCCGGTGCCGGCTTGACAGGGCGTTTTTATGCATTATAATTGAGTTCCTGTAAAGAGAACGCAAGCACATTTCGAAGACCGTCTTTTAAAACGGTCTTCGCAATCTGCTTGTATAGCGTAAACAGGAGAGTTTATGAACACCGATACTGTACAGCAGATACAGGCGGTCCTTGAGTATCGTTTTAAGGACACTGCATTTCTGGATGAGGCCGTCACGCATTCCTCCCTGGCCGATGACCGTCTCAACAGCAATGAGCGTTTTGAATTTCTCGGCGACTCGGTTCTGTCGCTGGTGACCTGCAAAACCCTTTTTGAGCGATTCCCTGAATATCTGGAAGGGGACTTGACCAAGATCAAGAGCCGCCTGGTGTCGCGCAAGACCTGTGCGAAGATTGCCAATAAACTTGGCTTGCCGGACTTTATGCGGGTCGGCAAGGGCATGGATCATACCAAGGCGATGTCCGGCTCGATTGCGGCGGCCAGTATCGAAGCGATTATCGCGGCGATTTACCTGGACGGCGGCATGGAGGCTGCCGAGGCGTTTATCCTGCGGGTCTTCGGGCCGATGATTGACGAGGCGGATGCCAAGGCACATCAGGAAAACTACAAGTCACTCTTGCAGCAGCACTGCCAGAAGGAATTCGGCCGCACGCCGATGTATCATCTGCTGGACGAAAAAGGGCCCGACCACAACAAGTGTTTTGAAATGGCAGTGGTCATTAATCATCAGGAGTACACAAGCGCCTGGGGCGTGACCAAAAAGGAGGCCGAGCAAAAGGCCGCTTTGAATGTGCTGGTGGAACTGGGGATTGTGGAACAGGAACCTGAAGAGGTTTACTGACAGTCAGTCCGTATTAACTTGTAACCAGCCAGCTTATTAAGTTGATGACGATGATTGCGGCGATCATGAAGCCGCTGACGGTCAGAAACAACAGCAGCGACTGGACGGCGAGACGCTTGGGGAATAATACCCGCATTTTGGTGGCTTTATAGACAATCGCAATCGCCGCCAGCAAGGGGAACATATACAGCAATGCCTGCGGATTTGTGCCAATTTCAATCGGTGCGGTAAACGACGCCAGGATGAATGAGAGATTACCCATTGCTGTCGCCCTCCGTGACCGGCTGGCCGGTGTCGTCTTCATCGCTGCCGATCATTTCACCACCGCGGCCGCAGTAGGCCATATAGACCGCACTGAGAATACACAGCAGATTCAGCAGGCCCGCGACGCCGGTATAAATCTGGCCGGTATCCAGCGGACGGCCGTAGCAGACATAGTCACCGTTTTGCGCTATTTTGCCGAGAATTCCGACAGCCGGCGAAAACAGCATTTGGCCCAGATACCACGGCCATGAGCCAACGCGGTCAATGACACCGATGGAACCGATCCACAGACCGCTGACAAACAGGGCGGTGATCGTCACGAAGATAATCACGCCGCGTTTGCGCTCGCGGATCAGAAAGTGGCCGGCGCCGGGGACAACCCAGGCGGCCAGTCCGACAATCACCAGCCGGAGCATCTCATCTGCTGTTAAACGGTCAGAATCGGTCATTCGGTCATTTCCTATTCAGTGGTCTTGCTGCTTTCAGCTTCTTCTTCGGCTTCAGGTGTTTCGTCTTCGTCCGTGTATTCAAAATCCATCCGCTTGAGGATGTTTTCGGTGCTGTAATGAACCAGCGCTAATTCGGCCATGTCTCCGCTGCTCAACTGCATGGCGGTTTGGGCCTTGGCATCGAGGTAGTCTTTCTCGGTCGCGGGCTTGCGAATGACTTCCTTGACGACATAGCAGGCTGCTCCGGCTTCAGAGGTCAGCACCTTGGTAAGAGAACCGGTGGATTCGGCGTCTTGGGGCAGCAGGGCGTAAAGCTGCTGATTGAAAGCATTGTTCGCCAGGTATCGCCGGATGCCGTCAGGATTTTTGGTCATGTAGTTCTTGACAACAAAGTTAATTTCTGTCTGAGTTGCGCGGCCCTGGTCCTTGGCGAATTCCAGTTTTACCGCCAGCTTAGCGGCTTCGATGTTGTTCGGATCATTGGCGTCGTATTTGTCATTGTAAGCCTTGACGCCGCCGGTCCAGTCGGAGTTGGCGACGAGTGTTGCCAGTTCATTGGCACGTGCTGCGGCGGTTTCCATGGCTTTTTTCAGACGCAGGTCTTCGGTGACTTTTTCTTTCAATGAGAAGGTCGCGTCCTCTTTTTCTTCCGGCGTTTCAAACTGGGCGACGCCGGTGGTGTCATACTGCACATTAATGTCAGCGGCAACCGCGGCTTCTTCAATGCCGATCACGCGTACAATTGCTGTTTTTGTCGGAGGGATTTCTCCGTAATATGATGCACGACGATCATCAACCGGTCCAATGCTTTCCCAGACGCGAACGGCCGGCAGGCCAATGCGGCGCTGCTGCTTGGGTTCGGTGCTGGCGATAAACGCCAACTCTGACAGGGGCAGACGTGCGGTACCCTGCTGGCGTGCCAGCGTCCGCAGGAGATTGTTCTGCAGGAAATCCGCTTCTGACAGCCAGCCGGTTTTGCCGGTGGTAACCGTGATTTTGTGCTCTTCGGCAATCTGCTTGGCGGTGACTTCATAATCGCCGGCTTCCTCTTGAAGCTGGGCGTTCGTCGCTTCGTCAAACGTGATGTTCTCAAAGCCCTTTTCGGTGATATCCTTGATCTCATTAAAGAGCATCTTGGTCAACTGGTCGGTTTTTTGCTGTTCAATCGAGCTGCGAATACGCGGCTCGGCTTCTGTAAATGGCTGAGTGACGATGTTTTTCTCAGATTCCGGGTCATTCGGATCCGAAGGTTCTTCGGTTTGGTATTGGGCGATATGGGTTTTGTAATACTGCTCCAGTTCATCGGAAGTCGGCTGTTCGATTTGTGCTTTGACATCGTCGGCCTTTACGATCAAGTATTCCAGTTGAACGCGTTTGGGCAGCTTATAGCCGAAACCGTAAGGATTGTTTTTGGAGATACTGCCGGGAGCAATTTGCTTGAATGCTTCAAACTGTGCGGTGATGTCGGCGTCAGCAATCGTCGCGGTTTCATCGACAAGCGTTTCAGCGTCGATCTTGACAAATTCGGCATCCAGACGCTCTTTGCTGTGTCCCAGTGAGGCCTTGACTTGATTCAGCGTGACGGCCTGGTTGTTCATGATCTGGTTAGCGTAGTCTGAGACTGTCAGCAGGTCGGCAAAAGTGCGAACGACCTTGGCTTCGGTCTGGTTGGTTTGCTGCATAACGAGGCTGATGAGCTGACCGGCATTGGCCCGGCCCTGAGACATCAGGGGGACAAGCTGAACCAACTGAGCTTTGGCGCTGTTAGAGGAAACCAGATAGCCGGCCCGCTGAGCTTCGGCCTTGAGCAGCATCCACATCATATCGGCGGGTATGGAACGCTGGTTGAAATAAGCTTCCAGTTCTTCAACGCTGCATGACAACTGTCGGTTTTGAACAGCCTGCTTGAGCTGAGCGTCCAGATTGCTGACAAACGGCGATTCCGGGAAGATCATCCGGCATAACAGCATTCCGCCTACTCCCTGCCTTGCCAGCAGTTGATCGCCGTTGAGCATACGCAGGGTGTTCAAGTCGCTTTGAGCGGTCTGGCGGTCAATGTAACTGATTTTTCCGCTGTCATAGGTTGCAATCGTTTTTTTAGCCGGGCTGAATCGACTCATGATCATTTGCATGCCGATCTGACCGATGACGAATACGACCATTGCCACAATAATGACGCCCACCATAATCTTACGGGTATTTTTACGAATCCACTTCACTAAGCTCATAGTTTCACCTGCGTTTTTTGATTGAAAATCATTGTTTTTAAAGGTTTTAACGAATTTCGACAATATAGTCGAAATCGCACGGTTTGCAAGAAAAAAGCCACATTTGCCTTTGCTGAATTAATATCGGTTGTGTCCGGTTTTGGCTGAAGTACAAAATTGGGTTCGTTTGGGTTTGTTTTTTGAGGCGCCAGGCTTTAGGCTTTAGGCTTGAGTTCTTATTTTAAAAAGACTTATAGTGATTTTGGGGGCCGTGAAATTGGGTTCGTTTTGCATTTTTTTGCCACAGAAGGCATAGAGTAGAAAACGAAAAATTCACCATTCACTGATAACTCATCGGTGTGTTCACTGCCAAGTCTCCCTCCGGTAATGTTTATTCTTGAATATTCAATTTTATATATTTTACTCTGCCAGTGGATATATTGCGGCTGTAAAATTCGGAAATTCTTTATTTTCTGCCCGGTGGTGAATCAGCGTGTGCCGAAGAAGATTGGCACAACCAGAAACAGTAGATTTCTTGCTGTTTTCATCACAAGAACCATTTCATGTCTTAATACGTACAAAATAGTCGGAAACCGTGGGTGTTCATACTGAAAAACGCATTATCAGGGTTTGAAATCGTTATATATTGGTATAGAAGGCGTTTCGGCCCGTAAGGTTCCTTATCAAAAAAAGTGAAAATTATTACACACATGTAGATTTTATGTGATTAAGAGTCATAGAGAAGATTTAATAAAGGCCGCATGTAATGGTAAAAAAAGACCAATTTCTATCGCTATTATTAAAGAACAATAAGAAGCTCTTCGGCTTTATTGTTGCCTGTGTTCCGAGTTATGATGACGCGGAGGATATCATGCAGGAAGTGGCCTCGATTCTCTGGACCAAGTTTGAGACATTTGAGGAGGGGACAAATTTCTACGGATGGGCCAAGCAAATTGCCCGGTATAAGATCAGTTATTATTATCGCCAGCAGAAGCATACGCTGAAATTCGATGAGGAGGCGTTGGCCAACATTATTGACGCCAACGAATCGCTGGACAAAAGCCTTGATGTCCGTATGTCGGCATTGCAGGGGTGTTTGAAGAAGCTGCATTTACGTGATGCCAATCTTATCAAGATTCGCTATCAGCAGAACGTGCCGGTACGGAAGATCGCGAAGGACACGAATATGTCAGTGTCATTGCTGTATAAACGGCTGGCGGCGATTTATGTGATGCTGCGGAAGTGTATTTCAAAGACACTCACGGCCTGGGAGGTCAGCTCGTGACTACGAAAGATATTATCGAACTCTATGAATTGATCGTCGCACGGCTTGAAGGCGAGATGACCGCCGAACAGTTGGCGCGGCTGAATGACAAGCTGAAAGACAAAGATCAGGCGCGTTTGTATGTTGAGTTTGTCTCCATTTTTTCGGAGTTGTCATGTCCGGGGATGTCGGATGTGACACTGAAACAGAATGCCGAGGATGCTGTGCCGGAACTGGACAATTCGGACAGCTACATGCGGCTTCTGATGACACTGGCCGAGACTGAAAAGAATGCCCCGACGATTGAAATCAAGCAGGAAGAGCCGGAAAGAGTGCTTATCCAGAAGGTTGAGCATGTCAAGCCGGTTCGCACCATCAATAAAAAATCGATTTATTCGGCGATTGTTTCGATTGCCGCGGCGTTGATTCTGATGGCATACGTTTATACGCATCCGAAGAATTCCGGGACGTATGTGGGCTTTTTAAACGGGACGTTCGAGGCACAGTGGGACAATCCCGATGAGACGGTTCTTGAGGGTGGGGCTGACCTTTATTCCGGTCCGCTGCGATTGTTCCGCGGACTTGCCGAGATCGAGTTCGGCAACGGTGCTGTGGTTGTGATCGAAGGGCCGGCAGAATTTACGCTCGACAATGACCGGAGCATGTATTTGAAATCCGGCAAACTGACCGCCCGGGTGTGTGAACGGGCCAAAGGTTTTGCCGTTCGGACGGACTGGGGGACGACGGTTGATCTGGGCACGGAATTTGGCGTTATTGTGTCACAGAGAGACATGGAAACCCATGTTTTCAAGGGAACGGTTGAGGTTTTCTCACAAGAATCACCTCGTTCGGCCATGACGAAGAAAACGCTGACGACCGGTCAGGCTGTGATGGCCGATGCGCGGGGCCAACAGGATATTTCCGTTCAGGAGCAGTTGTTTACAAAGCAGTTGCCGGACTATTTGTATCGCAAGCCGATTATTGTCTGGAATCATTCGTTTGAAATGGATGGTAATCTGGAAGGTTCTACTTTGCGAATTCCGACTGGCTGGCAAGCTACCAATCCAAAGCGGTCCGGGGCGGAGGACCAGCCAAAGCGAGGCAACTTGCCGCAGGGTGGTCATGACGGTAAATATGTCTGCTATTTAAATCCGCCGCTTGCTGACGAACCGCAAATTATGAGTGAGTTGTACCAGGATGTAAATGCCTCCTATGTCAACGGAGAAGTTTATACGCTTACAGTATCGGTTGGGTTGCGACTGGATCACCGAATCGTCTATGACCGTCCGGAGACGCACTGGAAGGTTGGTTTGTTTGATGCAACAACCGGCAAAGAACTCAGCTCAACGTCCGGGATTTTGAAGCCGGATGAGGCCGGCTATTTGACCGATCAAACACTGACCTTTAAGGCGGGTCCGGAAGTGGCGAATCATCGCATTCAAATCAGATTGATAAATCTATTAATGATAAAACAAACACAGCCGGTGTTTGACAATGTTCGTTTGATCAGGGAAATGCCCCGATAAAGGCGAAGTTTGAGTCTAAATCGTTCTTACGAGATGTAGGTATATTTTTTGGAGAGAAATTATAATGGATCGCAGACGCAAAGAGGGTTTTACGTTGATTGAATTGCTGGTGGTCATTGCCATTATCGCGTTGCTGATGGCGGTTATCATGCCGGCGTTGAAAAAGTGTAAGGAGTCGGCCAGAACCGCTGTCTGTGCGGCTCAGATTCGTCAGTTTGGACTGGCATGGAATCAATATGCCGATGAAAATGACGGCAAAAATATCTACTATGCCGATTACACCGAATGGGATCAGGGCGGTTTCTGGTTTTACCGACTGGGGCCGTATATCTCAGCTGACAACAGCTTTACCGAGGGCGATCGCAACGCGACTTCTCGCAGCGGCGTGATTAAGCTGCTGAACTGCCCGGCGGCCAAACAGTGGGCACCGGACTATAATGACGCCGGTCCTCTCTACGGCGCGGCTGATATGGCGTGGAAATGGACAGGCGTCGCCGGAGATCGCGAACTTGAAGGCAGCTATACCTTGAATGCCTGGATGCAGCAGCGGCCCGGCAGTTCCGATAAACGCTTTTACAGCAATTTTATTGATGCGGGCGGCAGTGTTCCGCTGATCAGCGATGGTGCCTGGGTGGATGCCTGGCCGAATTATGGCGGGGATGAATCCAGCCTTATCGAAAACCAAATGATTGATACGCAGGGTTCCGGCTATTCAGGTACCTATCGAATGCCGGGCGAGCGCTCCAGCGCACGGGTCATACTGAGCCGACATGGCGACGCGGTGAATATTGTGTTTCGAGATACGCATGTAGAGAAGATCGATCTGGAGCGAATGTGGTCGTTTTCCTGGCACAATGATTTTGAACGTGTTTATGATTTGAAACTACCCCGACCATAATCAACCGGGGTAACTTAGAGTATGTGAAGGCTTCGACTTCATGTAACGACATCCAATAAGACGAAGGTTTTCAGACGTTAATTTTAAAATTCCCAACGCGGGGGCGTTGGGGGTCGCAAGAGGACTATGCATACCAGAAATAATATAAAAGTGGAGTGTGTTTGTAAGGATGAACTATCGTAAACGGATTTTTTAATGTGAACTGTTTAGTTGAGGAGAGTGAAAATGAAAAAGATGTTGATGATTTTAGCTGTTGTGGTTGTTGCATTAGCCGGGACAACAAATGCCGCGATGCAGACGCTGGCGGAATGGGACTTTAATGAAGCCGCCGGCTCGACGACATTGACCGACATTTCCGGCAACGGCAACGATGGTGTTGTCGCGGCCGGGGCGGTGACCTTTGACGGCAGCGTGGGAACATTTGACGGACAGTCTGCCATTGTCGTTGATAACGCGTCCGGGAATCTGGATCTGGATCATGGGAGTGCGTTTCGTATCACGATTGACCTGGTGAATGTGCCTGCTTTAAGCGGCAATTATGCCGGTGTGATGGGCAACCGTCTGGTCGATCGAACGGGGATCATGCTTTATAACTGGGGTTGGCCGAATAAAAGCCTCGCGTTCTGGACAGGTTCTTCCACCGATGGTGTCAATTGGAATGAAACGGCAACCGGGGCGGATGTCTTTGAAACCGGCGACAGTCTGCAGATTGTTCTTGAGTACAACGGTGTGGATACACAGTCGCTGACGTATTCGGTTAATGGCGGTTCGGCAACAACGGTTTCGACAGTCTATGCACCGGACGAAGATTATGTGCCGGCGGCAAGCGGTACCAACTGGGTCTTCGGCGCACGCGGTCCGGAAGGCGGCGGAAACTGGTTTACCGGCAGCATTGATCACGTCAAGATCGAAGCGGTTCCGGAACCGGCTACATTGGCATTACTGGCCGTTGGCGGTCTGGGCCTGATTCGCAGAAAAAAGGCTTAAGCAGATTTCAGGAAATGTATCGGCCGTCGGCGGCGTGAGTCGGCGGCCGGATTTATTAAAACTTTAATTTAGGGGTAAGGTTATGAACAAACGAACAAAAATCTTTTTTGCGGTGCTGATGATTTTTGGCCTGTCGGGGCTTTCGGCTGCCCGAACGATTGGGTACTGGGAATTTACCCAGGGAGCTAATCCGGCGGTTCTGGACGATCTTTCGGGCAACGGCAATGACGGCGCCATCACAGCGACCGGTTTTTTCAACGGTGACGGCACCGCGCTGTTCAGCGGTGATGATATGGTGGTCATCGAAGGTAACCCGGACGGGAACGCTGCGACACCCGGTGTCTTTGACATTGAGGATTTCAAGGTGACGGTTAATTTCAGAACAGAAAGTTCCTACAATCCCAATTCGAGTAAGGCGATGTTAGGGACACGTCAGGCCGATCCGTGGGGTTTTCTGATTTACCTGAACAACTGGGGCGGCGCCGGCAGCATTGATTTCTGGATTGCCTCAAAGGCACGTATCGCAGCGACCGAATCGACCAATCAGGATTGGTATAAACTGAAAATTCCCAGTGTTCTGGAGGCCAGCCATGAATACACGTTCGAATGCAGCCTGATTGCCGGACGTCTGGGTGTTAAGCTGGTTGACCATACCGACGGCAGCGTCGATACGGCGTTTGCAACGCACTGGGAAACCGGCGAAGAAATTGACGCCTCCGGTGACTACAAATTCTATCCCGGTGGTGATTTCTATATCGGCCAGCGTGGCGCTGACCAGTGGGGCGGCAATAATCTTACGGGTGTGAGTGTCGCCAGCGTCAAATTTGAAACTGCTCCCAATCTGCTCAATGATGACATGGATGATTATGTCAGCGACGCTGAAATGCAGTCAATGTGGGACAATGCGGCTGATGCGGTTGCCACGATTGAAACCACCGAAGTTCTGCAGGGCACACAGTCGGCGAAAATCGTTTTTAATTCGGCTGATACGATTACGAAAAAGGTTGTCAAGGAACCGAATGAAATCGATCCGGCCAACAGCATTTTCTATGTGTACAATTATACCGCCGATGACGAAAAGAAATTCGTGGCCTGGTTCAAAGGTGACGGGGCTAATGTCGCCGGCGATATTACGATTGATATTGTCAACATGGCCGATGAAATCGAAGCGAGCGCAACGGTAGTCGGTGCGACTCAGGAAACCGCCTGGAGCTTTGTGGAGATTCCCGTAGCGGTCAACGCTTCAGATCCGAACAGTTGGATGCTGAGCGAACTGCGGATTACCAGCTCGGTGCCTGCGACGATGTACTTTGATGATCTGGGTATTGTTGTCCCGGATGCGCCGCCGGTGAAGGTTGTCGAATGGAAGTTTGACGAAACCAGCGGTTCGGTGGCTGCCGATACTTCCGGCAACGGCTTTGACGGTCAATTAGGCAGCGGTTTTGTCGATGCCGACTGGGTGGCCGGTAAAGAGGGCAATGCCCTGCAGTTTAGCAGTGATGATCCGAATAAGTATGTTGACAGCGGGATGGTGACACTGCCGACTGAGTTGAATAACATCTTCGATCCTTCATCATCGTGGACCATTAACCAGTGGGTGAAACTGGACAGCGTGAATATGACGCAGCTCTTTGGCGGCTTTGGATTAGGGATTGCGGGAGACGTGGCTGTTCAGCGTTATCTGGATTCCGGCAGCGGTGCGAACATCAGCTTTTGGGGCGGCGGCTACGATGTGACGACCGGCGTTGCGTTTGACGAGGAGCAGT
This sequence comes from Sedimentisphaerales bacterium, assembly GCA_028282905.1. Classification (GTDB taxonomy): domain Bacteria; phylum Planctomycetota; class Phycisphaerae; order Sedimentisphaerales; family Anaerohalosphaeraceae; genus 4572-13. The sequence goes on along the minus strand of JANQGW010000098.1, from coordinate 924 downwards.
GGCAGATGATCACCATTACCTACGACAAATGGACGCAGTCCTTAAAGTTTTATAAAAACGCTGAGTATCTGGGCCAGATTGCCAGAACTTTTGAAACCGCCGAGCCTTACTTCCGCATCGGTGCGATTGCGGGCAATGCCACTCATACGGCTTTTGACGGTGCGATTGACAACTTCTGTATCTGGGATCAGGCACTGCCGTTCTCGGATGAAGACGCTGATCCGACCAATGACATCATCAGTCTGTGGGGCAGTTGGGTTTGTGATGAGAAGCCGGAGTTTGACTTTGATGACAACTGTGTGGTTGACTTGGGTGACTTTGTGGTCTTTGCCGCTAAGTGGCTTGAATGCGGCCGGTATCCGGAGACCTTCTGCCAGTAATGCTCAGATAGTGATATGGTTTTGATCTGTTTTACGGTCAAAACCTGAAAAGGAATTGAAAACGGGCAGCCCGCACTCAGCAGTGAGTGTTGGGCTGTCCGATTCATGCGTATATGGGGAAAGCATCATGAATGATATGGGGGTTATCAAGTGGTCACTTGGGACGATTGTGCTTTTGATGGCTTTGGTTGTTTTTTCAACAGTTTCTTATGCTGAAAGCAACTGTCAGGGGCTTCTTGTTGGCGATTTGAATACGGATTGCATGGTCGACCTGGCTGATTTGCAGCATCTTTTACTGCAGTGGCTGGATGATGCGGACTGTCTGGATGAAACCTGCGGCGATCTGGACGACAATGACACGGTTAATCTGGCGGATATGGCGGTGTTTGCTGAAAACTGGCATCAAGAGGTTATGGTGCTGATTAGTGAGTTTCTCGCCAGTAATGACAGTGTCACCGGTATTGTTGATGAGGACGGCAGCTATTCGGACTGGATTGAACTCTGCAATTATTCTTCCAAACCAATTAATCTGGGCGGGTGGTAT
>JANQGW010000085.1 GCA_028282905.1 Sedimentisphaerales bacterium | reverse complement strand
TAATGGGACTGACGCTGTGCGGGGGCCAGGTATTGGCCGAAGACGGCGGCGGCGAGGTGCCCGATGAAGAGATCCCCGAACTGTACGATAGCAGCGCTGTCGCCATGCTGGAGGCGGTGAATCTGGCCGAAGGTGAGGATCTCGAAGAAGAGGAAATCGCCGAGTAGCTTTTTCTTGATTCAAGCCATTTCGTACCGTTTCAACCAAAATGGGACAGTTAGTCAGTAGAGACTTTTGACGATTTTATAATTATTTTACATGCTTCTTCTAAACAGTATTGGCGAGAAAGTTTCTGTAGCCGAAGTTTTATTTTGTTCTTTGCAGCAAATGAAGTCCTAACCATATCGCCTTTATATTTAAGAATAACACGAACGGTAGCTTGCAAGGCAAGCTCCTCGACATTTGCTTTTATCAATACATCTGCTTGAACAGTGGATATTCCTTGGCTCCGTAAAAAGTCCGTCTTTATATTCTCTGGAATAGTAATAGATGCAATTGCCAGCAACTTATATAACTGGTCCAATGACATTGTTTCAGGGCTGATACCTAAGTTTAACAGGAATAATTCGGAATCAAGTTCTTTCGCCATATTGCCCACCATTTCATTGAGTTATTATACCGGATTATTACTCATCAGGATGATCATATTGTTCGGGAGAACCTCCCTTTCGTACCGTGACGCGAGGATATTTTCCATCGTCAGCTTTTCCGTTTGTTTTTTCAACCGTGATTTCATGCCACCACTCATCCCCAAAATCAAAGACATAGAAAAAGAGCTGCTCTTCAATTAAATTGAGCGATTCAATTTTTGTTTTTGATGCATCCTTCCCTTCACTGCTAAATGGCCCCGGATCTTCACAGACATAAGGATGGGTATATTCTTCAGATGACTGATGTATCTTGCGAACATTAAGCTTCTTTTGTATTGAATACGGAAAAAAGAAGGAATACATATGTTCATCATATCTGTCAAAAGCATGAAAAATCATATCATGCAGATTATGAAGAGTTTGTCCTTCTCGGATAGCAATCTTTCTCCATATTTTCTTGGAGCCGGCCAAGACAACCTTCAAAATGAAAACTGCCCCTGTATTGCTTGAATGCTCAGAAGAGCCATCATCGAAAGTATCAGAATACTGTTCAAAATAGTCGTATATGTCATCTAACTTATATTGAGTCTCTTCATCTGCTTCATTATTGCACAGTCCTGCCATCTGCTCTAAAAACTCGTTAATCTGCTCTTCTGTAAAAAAGATTTCATAGCTTTTGCCTTTTTTGACGGCAATAGAAATCAACCGGAACAGTTCATGATTAGCAAAATACGGTTCAAATTTTAAGAGCAAATCTCTTTGTTCTTTAGATAGCGAGATAGCTATATTTTCATCCATATATTAATCCTCATATAGAGGCTCATACGCTTACAGATAAATTCCTCATCTCCTAGAAAGTGTTATGTTAAATATTTTTTCTGTTTTCTTTTCCTTGCCCGTTTCCATTCTAAATCAAGGTCACAATCATATTGTCGAGCTAATTCAAAAAGAAGGAAAAGCACATCATATATTTGATGGCAAAGCTTCTGTTTGTCATTGATTGAGCTTTTCAGCAAAGTCACTTCTTCATCGAGCATTGAGACAATCTCTGACGCTTTTTGTTCACTTTGCCCAATCTCGATCAAAAACTCCCTTGCCTCATCTCTGAATTCATTAAGTCCCATACAAATACATCCTTGTCGCAAATTAAGTCATGCTACGATTCAAGTTATCGAAAAGATTATAGTCAGAATTGCTTATGGAGTCGAGTGTAAATATTGCTCGTTAGATGGCTGATGGTCTGCTTGACAAATATCTAATCACTTAAGGTCTATACTAAAGCTATGACAGTAAGCACCCATCCAGCAATCCGTATTTTCACCTAATCTCATAGAAAGAGTGCCGGCATACGGAATATCCTTGACCGTGAGATAGATGTTTTAGTAAAATTAGTAGTGTCATTAGAGGAATTCTGTGTTCTATAACCGTTGAAACGTTAGTGGAGGTATGTGTGATGAAAGCTCAGTTAATTCTTGAAAAATCATCTGTCCGTGTTTTTCTTTCCCTCTTTTTTTAGTTGCCGGTATATCGATAGCCGCATCACGTGAAGATTACGTCGGGGCGTGGATGAATGATGATCCGTTTACTGGGGGCATCACCCGCATCCTTATCAAAACCAGCGGAGCAAGTGATCTTGAAGTCAACGCGTTTGGCAAATGCCATCCCATGGACTGTGACTGGGGCAACACTTCTGCGGCATACACAGGGAATCCATTTGTCGTCGTTTATCCGCCTAGTATTTCAACCAAAACACTGACAATTACATTGCTCACCGAAACCACTATGCAAATCGAAGCACACTACGACTACCCTCCGGAAGATCCAAGGACAGACAGGACGGATTACTATGATTTTCATCTGATGACAGAACCGGATTTTGTGATTCGTGAAGTCATCCAGCCCCTCGGCCCATTAGACTATGGTGTATACAACTGGTTTGAGTTCAAAATCCAGAATCTGGGGGCTCCATATACATCCGGACCGGCTTTACGAGCCCAAATTGTCAACAAGGAAAAGAACGGCCTGTCCGTTCCAACCAGCGGCTATATGCAGCCGTCTTATACATTGCCCATCGAGACGGGACAGAAACTCTCGCATCAGTTTGCCATCGGACACAACAGTGCGTGGTCAGATGGCGATTATACGTTTAACATCTTGGCCGATTATCAATTAACGGGTCTTTGCCAATACAATAACTTCCCGATGACCTGGACCACTTCAGAAATTCCTTTAGCTCAAATTCAGGATGCAGGCGGAATTATCCCTGGTGCCCAATTCCGACACTACCCCGTTACCGGAAGATACGCGATCAATAATGTGCCGACCAGCGGCACTGTTTATCTCAATGCCCGCTATTTGATCGATCCAACACACTCACACTATCCCGGTAACTATGTCTACAGTGGCAATTTTGACCTGTCAGCAATGACCCTGGAAGAAACAGAAAGCCATAACCTGGATTTTCGAACTGTCATCCATATGACCGCTCCCTGGGATAATACCGAGTTATTATGGTCCTACGACCCAATACCTGAACACCAGCCCGGCATCAAATTCCAATGGGATGCGGTCTCAGGTGCAACTGAATATCTGTTTGCCATTGACCGTTACCGCGGTCCGGATCACCCCAGCGGTCCCGGGAAAATTGACAGGCCCGTAGAGATTTATGCACCTGAAACAGAGCAGGTGGTATCACTGGCTGTTTCTGATCCCAATGAGTACTATACAGCGTTGATTACCGCTAAGAATGCATCCGGCCAGACAATCGGACGCATGTACAGGCCCCTGCTGAACGGATATGGATTCAATTATCCGTTTACGGTTGATTATGAGTGTTACTCACTGCCGGAATTAAGAATGTTTATTGATGAACGCAGAACAATCGATATTGGCGGCACGCCCTGGCATTATCACGGGGTTACGATTACCAATCTTGAAATGGTACCGAATGAGTTATTCGTGCCGGCCCCCGATCTGGCCGCCTGCGGGCTCAATACTGACGCTTCCCGGACCTATGTGAGATTCTATGACGAAGATGATAATCAGCTGGCATCCTACTGTGCGGTTTACAGCAAACAGCAGTTAAACAATCTTGGCTTCTCAGTCCGGCACAGCGATCCCCTGCCGAAGGCCGTAAAGATGGTCCTTGAGGATCGGCGATGCAGTGTGACACACGATTCGATTTACGTGGACCCGTGGTACGCTTGCCCGATTGGCGACCTCAACGGTGACTGTATTACCAATCTGCTAGATCTCAGTTGGCTGGCGTCGACATGGCTCAATGAGGGAGAGCTCCTGTAGCAATCCTCATGGCTGAGAAAGTCTCTTTATTTGTATTTAGTATTTTAAATGGAACCAGTTGAGGGGGCATTCCCTCCTGAAAAAGCGTTGAAAAAGGAGCCACTGTGGAAAGCTCAATATCCTCGTTGCGAAACCGGGGTTAAAGGTTTAGAGAATGACGAAATACAAAAAAACATATAGAACACTTCATCAGATATATGACAAGCATCGCGGTCTCTATCGGGAAAATACAGACAGAAAACATATGTGTTTAATGTGGTCCACTTATGACCCGCCGGATATCATTGAGGGAACAGAACCATTTCGTGATGTTGAGAATGCCTTCAATATATGTATCGATGAAGATGATGCTTTGGATCTTTACAATATGGACTTAGAGGAAACTGTACGAAGAATTATTGAAATGCAAAAGGAGCAATCAGCGTAATCAGCCTCTGATTGAATTGAGCTTGACACACCGGACTCGTGAAAAATTAAAAAATATGTTTGACGGGGGTCGTTCCATATCAGTGTAGACTTATTCGTCCAAACCCAAAAACAGGCCCCAGATAAGGCTTTTTCAACTCAAAGCCTGTCGCTGAATGACTACAACTACGGGCTCAAGTTCCACAATATTTCAATTAGTGCTCTTTAATGATGAATATCTTCAATCGCTTTAAACATCTTCTAAGATTTTCAACGACATATCTTTCGTTATTTGACAAAGGCTGACTACAGACCTAAACATTTTATTTTTCATAACAACTACAACTTCATCGCCATCCTTAATAGCATTTTTAATTGTTCTATTTGCAGTATCTGTATTGACTATATCAACTCTTCTGTTGCATAACTGTTTTCCGAACAGTTGAAAAACTTCAGGCTCGCCTAAGTATCTATCTCTAATACCCTGTCGCTCATTATTTAACAGTTGATAGAAATCTTGAAAATCCATATCATGGTCATGTAAACATGGTTGCCCCACTATTATCCTCAAACATCCAATTAATGAGAGTTGGGCTATTAAAAAGCAATTGCATAAAGATATTTTTTATTATAAATTTAACGAAATGAAGAACAAGCAGGCATCGACTGGCAATTTACAACAGCCAATGCCCGGATTAAACTGAGAAAATTGTATCCGTCAATTTAGTACGGACAGAGTACTAGTTTGGTCCAGTATAAGGTTTTTGGGATCAGAAGAACTTACTTTCAGGGGCTGAAGGAAAGTTGTAATTTTGTAATAACCAGATGGGCACTGTTCATACTTGAGGTTAGACATATATGAATGAAATAAGAAATCCGCCTGTGGGCAAAAGGAGGATATCTATACTAACTGTTTTGGTATTTTTGTCAAATACGGTTTGTGAAAAAACTGGTCATGGCTAGGGCTTTACTGTAATTATCTCAGGCAAATCAAAAACTTTCACCTATTCCCCGATGATAATCAAGATGCATGTTGAGCAGTTTTATGATGACAGTATTTTTCAAAAAGGGAGGATATTTCGACTTCAGTAATGGGTTTTTCTAAAAAGTCATTGAAACCAACAGCCAAAGCATTTCGTTCCAGACTTTCAAGTTTCAGTGCCGTAATGGCAATGAGGGGCGTATCATATCGTCTCTCTCTGAGCAATTTGACAAGCATAATCCCGTCCAGCTTGGGTATACGTAAATCGATTAACAACAAATCATAATGGTTGTGAGCGACCTTTTCCAAAGCCGATTCGCCATCAAACAAACATTCACATTTACCTCCTGCACGTTTTATATTCTTCTCAAGTAGTTTCTGATAAGCAAGGTCGTTTTCAACAACTAAAACTTTCGGACTATTAGTTATATTTTCTCTCATCTTATAGACCTTTCGGGCCAATAAACCAACACTATTTCACCTTCATGAAACATACACTTATATGCTATAATTTACGACGACATTATTGTCATAGTTCAATAATTTCTGTAGGGATGTATTGTCTGTTTATTTCGTCTTCTATCTCAGAATCATCTCTTTCAGAAACCTGCACTAATATTTATCAAAACGGGCATTTTTCCTAATTACAATCCAAGCCAGCTTGATAGTAAAGTGCTCTAAGGATTTTACATGATTCTTTGGAGGTTATAAATACATGAAAGAACTTAAGACAAAGAAGGCTTTGGGTTTCAAGAAAGGGGGCCATCAATGTTGTAAGCCCTTCAAAGTTGTGGCCCCTTTTCCGGAGGGGGAGAAAACTCTATAATACTACATTGGGTATGGTTCAAAGTACATATCAACTCTGCTCCAAAAAGGTGAGCTACGTTGTCTTCATTCAAAGGACTCTGGCAAATGCCTCCAAGCTATAAATGCTTTACAAAGTAAACGAAAAGCACCAGTGTTAAAGACATGAAAATGTGCCCTACTACAATGTTTTGTTCAGGCATTTAAGTTCTCCCGCTCTGACCTCCGTACCCGATTAACTCTCCTGAATCAACCCATTCATGTTAATCCCGCCTGATGGGGTTGTCAACAAGGGACTTGTCATTTGCCTAAAATTAAGTGCAGTTCCCTATAACAATGCCCATACTGAGCCGGAGATGGTACTACTCGAAAAAACTTTATTATCAGTATTAATATTGAGGGAAAAGTTCAAACCTTAGGAGCATTTTTGACGTATATTTCATTTAAGGCATTAAGGAGATTAAGGTTTTGTGGCTCTGAATAAGTAACCCAGAAGGTTATCTTAGTTTGTTTTTAGACTGTCGAGGCTGTAGATGATGCCAACGGGGCAGAATGTAGTCGAGGCGATGTCGGTGCGAGGCTATAACCTTTTGCAAGCGGAGCCATTAGAAAGAAGGGGAGAGTGAAATCCTGCTCTCTCCTTTCCTAATAAAGAGATTAACACCTTGGAAACCCAATATTGTTTCAATTATTCCATTCGGAAAAGAGACTTGTTTGTAATAATTGAAATATAGGGATGGGGAGTTGGTCCAAAAATCATCGATATTTCTGGCAATTCTTGTTTTTTTCAATTTTTCTGCTGTTTAATCACTCTTTACTTATAAATGCGACTTGTATTTTAGAACTCAGCTTAAGACAAAAATACTGGTATACCCAAATTGAGCGAAGACGTTTTTGGGGATGTCCGGGCATACTATGTTTTTTCACTGGCAAGTGAATTATATGCGTTGGATATCAGTGTGATCAAAGGGGTTAAGGCCGGATATGAGTTTCATCTCAAATCTATTGAGAATTTAAGGCCTAGCATAGTTGGGATGTTGGATTGGGGTGGGGATTGTATTTTTGTCATTGATCTTAGAATGGTATATTTGATCTTGCCCCCCAAAGTTGGTCCAGCTGTGGTGAGAGATTTCCTGTGAATGACCTGCAGCATTAACGAATGCATCCCATTGCGCATTTGTTATTTCGTACTTACCGATACTATAGATGTAGTCAACCGCACCACAACCCTGAGGATCAGCTTCCTCTATCGAATCTCCATCGTTCCTGGGATTGTCAATCGTTACAAACTCAATATCTATCCCTTGAACAGTCACTGCCGAAATGGCACTTGAGAGTGTAAATAGACACAAAATTAATATAAATAACTTTTCCATCTTCCGCTCCTCGAAAACTCTTTCTCGCTTTTGCAAGCCTTCTCCGACAGATGGCTTTGTAGGAATGACTCTATTAATCTATCCTTTATTCAGATATTGTCAAGTCATTTCTCAGGATATGACCGAACAAGTCGCATGATCGCCTGTCGCATATGCTCCGGCAGGGTTTCCCAGAATTTGATGATTATTCACAGTTCTGAAGACTTAAGAATTTGATAATTTGAACCGCTATTCTATGTTTCCCTATAAGCTGACCTGTAAGTAGGATTGGAGTCGCTCTCTAACGAGGTAACAATAGATGTCGCAAACGCTCCCGGTCTAAAGAGTACAATTCTATGTCTGCACAGCGAAATGAAAGACGATCGCGGAATAAGCTCGTACGCCCTGGGTGTCACTTTCATTACTGATGAGGGTTTCCGCAGCAGGACAAATAATGTTATACGCTTGAAATTGGACTAAGCAAGTCAATGTGGTACGGGTTCCGACGCTGGAAGTCTTACTAACTGGCCTGACGGCAAGTATCGCAACATCAGATTTTCTCCATGGTTGAAACCGGGAGGGAAAGCAGGTTCATGTATCGTAGAAATATGCTGTCGAATTAATACCGAGTAGAGTTTCGCATGATAAATTTATGCCTGTCAGGCAAGGGGAAATATCATAAGCGATCCGAAGGGCTAAACTAACCTTACCTCGGGTAACAGATTACATTGCTAATGACATAGAGAAATTTAGGAACATGATGACGGAAAGAGGTATTATCGGCCCAAAATTGTTTCTCGGTCTTCAAGCCGAATCGGTTTCGCAAGAGGGTGAATTCACGTCGCTAAACGCCAGAGATAAGTGGGGAAAAATCTGGAAAGTGTACTATGTTATCCGGCACAAAAAGCCAAGAATAAGCCGGTCAGAGTTTTCTAATTGAGGCTGCTTGTTTCGATGTTGATAGATTGTTATCTGCTGTCGAAGTAACGCATTTTTCAGGATAATCTCGTTATGAGATTTAAACAAACTCCTAAACCACATAACAACAGATTGGATTAGATTATTCAATCGGTTTTCTCCCTGTATTTTTCAGCACGATGTGAAAAAAACTATTTTACCGTACTGCCATTGAATCAGCAAGTCGGTTTGGTCGGTCAATTGCGTGCCATTCATATAGTTTCTGTCATTCGACAGTTGACCATCCGTCCTGTACGGCGGGATCTGATGATCATTTAATCATTCTTTTTTTACTTCCCTTTTCGATAAGACTCTCGCTTACGGATTTTTTTCAAGACAGCTTGCGCTGTCAGGTTGGGAATATTTGCTTGAATATGAAATTCATTACTTCTCAATATATTACTAACATTTGAAATTATGATAGCAAGGAGAAACAAAGGCGACTAAGCGAGGTGCTTTATGCATGGCGAAAAATACTTGATGTCATTTGAACAAATGATCCAGCTTGTGGATTACCATCGGGAGGATATTTCAGGTCTGCAGGTCATGAACTATAATTTTCCTTCTTCAGAGATTTCCAACGGAGGTCAATCCATCGTGCTTTCAAATGAGTTGTTTGAAAAATTGGATGGAACGTGGTGGGAAGTTGAGTTGTCCGGTCGGAAACATAAGACACTGAAGAGCTGCTATTTGGGCGATTCCTTGCAGGATGCCCTGCGGCTCCGGCCCGGGATTGACATGTCTTATTGGTGTGAAATGGCCGGCAGCAAAGCCGCTTTTCTTGCGGAAATCAATCGGTGGGCCGACGAGGAGTGTTATGTGGATTGACATCAATTTACCTCAATTCATTTTTAAAAACGTCCTTCTAAAACTATTCGATTTCTAATCACCGATTAATTGAGGTCTAACACAGAAGGTTTATAACCTTCGGACGTTAGCAGTCAGGTTGACTATATGACTGGGAAAATCATCAGGTGCTGACAATAAATATAAGAAGTGTGTGTGGATGGATTGTTAGAAAAGTATGAGTGGAAGGCGTAATGTTTTTCACGATGTAACGAAATTGTGAGTGATGAAAACTAATTTAATGGAAAGGATTTATGATGAAGAAATGTATGTTTTTGATGGCATTGCTGGTTGCTGTAGCCAGTGCAAATGCGGGTGAAGTGATTGTTGGTGATACCAGTGACTCATTGGATTACACGGTTATCAGTACCTCTCAGACATGGACATCTGACAATGTTTATCGTCTGGCTGAGCAGATTTATATTGATGCCGGCGCGACGCTGACGATCGAACCGGGCACTCTGATCCAGAGCGAAGCTGGTGTTGGTGGCAGTCTTGCCATCTGTCGTGGTGCGAAGATTTATGCTAAGGGGACTGCTTGCAACCCGGTTATCTTCACGTCAACCAATGATGATCTCCAGAACTGGCACGTTGGTGCTGAGGAATGGGGCAATCTGACCATCATGGGTAATGCTTATACCTCCACAAAAGAGACCGACGATGTAGCCACTTTTGATGCTGATAACGATATGCAGATGGAAGGTCTCTATCCGATCACCGGTCAAGAGTACCTGACGCTGTTCGGCGGAGACAATGATAACGACAACAGTGGTGTTCTCGGCTATGTTTCACTGCGTTATGGTGGCCGTGTAATCGGTCAGGCTGATGAGCTCAACGGTCTGTCTCTGGGTGCTATCGGTCGCGGTACCGATATCCACCACATCGAAATCATGAACAACGTTGATGACGGTATTGAAATCTGGGGTGGTACGGTTAACCTCAAGTATGTCAACATCTGGAACATTGGTGATGACAGTTTTGACCTGGATACCGGCTGGCGTGGAAAGGCTCAGTTCGGCCTGATCGTTCAGGGGTACAGTGTTGACGCTGCCCAGGGCTCCGGTGTGGGTGACAACGTCTTTGAAATGGACGGTGCGGAAGCCGATGATAACCAGCCGGTTACAACCGCTGCGATCTACAACTTCACCGTTGTAGGGCAGCCGATCGACGGTGACTACCTGACCGACTATAAGGACAATGCACACGTTCAGTTCCGTAACTGTGTCTTCATGAACGTTGGTGATGACATTGTTCACACGAATGGTGACTACACCTATATTCCGTTCTCCGGAACCGGCAGCGTCTGGGAAACTTCTTATACCGCATCTTACGACAAGGCGCATGGCGTTCTGAATCAGCCTCAGACGGTAGATTTCTTGAAATCCGCTTATCAGGCACAGGTTGACGGTACACTCTGCGAAATGAGTGACAGTGTCTTCTACAACAATGTCGACAGCGATGCCTATGCGACGGCCACAACGGTTGGTATTTTTGCAGCTGCTAATAACAATGTTCAGATTCTTGATACCACCGGTGATAAGATGCCGATCCAGTCTCTGACTCGTGGTGCAGCATTTACAACCTCAGGTGAAGGCAAGGTGATTTACCCGGTGACTCACATCAATCCTTGTGCGGCAAACGACGCTGTTACGAGTGTTGGTATGGCTCCGCTCGATGGTTTCTTCACGCCGGTTAAATTCCGTGGTGCGTTTCCGTCAAACTACAACTGGCTGGCCGGTTGGACCGCCGTTGATGCTTACGGTATGACCGACACTTCAATGAACGCTGGTTCTTGCAAAGAAGGTGACATCAATCAAGACGGCAGTGTTGACCTGGAAGATTTCATGAGTCTTGCTAATAACTGGCTGAACTAAGTTCTTAATGACTTTCTAAGCAGATTAGTGGATTTTATACTGGCGGCTGGATTATTCCGGTCGCCAGTTTTTTTATTCTTATGAAAGAGCAGCAATCATAAGGGGTATGTCTTTCTGAAAATGTCTTTGTCCCGTATTAACAATCCTGTGTGTCTATTAAGGAAACGCGTGGCCAGTTCTTGTTAGCAGATTGTGTGCAAATTTTGATTGGATATTTCCAAAACTTAAACTTCAACAATCTACTAATTTTCCACTAACGAAATACGCACATTCCGGTGTTAATCTTTTCGCTCGCTGTAAAGTATTTCGTAGTGATTATAAAACGATTAAGGAATTGGTCATGCAAAAGCTGCTAAGGGATCGATGTTGGATTTTTGTTGCCTTAATTCTTATCTGCGGCTGTCATAAAAAAGAAGTGCCTACTGCGGGGAATTCCCTGAAGTACCCTTCGATTGAAAAGTTTCAGTCTGATTTGCTGGATACGGCTTTTGATACAGCGACATCTATTCCCGTCGAACCTCATATCAAAACCCGTTCGGAATGGCAGCAGCGGGTTGTTGATACGTGTCTTAAGCTTGATCAACCGCAACGGGCCTTAGCATTTATAAAGAAAATAGACAACTGGCGCAGATGTTTATGTTATGCACAGGTTGCACAGTATTATGCCCAGAGAGGCTGTCAGGATAAGGCACGCAAAATCCTTAAACTTGCCGATATTGAATATGAATCAGACCTTCAGGACTGGCGAAGTGACGAGGTCAGGATTGTTATCGCTAAGGTCCACCTCTTGCTTGGCGAAACTAATGAAGTTCATATGGTCGAAGCCGGTCTCAAAGAACCTGAAGCGGGGGCGATCGATTCTGCCAAGGCTGTAAAGGACGGTCGTGTTCCCTTTAAAAAGCAGGTTGAAGTGCTTGACGGGCTGATCGCGACGGGAACTTATGAAGCGGTCAAAAATGCTCTCTATGCCTATACTGAAATTTATCATATCTATTATCATGATCTTGCGAAGCGCGAGATCATTGGGGATAAGATCCGGTCTTCATGGAAGCCAATACCTACTTTTGTCCGTTTTGATTTGCTAAACAGACTCACAGAACTTTCTCTTGAAAATAAAGACCCAAACAAAGCATCTGAGATCATTGAAGAAATACAGGGTTTCATTGATTCATATAACTGGCCGTTAAAGCATCGCATGTTGATGCAGGCAAAACTATCACAGCTCAGGTTCAAGACCGGCGACCGGGAAAAAGCCATCTCTCAGGCAGACGCCGCTTTGAAACAGTTTATGCAAGAGCAGGATGATCGTTTAAAGATTCTTAATATTGATAAAGCCGAGGCGATCACCCCTTTGGCGGAGGCTTACCATTCCATGGGACATCGGGAAAAAGCGATTGCCGCTTATGTGCTGGCCGTGAAGTCGGCTGTTGAAAATCCTAATTCGAGGCCGCGGGCTGAAGACATCACCGATATCCTGTGTTCAATGGCATTGAATTCTGTTGAACCTGAAGAAAATCTTAACAATGAAATTTTCCAACACATTACCGAACTGGGTGAGCCGTGGTAGAGCAACGAAGAGGATTAGGGATTGGGCAGACTATGGTAAAACAGCACCTTGCTGCAAAGTTTTTGGTTTCAATGATATGCTTGTTCGGGGCGTTCGTTTACGCTGAACGGGCCGGTGGTATTCGCGGCATGGTCTATGACAGTGATTTCGATGCGCCGCTGGCGGCCGCTGAGGTGATGATTGCCGAAACGGGCCAGAAGGCGGTGGCAACGGATGAGGGCAATTTTGTCTTCAGCGAAGTGAAACCGGGAACTTATACGGTGGTCATCTCTAAAGACGGCTACACGCGACAGGTCAAGGCCGATGTCGTGGTTTCGCCGGGGCAAATGGCGGAGGTCAACACGTCGCTGTCCGGTGATTTTGAAGAGATGGATGAATTTGTTGTCCAGGATGTTCAGATCGGCACTGGGACCGAAGCGGCATTGCTGGATTTGCGGATGGAAAGTCCGGCCCTGATGGACTCGATCAGTACGGAGTTGATGAGCCAGGCCGGGGCCGGTGATGCGGCCGCAGCCTTAAAGCTGGTGGCTGGCGCAACGGTTCAGGATGGAAAATACGCTACGATTCGCGGGCTTCCAGATCGTTATGTGAACTCACAAATGAATAGGGTGCGTTTGCCCACTGCCGATGCGGATAAACGGGCGGTTCAGTTGGACCAGTTTCCGTCGGCGATCATTGAAAGTATTCAGGTAACAAAGACATTTACCCCCGATCAGCAGGGCGATGCCTCCGGCGGCGCTGTGAATGTGGTGTTGAAAGGGATTCCACAGGAAAGAGTACTAAAAATCAGCGGACAGACCAGTTGGAATACCAATGTTCAGGACGCCGGAGATGATTTTCTAAGTTATCAAGGAGGCGGTGTTGATACCTGGGCCAAAGATGATGGAGGACGTGACACTCCGGCGGATCTGAGTTTTACTGACCCAGCGGGTATTTCTCCTATAGGAGCACCTGAATTTGATTATAAAGGCTCCTTGTCATTGGGGGATCGATGGGAGTTTGATGATTTTACGATTGGGGCATTTGGGAGTTTCTTTTATGAACGAGACAGCTCTCATTATGACGACGGGGTCAAAGATAAGTATTGGATCGTCCAGGGCGAGGAAATGCTGGAGCCGCAAAACTCAGGAGGGTGGTCGATTAATGATAATCCTGTTGGGCAGGATTTTACCACCTCACTTTTCGATGTGACCCGGTCAACCGAGGAAGTAAAATGGGGAGGACTTGGTGCCTTAGGATTTGAGACGGAACATCATTCGCTGAATTTTGTTTATCTCTATACCCGCAGTGCAGAAGATAAAGTGATTCTTGCAGAAGATACGCGTGGTAAGGAGTATTTCTTTCCGGGCTATGATGCTAGTGACCCCGAAGCTCCGGGAAATGTTGACGGCACGCTTGATGCCGCTCCCTATCTCCGAACTGAAACCATTGAGTACACGGAAAGAACGACAAAGACATTCCAACTCAATGGACAGCATGACCTGTTCGATCTTGACTGGGGCGTTGATAACCTGTTTACACTCCTGACGCCAACACTGGACTGGTACTTTGCCAAAAGTTCGGCGAGGATGTTTCAGCCGGATAAAAAACAGTTTGCTTCCATGTGGAAAGCGGATTCGTTTGAAGCAGGTGGCTTTAATCCGATTACATTTACATTTGATCCGGATGTGATTCATCCCGCTTATTTTTCGCAGTTGAATGCCGGCGCCAATATTAACTATGGAAATTATCAGAGAATCTGGCGGGATATTAATGAAGACAGTGATCAGTACAGTATCAATTTGAAGCTGCCTTTTGAGCAATGGAGCGGCGATGAAGGCTTTATTAAGATCGGCCTTTTTGATGATCAAGTTGAACGAACCTATGAGCAGGAGTCGCTTAGCAACAACAGCAGTGGCGTTGCGTCTTATGAGGCCGCGTGGCGTGAATATTGGAGTCAAGTATTCCCTGATACCAACCCGGATGATTTGCCGCTGCCGTCCGATACCGATGTGAATTATGATGGTGAACAGTCCATTTCCGCATGGTATTATATGATGGATCTGCCGCTGTTTACCGGTTTCAATCTGATCGGTGGGGTGCGTTATGAAGACACTGATTTGTCCATTGTCAATACTCCCGATGATTTCGGTTCGGTTCCGTTATTGCGTAAGTTTAACGGAACCTGGGTAGCCTACACAATGACCGAAAACGACAAGGGAGATGTGGATTATCAACAACAGGACACGCTTCCGATGTTTAGTTTTCATTATGAACCGGTTGAAAGCATTACTTTACGAGGGACATACGCTGAAACGGTTGCCCGCCAGACGTTTAAGGAACTTTCTCCGATTGTTCAGCAGGAATATTTGGGGGGGGATGTGTTTATTGGAAATCCGGATCTGCAAATGGCCGCGGTGAAAAACTACGACTTGCGTTTTGACTGGACGCCATACGACGGTGGTCTTGTGTCTTTTTCTTTTTTTCATAAGGATATTCAAGATACCATTGAATATGTGCGGGGCTATTCTCAGAGCATTGGATCCTTTACGGTTCCTGTGAACTACCCGGAAGGTGAAATTGACGGCTATGAGATCGAAATTCGTCAAAAACTCGGGGTGTTCTCAGAGTTTCTTAATGGATTGAGTTTAGGTGTGAATGCGACATTGATGGATTCTGAAGTAACGCTTCCTGATGATGAGTATCAGCGATTTCTAAGTGCATCTCTCGCCCATGCTTTCAAAACGCGGGATATGGTTAATACCCCGGAACACTTATTTAATATCTATGCGACTTATGATATTGAAAGCACCGGCACCAATCTTGGTCTTTTTTACACGATTCGAGGAGACTCGCTGGTCTCAGGTGCCGGGGTGACTGATAAGGAGGGAGATTTGAATATTATACCTGACATCTATGAAACGGAGTATGGAACGCTGAATTTCAGTTTGTCGCAGAAGCTGGGAGAAATCTGGAAACTGAAGTTTCAGGCCAAGAATCTGTTGAACCCGAAAATTGAATCAGTTTATCGAGACCCTGTTGGCGGTGAAAAAACACATTCTTCTTATACGAAGGGGCGGGATTTTTCCATCAGTTTGAGTGCCTCGTTTTAATTGGCTGATAAGGGGTTTTATTAAGGCGAACTAACAGGAACAAAGCGGATGACTAACAAAGCTCTCATAATTGAATGTTACTTTTCACGGTAAATAGCTAAGTAAACGCAATGATTGCTTTGATGAAAAAGTAAGGAAACAATAAAATGAATAAAACATGGGACTATCAGTACAGCGACAATCGCTTGCTTATTGCATGGATGGGTCTTTTGCTGTTTGCCGGAGGCTTGCTGACGGCGGCAGTTTACGGCGAAGAAAATAAAACAGATGGCATCAACCAAACCCGCGCAGCTCTTGAGAAATGGGTTCAGACGCAGCAGATGATCTCACAGGAAAAGAAAGACCTGGCCCTGTCGCGTGAGATGCTGAATGCCCGTATTGAACTGGTTCAGCATGAAATCAAATCACTTCAGGAAAAGATTCAAAAGGCCAAAGACAGTATTGCCAAGGCGGATAAAAAACGTGCCGAGATGATGAAAGAAAACGACAAACTCAAAGAGTCTTCCGCATCTCTGACAGATACCGCCGCGGGCCTTGAGGATCGTACTCGCAGCCTGCTCAAGCGTCTGCCCGATCCGATTTGCGACCGGGTAAAACCGCTCAGTCAGCGACTGCCCGAAAAAGACAAGGAAGCAAAACAGTCGATTTCCGAACGCTTTCAAAATGTCGTGGGCATTTTAAATGAGGTGGATAAGTTCAATCGTGACATTTCGGTCTTCAGTGAAATACGGACATTCAATGATGGGACATCCGTTGAAGTAGCGGCTCTGTATGTCGGGCTTGGTCAGGCGTTTTATGCCAGCGCCAATGGAAACGTAGCCGGCACCGGAACCGCGACCGACCAAGGGTGGACCTGGAAGGAAGACAATCTGTCGGCGCCGTATATTTCCGATGCGATTGCGATTTTGAAAAATGAAAAAGTGGCGACATTTGTTCCCGTGCCCGTCGAAATTCAATAACGCCTAACCATTAGATTGAATCGGATATGTCCGCTATGAACTCCATTACAAAAGTACTTATCGTTGTTTTCTGTCTCACTGGTTTGTCGGCCATGGCCGCTGCTCAGCAAACACAGGATTTTAACCAGGCCTCTGTATCGATCCAGCAGAAACTTGATGACAGTCTGAAGGAATTGGCCCAATTGCGTGAAGCGATTGCCGCTGAAAAAGTGCCGATGAGCCGCAAACTGACCGACCTGGAAGCGGAACTGGTTGAAGTTCGCCGCCAGTATCAGCAGACTTCCCGTTTACTGGATAGCCGTACGCTCGATTTAAACAATCTGCGATCTGAGATCAAGTCCCGTAAGGAAGAGGCCACGTACCTGTCGAATCTGTTAGGTGAATATATCCGGAATTTCGAGTCACGCTTGCATATTGTTGAATTGCAGCGTTATTCAGAAGAATTGGAAACCGCTAAGTTGGCCGCGGAAAACAGCGGTCTGTCGGCGCAGGAAGTGTATGCGGCTCAGGCCAGAATGCTGTCTGTAGCACTGAACCGCCTTGAAGATTCGCTGGGCGGCACCATCTTCGACGGAACAGCATCCGATTCAAGCGGATCGATTCACCATGGGACATTTGTGCTGATGGGGCCGGCCGCATTGTTTCAGTCGGATGACGGCAAAAATGTTGGCACCGCTACCCAGCGGCTTGGTTCGCTGGAGCCGACCGTGATTGAATTTGGCACTCCCGAAGATCAGGAGGCGGCGACGGATTTCTTTGAAGACGGCAAGGGACAGTTCCCGCTGGATCCGACTTTGGGCAGCGCCCATAAAATCGAGCAGACGAAGCAAACCATTTTTGATGAGTTTGAAAAAGGCGGTCTGGTGATGTATGTGATCGCCGGGCTGGCCGGACTGGTTTTGCTGGTCATTTTGATTAAATTCCTGCATCTGTTTACGGTCAGTACGCCGTCACCGAAAAAGATCTTCGCCCTGTTGCGGGATGTGGCCGGACATAATGAAGATGGCGCTTTGCAAAAAGTCAAAAAACTCCGAGGCCCGGTCGGTCGAATGCTGACCGCAGGCGTTGAACATATTCGTGAGCCGCGGGAGCTGGTTGAAGAGGTTATGTACGAAAAAATGATGACGACCCAGTTGCGTTTGAAGAGCCTGCTGCCATTTATCGCGTTTGGGGCTGCTTCGGCGCCGCTGCTGGGGCTGCTGGGAACCGTGACGGGTATTATTAATACGTTCCAGTTGATTACGGTGTTTGGCTCTGGTGATGTCAAGAGCCTTTCCGGCGGTATTTCCGAAGCGCTGATTACGACGAAATACGGGCTAGTAGTGGCGATCCCCTCGCTGCTGTTTCATACACTGCTGTCCCGCAAGGCTCGCAGTATTGTCAATGAAATGGAAAAAGCGGCCGTTTCGTTGGTCAATCAGATTGGCAAGACACCTTACCGGCAGCAGCCGGACAATGTGCTGGAAGCATTTTCGGTTGAGCAGATTCAGCAGTTGGTGAGCGGTTCGGCGACTGCTGCACCGAAGCAGGCTGAGGCTCTGCAGAAAACCGAATACCATCCGGACTCGGCAGGAGGGCGAATGGATCAGCAGGTGCTCAGTGTTGTCAAGGCATCCACTGTAGCCGAGGCGATTGACAAGATTCGATCTTCCGGAACCAATGCGGATGTCGATGCTATCTTTGTAATTGATGATCACAATAAATATGTTGGTCATATCCTTGTCCGGCATCTGCTGACCCGACCCGAAGAATCGCCGGTAGAGACACTGGCGGACCCAACGCCTTTATATGTCCGCGTGGACAGTCATCATCAGGAAGTCCAGCAGCGTTTCCGTGATCACGGCTTGTACAGCGTGCCCGTACTGGACCATGATGATCGTCTGGTCGGCTGTGTGAAACGAAACGGCAATGGAGATAGACAGTAAGAATGGACGCGTTTATCGAACAACTGAAGTTACTCCAGACATATCTCATGGATACTCCATTGGGGCCATTGCTGGAACAGGCATTAAGTATCTGGCGTTCCGGCGGCTGGGCAATGGTAGCCATCGCTGCTATTGCGATACTGATGTTCGGGTTGGGTGTCAAAGTGTTTATCAAGCTGTCTGGTAAGGGGTTTACTTCTGTGCGTGAGAAGACCTGGCGGAAATGGATTAACCATCCTGAACAGCGAAGGGGTTCGATCGGACGGATGCTGGATTTTGTCACCGGTGCGCCAACCATTAAAGATACGGCGGTGGCCTTCGAGGAATTGCGGGCAACGGAAATCGCCCCCTTTGACCGGGATCTGCGTGTCATGAAAATTTGTGTCAGTGCCGCACCGCTGCTGGGATTGCTGGGGACGGTGACGGGTATGCTGACGACCTTTTCAGCGTTAGCCAGCGGCAGCGGCGGCGAAAAAACGATGGGTATGATCGCCGGCGGTATCTCTGAGGCACTGATTACGACGGAAACCGGCCTGGTCATCGCATTACCCGGGTTGTTTTTCCAGTATTTACTGGTCCGCAAACAGGAAAGGTATAAGGCGTTTTTACTGCACCTTGAGACCGTGTGTACTCAGAAACTTTATAAAAAACTGCGGCAAAAGGAAATGGACGCCGCGGTACAGGCGTGAGGCAGCAATGGGACGTTTTCGCGAAATGGCATCCGATGACGGCGGTGAAACCGGGATTGACATGTCCCCGCTGATGGACTGCGTATTTATCCTGCTGATTTTTTTCATCGTAACGACGACCTTTGTGGAAGAATCGGGTCTGGAAGTGGATAAGCCGCAAGCGGCCACTATGATCCAAAAGGACAGCACCAGTGTTAAGCTGATCCTGACCGAAAAGGGACAGGTGTTTTACGAAAAGCAGGACATCGGTTTTGGCGGTATTCAGCCATTGGTCAAGCAGATGATGCGAACCGAAGATGTACCGGTCATTATTCAGGCCGAAGATAACACGCAGACCGGCTTATTGATGCGAGCCGTGGATGAGGCAAGACTGGCTGGTGCGGTCAAGGTCAGCATCGGCGACCGAAAAACTAGCGGTTAAAAATGTTGAATTGAGGAATTGAATGCGACGTTTTCGCGAAATGGCATCCGATGACAGCAGTGATACCGGGATTGATATGTCCCCGCTGATGGATTGTGTATTTATTCTGCTGATCTTTTTTATTGTGACGACAACGTTTGTCGAGGAAACCGGCATCGAAGTAGAACGGCCGATAGCCAAAGCCGGAGTGCGGCTGGAAAAGACCAGCATCTTGCTGGCCCTGACGCCCAAAGGTGAAGTGGTTTACGGTGGCCGTGAAATTGGCGTCAGCGGTGTTCAGCCGCTGGTCAAGCGAATGCTGCAAAAAGAGCAGATACCGGTCATTATTCAGGCTGATAAAACCGCCAAGAGCAGTCTGCTGGTGCGAATTGTCGGCGAGGCGAAACTGGCTGGCGCCGAAAAAGTCAGTGTTGCCACGCGGGCTGCCGGGAAATAAATATGACACGACAGCAATACAAACAAAATTTGTTCCTTCGCATCATCAAGGGTGTCCTGACTCCGGTGATGACGGTCATTGGCGCTGCGGCCCTGACGCTGGCGTTTTTCCTGGTGCTGCCGCTGATGCAGACGCTCAGTAAGCCCCCGGCGACGGATTTGATGGCACAGGCAGTCGATACGGCGGAGTTGGAACCGCCGCCGCCACCGCCGGTTGAGGAAGAAATTGAGCAGGAACAGCAAGAGGAAGAGGCCCCGCCGGAGTTGAACGAAGAAGCGCCGCCGCTGAGCCTGGACCAGTTAGCGCTGGCGATGAATCCCGGTATTAGTGACGGCTGGATGCAGGGCGATTTTGCGGTGAATTTGAATACGGTCGTTTCGGATAAAAAAAATGTCGATGCCCTATTTTCGATTGCCGACCTGGATCAAAAGCCGCGGGTGATTTATCAACCCAGCCCGACCATGACCCGGGAAGTGAATGAAGCGAGGAAAAACGGCGCCGGCACCGTGTATATCATCTTTATTCTGGATGAGAATGGCCGCGTGCAAAGTCCCAAGATTCAGAAGTCCACACATCCGGCCTTTGAGAAATCGGCGCTAACGGCGATAAAGAAATGGAAATTTGAACCCGGCAAACGGGGCGGCAAACCCGTCCGGACAAGGATGCGTGTGCCGATTACCTTCCCGGCCCGGGGCTAATGAACATAAGGAAAGTCAAGATGTTTAAAAACAGTGTAAAAATAATGACGCCGAGTCTCCGGCGGTACATACTGATAACGATGATTGTCATTGGCCTTGCTCCGGCAATCAGCGCCGCAGAATCCGGTTTCACACCGGCTGTATTGGAAATCTGGAAAAGCCCGGCATTTCAGAAGCAGTTTACAGACAGCTATATCGCCGAAACCGATATCGAGCCGCGCGTAACCGAAGACGAGCGGGATAGTATGCTGAAGGTGATGGAGCATATTTCCGCTGAAGAAATTGACGATGCAGTCAAACTGCTGAAAAAAGAAATGGATCGCAATGAAGCGATCAGCGCGGTCTTCGATTTTACGCTGGCAAATATCTATTTTCAGCAGGAAAAACTAGATCCGGCTGCACAGTCATACAGAATCGCCGTAGAAAAATATCCCAAATTTCGTCGTGCTTGGCGTAATCTCGGCTTGATTTATGTCCGTCAGGGCGATTTCAAGCAGGCACTGCCCGCACTGACGCGTGTCGTAGAGCTGGGCGGCAGCGATGCGATTACCTATGGATTGCTGGGCTACGCATATTCATCGACCGAAGATTACCTGGCGGCCGAGTCCGCATATCGGTTGGCCATCTTGCTGGATGCGAAGACACTGGACTGGAAGATGGGATTAGCTCGAAGCTTCTTTAAGCAGGAACGTTTTTCTGAGGCGGTTGCCCTGTGCGGCCAGTTGATTAAGAGCAATCCCGACCGGGCCGACCTGTGGTTGCTTCAGGCCAATGCCTATATCGGCAGTGACCAGCCGCTTAAAGCCGCTGAAATCTTTGAACTGGTTGATCAGCTTGGTAAATCCACGGCCGCCAGTATGAGTACGCTGGCGGACATTTACATCAATCAGGAGTTATATGAAGTGGCGACCAATGCTTATATCGCGGCGATGGATAAAGATGAAAATTACGATCCGCAGCGTGCGATTCGCTCTGCCAAAATCCTGATTGCCCGTGGTGCCTTTGCCGATACCTGCCGGGTGATTGATCATATTGAAACGCGTTTTGCCGGAAAACTTGAGACGGAAGAACAGAAAGATGTGCTGAAACTGCGTGCTCGCCTGGCAGTGGCCGACGGAAGCGGCGAAGACGAAGAAGTGCAGGTACTCAAGAAGATTGTGGAACTGGATCCGCTCGACGGCGAAGCCTTGATCCTGCTGGGCCAGCATAGTGGCCGCAGCGGTGATACAGAACAGGCCATTTTCTATTTTGAACGGGCGGCGGGCATAGAAAAGTACGAGGCGGATGCAAAAGTTCGACATGCCCAACTGTTGGTACAAAAAGGCAAATATACAGAGGCATTACCGTTGCTACGTCGGGCACAGCAAATCAAGCCCCGCACCAATATCCAGGAATATCTCGAACAGGTTGAGCGTGTTGCCAAGTCGCGTTCATAGGGTTGAGCCAAGATGTTTCCATTATCTGCGAGAAAAATTCTGTTGATGTTGCTGATTGCTGTCTTGGGTGGGCTTGTACCTGTCCAGGCAAAAGGCAGTCCTTCTATAGATGATCCGCAGATAACTGCTTTGCTTGACGAGGCCAATGACGGTGAGCCGGGTGCTCAGTACTTATTGGGATTTATGTACGCCGAGGGGCAGGGGGTAAAACAGGATTTCTCTGAAGCCGTCAAATGGTACATCAAGGCTGCCAACCAGGACCATGCCGGAGCGCAATTGACGTTAGGCATGATGTATGCCGAGGGGCGGTCCGTTAAAAAAGATGATCGCAAGGCCGTTAAATGGTACACCAAGGCCGCTCAGCAGGGCAATGCAGGTGTGCAGATGATGCTGGCGGCGATGATTGCCGAAGGAAGGGGCAGCCGGAAAGATGTAGTGGAATCTTACAAGTGGATGCTGTTGGCTGAAAAAAACGGCAAAGATGTGGTAAAAGACAAAGCAACCCTCATCGCGAAAATGACCGAAAAGCAAATTACGGATGCGAAGAAGCGGGCAGGGGAGTTTACAAAAAAATATCCCGAGGCGGTCTGTGCTCCTCAAAAAGTTACCAGTGCCGGAGTGTACGCTTCAGACAGTGACGGATTTAGTATCTGGTTTCCATCACTTCCCCGCAAAACCGAATTGCGGAGTGCGTCAGCCTTGCGAGGTGCCCATTACCAGTCGTTTTCCGATGATGGTGCTAAATACAATGTTTCATTTCATTACAATAAAAGAGCATTTGAGCCTGTTCGTCAGTCTCAGCGCAAACTTCTGGACGATTATTTAATTGGAAGAGCGATCTATGCCGAAAATAATGAGGTTCAGAAAAAGTATATGAAATTCAAAGGCTATAACGCGGCTCGCTTCCGGCATGAAACGCGAGCCGGTGGTGTCGAGTCGGTTCACGAGGGCATCGTATTCCTGATGAAAGCCAACTTCGTGTCCCTGACCTGTGTCTATCCATCCTCATTGACCCCATCGCCGACATTTGAAGATTTTATTGGCTCCTTTGAGCTTGCTGTAGTTGAATCTGCCTCGCAGTAATGAACTTTACGTGTCATTCCGTGATTTCTGTATTAATTCATTATATTCTATTTGTGAAATTTGTGGTTTTTCATTTTCACCTCAGATTTTTAAATTCTAACTTAACCATCTCCAATTAGCCTCCGATAGCCCTGATGTGAACAATTAATCAGGAGACTTGACGATGGTTATGGCGAACAGAAGCAACAAGTTAAATCAAACACGCAATATCAAAAGGTGTTTAGTCTTAGTGATTTTATCGGTCTTAGCGGCCGGCTGTACTACTCAGTTCCAAAAGGGCTGGACAGCGTTTAATGATGATAACTATACGTTAGCCAAATCGCAATGGCAGCCGCTGGCCGAGGTCGGTGACCAGCGCGCTCAGTTTTACATGGGATTGATGTACGAAGAAGGGATGGGAGTTACTATCGATTCTGATAAAGCTGCTCAATGGTACCAGCTTTCTGCCGAACAGGGATTTGCCTTGGCTCAGAACAACCTGGGTCTGGTGTATTACAAAGGCCTTGGGGTGGAAAAGAATGATGACGAGGCTGCCAAGTGGTTTGAACTTGCGGCTGCTCAAGGCTGTGACCAGGCACGGAATAATTTGGGGGTGATGAACCTGTGTGGCGACGCTGAGCTGGGAAATGGTAAAAACTCTGCTGTGATGCTGAGGCGTGCCGCGCTCAATGGCAATCCCGAATCGCAGTGTGCACTTGGCATGATGTATTATAAGGGAACGAAACTGGAGCAGGATTACCGACAAGCCGCAAAATGGCTCAAGAAATCAGCCAATCAGGGCTATGCTCCGGCACAAAATACGCTGGGACAGATGTACGAAAAAGGCCACGGAGTGATGAACGCGCCCGTTAAAGCCGCTCAGTGGTACCGCAAGGCCGCCGAACAGGGTTTTGAACCAGCTCAAAACAATTTGGGGGCTATGTATCTGGCCGGCCGTGGCGTCAAGCAGGATGCTGACAAAGCCTTGGCATACATCGAACCGCTGGCTCAAAAAGGTCATCCCCAGTCGCAGGCACTGCTGGCGTTGATGTACCTGGACGGCAAGGGCGTACAGAGAGATTACGAGAAGGCCTTACACTATTGTCAGCTGTCAGCAGAACAAGGGTGTGCGGTTGCTCAGCATACCCTTGGAGTGATGTACTTTGAAGGCCGCGGCGTCAAGCAGGACTTCAGGCAGGCGGTTGAGTGGTATCAGCTCGCGGCTGACCAGAGCTATGCCGAATCCCAAAACAATTTGGCACTGATGTATTATGATGGTCAGGGTGTCCAGCAGAATTATCAGAAAGCTCTTAAATGGCTGCATGCGGCGGCTGAAAACGAAGTGCCGCAGTCGCAATACACGCTGGGCTGGATGTACTACAAAGGCATCGAGGTCGAGTGCAATTATGAAGAGGCTTTTGAATGGTTTCGCCGTGCGGCGGTGCAGGGATTTGGTCTTTCGCAGGCCCGGCTGGGCATGATGTATCTGAAAGGCGAAGGGGTGAAACAAGATGACACAGAGGCCGCCAGGTGGCTTCGTCGTGCTGCTGACCAGGGACATCGGATTTCGCAAAATAACATCGGTACCATGTATCTGCGCGGTCGAGGCGTGGCCAAAAATGAAAAACAGGCCGCTCATTACTATGCTTTGGCGGCCGAGCAGGGACTGCCTTCGTCGCAATACAAGTTGGCTCAGATGTACGAATACGGCAAAGGCATCCGACAGAACCATGCAGCCGCATATAAGTGGTACAGTTTAGCCTTATTGAACGGTCATCAACCGGCAAAGCAGCGACAATCTTATATCGCTTCAAAAATCAGTCCTGCTGAGAAGCAGCGGGCTGATAAGCAGATAAATACTTGGGTTGAAAGCAAACAACTGAGTCAGGAGACTCAATTTGCTGCTGTCAACTAACCATTTACACCATTTCATCATCAGAAATATTAAGGCGACACCAGTCGGTTATTAGCACAGGCCGGCCGATGTCGCCTATTATTATTTCTTTAATCCAACCCTCATCGATCGCAAATATCGGTTTCGTAGTATTAAAATTGAAAAGAGACCTATAATTGAGTCCACTGAAGCGTTTGCAATTGATCTTCGAGAGGCGGGTGATGTTAAATCCGATCAATGGCAACGCTCAAACCGATGGCAGCTCCAAGGGAATGAAGCGTTCCTCTTCCCTGGAGCTGTTTTATTGTGAACTATTATATTTAGACAGCAGAGTAACTGACATTATTAGAATAAAGTACCACTTACCAAAATCGAAATTATGAGAGTCCGTCTGGACGTCTAAGGTGGTAACTTCATCATTATCAGTGCAATGGCTTGAGGTCAAATACTGCAGGAGGAAAAAGAAAAGCAGCAACACGGGTTATCATAGGAGTAAAGATTTTCATTCGGCACTAAAGTTTTTTTCATCGAAGGCTAATTGTAGTTTTGCGTTGTGCTAATTCCCGCCTAACGGATTGATTTATAATCAGGGTACATAAAACGATTCAATTCCATCTTTTAAAAACACGGAACAGATTCTTTTTAATGAGTGTGTTAAACAGAAAGTTATCTTCATTTAGTATTTTAAAAACAACAAACTATAACTAAAAGCAATGGAGGTTGTGTATGAACAAGCAGCGATTTTTAATGATGTGTATAATGGTATTGATCGGACTTTCACAGGCAGGCGTTATCGAGGCGACCTGGGATGGATGGAACGGCCAATGGGGTGAAAATGATGCCGTTTATACCATGCCGGTTGACAGTGTCAGAACCGATCCCCTTTTAGTCAACCCCGTGGCTGAAGCCTATTTGTTTGCGGTGGATGAAACCGGGGCCGATTATCCGGATGCTTCGATGCCGACGATTTGGGATCAATACCAGGACCGCAGCAACGTGGTTGAACTCAACGCCGACGGCCAGCTTTATTTCGAGCTGGATAACTATCCCGGCGGCGATTACAAGGAACTGCTGTTGACCGTCACCTACTACGACACCGGCGTCTATGCCGATGTGATTCCCGTTGAGCCGTACAGCGAAAACGTCACATGGCTCGGTGAAGATGCCTATGTTGACGGCTGGATCACCGAAACATTTCAGATTATCTACGAACCCAATCCCGCGTGGGAAGCGATTACCGTAAATTTTACTGATGAGAACGGCATTGCGGCCTATCCCGCGATGATTGACAGCATCACCATTCACACCGAATGTATCCCCGAACCGGCCACGATGGTACTGCTGGCCCTGGGCGGCGTTGTGACAATTGTCCGTCGTCGTAAGTAATTTCTGTTAAGGTAATAACAGTACTCGCACCGTGCGAGTTGCTGAGTGTTAACCAAAAGATATTTTTCAAGGAGAAGAAAATGTGTAAATTGAGTCTTTTGAAAAAGGTTGTGATCTGTCTGGCCTTGGTCGGCATGATTGCAGGAACCGCACAGGCACGCCGTTTCCAGCGTTATCGCGGCGCCAAGTATGTATTCCTGTTTATTGGTGACGGCATGGCCTCGCCGCAGATTCATGCAACCGAAGCGTACCTGGCACAATCCGCTCAGCCGGATGACCCGGATGGCGATCTGGGCGAAAACAGTCTGGGAAGCGCTGGCGTTTCTTTGCTGAACATGAGTTCGCTGCCGGTGGTTGGTCTTCAGATGAGTTATGCGGACAACCGTTTTATCACCGGTTCGGCGGCTTCGGCCACCGCACTGGCCTGTGGTGAAAAGACCTCGATTGGCGCCATTGCCATGGATTCAACCAAGAGCGTCGACTATACGACGATTTCTGAACTGGCCAAAGCCAAAGGCATGAAGGTTGGTGTTGTTTCAAGCGTTTCCATCGACCACGCCACTCCAGCTTGCTTCTATGCTCATGAAGCCGAACGCGGCTACTACTGGGACATCGCCAACGATCTGACCGACAGCGGTTTTGACTACTTCGCCGGTGGCGGAATGAAGGGCGAACGCATCAAGAATGGCAAGCGTTACTATGCCGGTAACAAAGCCGGTGTTGCAGACCCGAACGCAACCCCCGAAAACGACCCGGTTCAGTATGCCAGGGACAACGGTTATGTGGTTATCACCAACAAAACCGACCTGATGAATCAGGTTCCTGGCCGGAAGGTTTTTGCTTACAGCAAGGATTACCTGGATGGCAGCTGGGCACTGCCGTATGAAATGGATCGTGACGAAGCCGACGTTTCGCTGGCTGAGTACACCGCCGAAGGCATTCGCCTGCTGGACAATCCGAAAGGTTTCTTCATGATGGTTGAAGCCGGCAAGATTGACTGGGCTTGCCACGCCAATGACGCCAAGGCAGCTATCGAAGATACAATTGCATTCGACGAAGCCATTGCAGAAGCGATTGAGTTCTACAATCAGCACCCGAAAGATACACTGATCGTTGTCACCGGTGACCACGAATGTGGCGGTTTGACACTGGGTTTTGCCGGAACCGGATACCATACCGCTTACGAAATTCTGGACAACCAGACCATGTCGTACGAAAAGTTTGATTGGACATTGATGTCTGAGCATAAGGCTGCTTTTGGTGTTACTGACTGGGATAACGCGACAGATATGAACGATGACATCAAAGACAAGATGCTGGCTGCATTCGGTCTGATCTATGATGACCTGAGCGTTTTCCAGCAGCAGAAACTCGAAGAAGCATATGATAAGACAATGGGCGGTTTCGGTTCTGAAGGACGTCAGGAAGAAGACAAGATTCTCTATGGTTCATACTACGAACCGTTTACCGTCACATGCACACACATTATGAATAATCTGTCAGGGTTTGTCTTCACCTCTTACAGCCACACAGGCGTACCGGTCCCGGTATTCGCACAGGGTCGTGAAGCTTATCGTTTTGACGGCAAATATGAAAACACGGAAGTTGCCAAGAGAATTGCTCAGGCCATGCGTCTGAACCTGAACAACTAATTGCTTGTTCATTGTTTGATTGTTTAACAGAGGGGCGAAAGTCTGTCGTAAGGCTTTTGCCCCTTTTTTCTATGTCGTAAAGGGGTTTATATTGAATAGAGATATTGTTATCGTCGCGGTGTTTTTCATTTGTTGCGTTGTGCTTTTCTTCTGGCCGACCGGATTTGAAAAAGCCAAGGTGAGTGATTCCATCCACGCCAAGGCCGTCGTTCTGGCGACGGACAATGAGGACTTTCAGCGATTTACGCTGATTCAGGTCGGCACACAGATGCTTGACATTAAGCTGTTGAGCGGGCCGCACAAAGGCATGGTCATCAAGGCCATCAATCAGTTGCAGGGAAAAATGGAGTTTGATGAAGTCCACCGGGTTGATGAAAAGGTGCTGGTGGAATACCGTTACAGGGGCGAGGCGACAACCGGTTATACCCGAGGCCATTATCGACTGGAGTTGGAGCTGCTGCTGGCGGGACTGTTTGCGGTATTCCTGGTTTCCGTGGCCGGTTGGACCGGTTTTAAGGCGATGTTGTCGTTTGTGTTTGCGGCGCTGGCCATCTGGAAAATTCTGATACCGCTGTTTCTGAAAAATGTTCATCCGTATCCCGTGGCTATCCTGATTGTGGGATTTTTAACGGCGTCTGTGAGTTTTCTGGTAGGCGGACTGAATAAGAAAGGCGTGGTCACTTTTTTGGGCTCGTTTTCCGGTCT
Organism: Sedimentisphaerales bacterium; assembly: GCA_028282905.1. GTDB lineage: Bacteria > Planctomycetota > Phycisphaerae > Sedimentisphaerales > Anaerohalosphaeraceae > 4572-13. The sequence goes on along the minus strand of JANQGW010000085.1, from coordinate 15,871 downwards.
TATCTTTGCCTGTGTTTTGGCAGTGATTTTCTCCGATTTGTTTTACATCCACGGGGCAGTCCGGCCGTTTTCCGAGACGCTGCTGTATGCGGGATTTCCACATCTGGACCTGACGAAGATTTTTGTCAGCGGCATTATCATCGCCTGTTCCGGAGCGGTAATGGATCTGGCGATGGATATTTCCGCGTCTATGCATGAGATAATGGAACGCAAGCGGGACATCGGCTGCTGGCAGCACATGATGTCCGGTCTGCGTATTGGCCGCTCGGTGATCGGAACGATGACGACCACACTGCTGCTGGCCTATTCCGGCGGCTATACTGCGATGCTGATGTTTTATATGGGCCAGGGCACACCGCTGTGCCAGTTTTTTAATGTGAATTATGTTGCCGCAGAGATTTTAAATATTTTTGTTGGAAGTTTCGGCTTGGTCGCGGTGGCTCCCTTTACGGCATTGATTGGCGCATTTGTTTTTCATTTCCCCCATCACAAGAAAATCGGGAGAAAATATCTTAAGTTGTTTTAAGGATCTGAGTTGTAATTTAATTTTTGTTATCAAATACTGCTTATGCAACATCTTCTTTATTAATGCGATATGATTGTTATAATGCTGTGTTGTAATAGAATTCGATTTCACTTTGGAAAACTGATATTTCAAGAACATACCACATAGTTGCTTCAGTCACAGCGACAATGAGTTAAGGAGATTCGAACTGAAGAAAGTCGTTGATATCGGCCCAATAATTCAGAAAATTCTGGTTTCAAGCCAATTCGGTAGACGTTCCAGTGAAAAAATATCGAACTGGTATGTTAGCGATGTAAGTGTTTGCATAGAAAAGATTAAGCCGTTTGACGTTTTCGCCAAACGGCCTATTTTGAGGAAAAGGGTGGCTTGATATTGCAAATTGGGTTACATCACAGATTTTCGCATTGATGACTTTTATGCTTTAAGGCTGTCAAACTAACGAGTATATTAGCTAAACAGCATAGAAATAGAGAAATTTGATGGCTCACGACTGGCGTAAACTTAATAGTTGATAAATGAAATTTGAAGTTTTTCGAGCCGGGCGGATTGCCCGGATTTTTTCTGCAATCTGTGTCTACAACACCATAATTCTAAATCCCGACTTATCCTTATAAGATGAGTTTTTGATCTAGGAAGTTAAAATATGGCTCAATGGCTGGGATTGTTAAATAAGTCAATGTAAGCAGATGGTGGCAGGGCAAGAATCAAAGGGGAAGCATTTTTTCACAGAGTGTTAAGCATGATTTTTTCGTTCTTTTTTTAGAACTTTTTTGAAAACGCCACAAGTCTGCTCTATCTATTGGTGCAAATGGTTCTCTTTTGTGTAGAATAGGTGTTTTTGTGTGATCTCATCGTGAAAGCTCGATACTAATATTTCTTGTACTTCAAAATAGACGAAGTTGCAAGTTGATAATAAGTTAAGTTTGTTTTTGTAAAAATATTTGTACAGTTTTAAGTTTTAGTGGGAGTATATAAGCGTAGAAATAGAACGTATTTTTCTCTTGGGATCAGAATGTCAATTTCAACAGAAGAACTTATTCGGACACTAATAAGCCAAAAGACAACTATTATGGCCTATATCGTCTTTCTCGTTGGCAATAATGAGATAGCGGAAGATATATTCCAAGATATTTCGGTGGTAGCTTATCAGAAATGTGATTCGATTAAAAATAGGGATCATTTGATGGCATGGTTACGTGTTGCGGCACGGAATGAAAGTCTGAAGGCAATTCGTACCAAGGCTCGAAGTCGAGTCAAATTTGATACGGAGATTATTGAACGGCTTGAGCCACATTGGCAGCAATTTGATCACCTACAACCGAAGCTTCAGGATCGTTTGATAACCTGTTTGGGCAAGTTGTCTCCGAAAGCCAGAAGTATGGTGAAATTAAAATACTATGAAGGTTTACGCGGAAATACCATTGCAGAAATGTTGGATATGAAGCTGAATGCTGTCTATGTTGGATTATCGCGTATTCATCGGAAGTTAGCTGAATGCATTCAAAGAAAACAATCCCGAGAAATCAGTGAGTTATGAAGTCTTCTAGATCGCCACAAGAAGTTTTGAGCCATTATAATGACGAGCGTTTTTTCGTCTTGGCATTTAAGTATCTGGATGCCACGATTAGTTCAGCTGAAAATGATGAATTGCAGCAACGGCTGAAAGTGGATGCTCATTGTCGGGATGCCTTTGTGGCTTTGTTAATCCAATTCCAGCAAGTTAGTGACGTTGGAAAAGGCTCTTTGCTTGATCACGTATTAGATGATTCACAAGAGCATGTGCTTGATAATCAGGTGTTGGATTTTGATATGGCACTAAATCTTTTAGCACAAGACGAAAAGAATGCGCCTGCAGTTGAAATTGAAATTTCGAAGCCTGAAAAGGCGCCTGTAAAGGTTTTGAAAATCGAGAAATCTCCACGTGTGATTAACAAGTTTTCTTTGTATTCGGCAATCCTCTATATCGCGGCATTAGTATTTGTTCTAGTTTATGTACAGATTGCACCGCCGCCTGCTGCTTCTGTGGCGATGATATCTGACAGCGTTGGTGCAGAGTGGGCTAACAGTGATTATCCAGCTGCGATTGGTGATCGGTTGTGGAATAATGAGGGGGGGCGATGGCTTCATAAAGGAACGGTTAAGATTGAATTCGACTATGGTGCAGAAGTGATTATTGAAAGCCCGGCGAATTTTGAATTGGTAAGTCCTGACAAGATGATTTTGCATTCCGGACGACTCTTTGCTTCAGTTCCGGATAGGGCGACCGGCTTTACGGTCCATACACCAAACTCGACAGTGATTGACTTGGGGACGGAATTTGGTGTCAAGGTTGATTTTGATGGGCGTACTGACGTCCACATGTTTAAGGGAAAGGCTTCGCTGGTCCCTGGAGCGAATGGTGATAAGCAGAGCAGTTTAGAACTGCTTGCTGGCGAGGCTAAGGCTGTTACACAAAGCGGCCAGGTTCAGGAAATTCCATTGAAAAATCGAGATTTTGTTTGCGGTATGAACTCCAAAGCCGGCATTATCTGGCGGGGCGAAGATATGAACCTGGCCGATATTGTCGGCGGCGGAAACGGATTCGGTACCGGCCGACAGGGATATGGCGTGCATTTGGAAACAGGGCAGGTGACGCCGCCCCGAACGATTGCGTATCTGAAAAAACTCGGGGTACCTGGAGTCATCGCCGCTGACACACTGGATTTTGTGGATTGTGTGTTTGTGCCGGATGGAGGTAATGGAGATGTTGAAATCAGCACGACCGGTATCCTGTTTAGTGGTTGTCCCGATACAGGGGGGTATTCATGGGGCGATCCTCTGAATGGCGGAGTGATGCGTCATACCGGGCGGGAGGCAAGACAACTTGAGATAATGCTTGATGGAACCGTTTACGGAACTAAAGAGCGGACGGCGATTTACATGCATGGCAACCTGGGCATTACTTTTGATCTTGAGGCCATTCGGCGAGCAATACCCGAAGCCGAGATGACACATTTTACGGCATTATGCGGAATCAGTCAGACTGTCGTGGATGATCCGAGTTTTGGATTTAATCAGGATGATAAACCCATTGCCGATATGTGGGTGCTGGTGGACGGTCAGACGAAATTCAGCAGCTTCGGGATGAAGATTGGCAGTGCGCCTAATAAGATACACGTTCCATTGACTGCGATTGATCGTTTCTTGACATTAGTGGTCACCGATTCTGATGGGGATAACGGTTTTGACTGGGGTATCTTTGCCGAACCGGTAATACACTTCATGGAAACATGGAATTCTGAGATAGACAAGTAGCCTTCAATTGTCTAACCAGACAATTGATTGATATAGATTTGTATTAAGGCAAAAGCGAACCAGTGTTCTACTTTGGACGGAAGACGCTGAAACGCCGGTGAGTCGTGGGCTTTTTCTGCGCTCTAATGACATGAATCTTTGAAGAATATTTTCTATTTAATGAATAATTTGGAATATTTGATAATTTCGTGTGTTGCGAGATTATCGAATTTCCATGTGACATTAATCAAGGAGTCGGATGATGAAAAAGCAAATAATAATGATTTTAATTGGTGATTTGGGGGGCTGGTAACTTTGGTGCTATACAAGCAGTGTGATTATTATGGGCTGTCTTTTTAAGGCAGCGAAAAGAATGATTTCTTTTATTTTACAGGAGAAAAATGATGATAAGATGCAAACAATTAATATTTTTAGCTGTGGCGGCATTGTTGGTAGTGTCTGTTGCTCAGGCAGGAATTTCCGGGCAAGAGGACACGACGACGCTGTCAAATTGGCGAACGGCCGCACTTTTGGAAGCTGACAATGAATATGGTACAGACGGGTATGTCATTTGGGGCCTGAACCTGAACGATGGCATTTACAATGCGACTTATGATCCGACTGCCGGATATGGAGGAAATGAAGTTGTGCTGCCGTTTTACATTTCTGGGTATACGGTTAACAACGGTAATGGAGTTAGAATTTGGTCCGGAAATGGCAATACTGGTCAGATTGAAGACCCGGACAGCGGCGCGTTGACCAGTACTCCAATTATGTGGGATACAGTGCAAGACGGGACTCCCTGGAACATTACATTTACCCGTTCTGACCGTGTGGACGCTGACGGCCCATTCCGTGTAACAGTACTTCTGACTGAAGACCAAGGTTCTGACAGGAGCTGGACCTGTGGTCTGGATGATGGAATTGATCCCAATGTCGTTTCGACGAGTCAGAATGGCATCAGTAACACGACCTATGTCGTGTTTGACGTGGATAGTGCTGCGGATGAATTCACATTGACCCTTGGGAATATCATTGCGCACAACGGTCAGATCTTTGTGAGCGGTCTGGCGTTTGATAACGGCCCTGAAGCACAGGCGCCGAATATTTCCCTTCAGCCGATTAATGCGAATAAGCCTGTGGGTGGTACGGTTGAGTTTAAGGTTGATGCCGATGATCCTGTTGGCGGTACACTCACCTGGCAGTGGGTCTTTGATCCTAACTTGGCAGTCACTGGTGATGAAGTCACTCTGACTGATGACGCCGATATCTCTGGATCCGATAGTAACTCGTTGATAATCAGCAATATTCAGACTGCTGATTTCGGGTATTATTTATGCGAGGTCAGTAACGGCAATGCCGTCGACAGCGACATGGCAAAGCTTGGGGTTGGCAAACTGGTTGCTCACTGGGAACTGGAAGGCGACTTGACTGATTCGGTGAACGGTTATGATGGTGTGGCGGTTGGTAGCCCGACTTATGAGACCGGCAAGATTAGTCAGGCCCTTGTGCTTGATGGTGATGATGATCATGCAACGATTTCTGCCGGATTTGATGATTTCACCGGTGGCATCACTATCTCAGCGTGGGGCAAACCTACGGCAGTTGGTAATTGGCAGCGATTTGTGGATTTCGCAAATGGTTCAGCGTCCGACAACATCCTGTTTATGCGCCGCGCAGGCAGCAATGACCTGGCGTTTGAGGTTTACAACGGTGGCACCAGCGGCGGTGTTGTAGCGGCGACCGATACGATCGAATTGGATGTCTGGCAGATGTTTACAGCTACGATGGATGGCGCCGGAAATGTCACCCTATATAAAAACGGCACCAAGATTGAAACCGGCACAACGGCGATTCCGCTTATTCTGGAACGCAGCAGTAACTTCATCGGAAAATCCAACTGGCCGGACGCTCTTTATGCAGGTTCAATGGATGATATCCGGATTTACAATTACCCGCTCAGCGGTCTGGAAGTCGCAGGTTTGTATCTGCTGGCTCCGGATATTAGTGTTGCCTGTCTTGAGATTCCTGCTTACGACTTCAATGAAGACTGTGTTGTTAACCTTGAGGATTTTGCAGTGATTGCCTCGGTATGGTTAGAGTGCGGCCGGTATCCCGCTTCGGCATGCACCGAGTAATACCGGAAATGATTCCGCATTGGGAAACAATAATAACTGTAACTATACTTGGAGAATAATAATGATGAGACTTAAACAATTAATATTTATCTGTATTGCGTTGATTCTGGCTGTCTCAGTTGCCAACGCGCAAAAGTGGAATGTGGATTTTCAGGGAAATTACAATCATAATGGGATATACGGTCAGACAGATCCAGTCGATATGACCGAGCCTAATCTTGTATGGAACATCTTCCAGGTTCAATCGATCAATGTTGCCGGCGCTGGTTCAGATTATGATTCTGGTCCGATTAGTATGCCATTGATCAGTGATGTAAATGAGGTTGGTTCGGTTGTTCTGACTATCGGTGACGGCGATCCGAATACGATTGTTGGTTGGTCCGGTCAGTCGGGTGAGGATGCACTGATAGGTGATTGGCTGCTGGCTCTTTCTCCTAGTGGAGACGGTCATTTTGATATTCCGACAACCAGTCCGCTTAACTGGAAAGTTGCCGGGCTGACTGCGGACAGCCCATACTTGCTGACATTCTATCACGGGCCTGTTGGCGGTCGTGGTCTTGATTTTGAGATGAATGGTGAGACATTGTCAATTGTGTCTAATCAGGTTGCTACGATATTAGTCGACAGTGATGCCAGCGGTGAAATCATCGGAACCGCGGCCTATACTGGCAATGAAGGTAACTGGGCAGGGTTGGTCATTGAAGAAGCGGTGTTGCCAGTTATCGAAGACCATCCGGATGATCAATTTGTTGCAGTTGGTGAAAACGCGGAGTTTTCAATTGCTGCGACCGATCCGTTGGGCGGTATGCTGAGTTACCAGTGGTTTTACGATCCGGATCCGGAGACTGCGGATGATGAGTCTGAACTTTCCGGTGAAACGACTGATACACTGTCGATTGACGGTGTTGCTGAAATAGATGAAGGTTATTACTATTGCGTTGTTACGACTACAAGCGGTTCTACGACAAGTAATTTGGCGGGATTATTTATCAAGCGTTGTCTCTATCACTGGCCGTTGAACGGCGATGGTGTTGAAGCCAATGGAACTGGCTATAACGGCACGCTGGAAGGTGGTGCTAAATTTTCAATGCAGGGCGCCGAGCCGAATGATGTGGCCTCTGTTGTCGGCGATGGTTCCTTACTGCTGGACGGTGTTGATGATTTCATGAATATTGTTGGTGATGTTCCGCTGCCAGCGGTTGGTTCAACTCCCGGATTTACCGTGACATTCTGGGCACGTCCGAACAGCTTAGATAATCCGCTTCAGGGGCTCATTGGGAAATTTGGCGCCGATGCGGGTACGGAAGACGATGATGCATTTACTGTTGCGACCGCGACCTCGACGTATGGCGGGAAAGATGGTGCCTGGCTATCGATTGCTGATGGTACCGCAGCGAATTGGGCATCTTGGACAGCTGCTCCCGAGGTGTTTGTTGTTAGCCAGTGGACGCATATTGCCTTTGCTTACTCGGCATATGGTGACCTCGATATGTATCTTAATGGTGAACTGTATGTGGACTACAACGGACACGGTCTCGGCTTCCCCGATCTGGAAGGTGACTTGCGTTTTGGTCACAAAGCCGAATCCATCCGAAATGTTAGTGACCCTGAGAGTTTCTTTAGCGGTCGCATCGATGATGTGAAGATTTTCAACTATGTGCTGAGTCCGGAAGATGCTGCTAAGGATTTTACTGATGTTGCCGGTGGTTTTGTCTGTGTGACTCCTCCGGAGTATGACTTGGACGATGACTGCCGGGTGGGTATCTCAGATATTGTTGAACTTGCCGGATCATGGCTGGATTGTAATTTATATCCGGATTGCTTCTAAAGGTGAGTCTATGTGATATGTAATCGTGTTGCATCTTTAAATAGATGAGCAGTGCGGAGTGTCGAAGTATTTTCGGCACTCCGTTGCTGTGCGATTGTTCATGTTATTGTTGGATCGTATTCAGAAAAGGTATCAGGGCAAATGAGAGAGAATAAAGGGTTTACTCTAATTGAATTACTGGTGGTGATTGCCATTATTGCGTTGCTGATGACAATTGTGATGCCGGCATTGAGTCAGGTCAAAGAACGGGCCAGACGTTTAATTTGTGCGACGAATGTTGACCAGTTGGGTAATGGCATCATTATCTATGCGAATGAAAATGATGATGAGCTGCCGATGTTCTATGCAATGAACTGGCTGCATGATTTTTCATACCTGACGACGGATTATATTATGAATTCCGGCGGGGATCGGAGGACATTTTTCTGTCCTGCTGACAAAACTCAGGATCCAGAAGACGACCGTATCTGGCGTTGGACGGAGACGGCCAGAAACGGCGGCGTTGTGCCTTCAACGTCGGAGCCAATTACCAATCGATACGCATATTTCAGGAACAGTTCTTATTTTTATATGGCAGATACAGATTCCCCGTCTCGAAATGACCCCGCCGGCGGAAACTACAGGCCACAGATTGGAGAATTTGCCAGGGAATGGCCACGCAAACTGACTGCCCGCAGTGCCGCCAATACCGAATTGCTTGCAGATCAGGTGATTTCTGACAGTGATCCCTCTGTAAATCCAAATGTGAAATTCTCAGCTCGGGCTGGAAATTGGAATGTATTCGGAGTGGAAGACTGGACAAATCATATAGGTCGGGATGGTATTGCCACGGGAGGAAATGTCATGTATATGGACGGGCATACCGTCTGGAAATCCTATGAAGATATGACACTTCGATTTATTCAGGATGCGAATGTTCATCAATGGTGGTAATTACATCAATGACAATCTGAAGACCATTTTAAAGACCTCTTTTGAATATCTGAAGCAAACCTTAAATTGATGCTCTTTCATTTTTGATGAATCAGCACAGTGCAAAACTTTGGCGAAAGATGGTCAGAGTTCTGCACTGTTCATATTTTCGGGCGACGGGGGGATAACGAAGGCAAGGTTACTGATTGTCACTGCAGGTAAAGAACTTCCAAAAACGGTTATGTTTTTGTTAGCAAATGGTGTTTTCAGTGGTGGCGCTGGAGGCTACAATGATAGTGTCCTATAGTGAGGAGGTGATATATGACTTTAAATGGCAATAGGTAGTTAGGAAATTCGGAGATTAGAGTGTTTAAAGATTGCAGCACGATTCTTTTGGGCGTTTTATGTCTTGTCATTGTCCAAAGCGGTTACGGACAGAATTTTCAACATTATGTTCCCGCAGATAAAAAACTATCTTCGCAATGGATGGAAAGTTTGTATGCCAGAGACAGGCAAACGGTCTATCGAGGCGATCAACTTGAAATGATTGGTATGCCGTGCGGCGGCATTTGTGCTGGCCAGCTTTATGTTCGCGGTGACGGGACGTTGGCTCGCTGGTGGATTGCCAACAATGCCTATAATACTGGAGATGGACATGAAAATCTGATGGAGTTTGATACCGCTTTCGGTCCGATTAAGGTTTGCTACAGAGGTGAAAAACCGCCTGCCTTTATCGATCAGGGGTTTTCTGTTCAGGTGACAACTGAAGCGAGTATTGCTACTAAAACGCTGAGTGAGGCGGACTTTGATGATATTTCGTTTATCGGTGAATATCCCATCGCGACGATCAATTATGAGGACAGCAAGGGATTTCCGGTCAAGATTACCAGCGAGGTCTTTTCGCCGTTTATTCCGCTGAATGCCAAAGATTCTGCAATTCCCGGAACGATACTAAATCATACAATTACCAATACCACAGATGAAACGATTAAAATTATATTTGACGGATGGTTGCAAAATCTGGTTGCACTCGAAAAAAAGGGACAAATCAATGCCAGGAGTGTCAATAGGGCAACCAAAGGCGACAGAAGGTCATCCATTGAATTTTCTTTGAAACTGCAAAGGCCGGAAAAGGATGAAAAGATCATCTTTGATGAAAAGCATCCTTATTACGGTAATGTTTGCTTAACGGTTCTGGATGCCGATGCCAAAGGGACGGCAGAGCGTAATAGTCAAGTTTTGGAAAAGTCTGTTCCATTGGGCGAAAAACTGGTGGGCAATTTGCGTTCACAGTTTAGTCTCAAGCCCGGTCAGAGCCGAACGGTGACCTATCTGATAACGTGGTATTTTCCCAATCGTCCCAAAGGCGAAGGTTGGGATGGGAAATGGAATAAGCCGAATCTAACGACCGGGAAATATGTCGGCAATATGTACGCCAACTGGTTCGACAGTTCCGGTGATGTTGCCAACTACCTGCACGAGAATTTTGACTCACTTACTTCACAAACCCGACTTTTTTGGGATACCTATTATCGACGGCAAAGCCTACCTTACTGGTTGATACATCGGTTGATGATGCCGGTGTCCAATTTAGCGACTGAAACCTGCCAGTGGTGGGAAAATGATCGTTTCTGGGCATGGGAGGGCGTTGGCAGTTGTTACGGTACCTGCACACATGTCTGGACCTATGAACACGCAATGGCGAGATTGTTTCCGGAACTTGAGCGAACCGTTCGTGAAAAGCAGGACTATGGTGTTTCGTTCAATCCCCAAACAGGTGGTGTGGCAACGCGCAACGGTCGTGGCGGAGATCATCTGGACGGCCACGCCGGAGCGATTCTCAAGGCGTACCGGGAACATTTAATGACAGGAAATCATGATTTTCTTAACCGAAATTGGCCCAAAATCAAGAAAAGCTTGGAATACCTTATCAATCTTGACGGTAATGATAACGGCCTGATCGAGGGCGTCCAGCCCAATACCTATGACATCAGCTTTTACGGAGCCAATACCTACGTGGGCGGATTATACCTGGCGGCTTTGAAGGCGGCTGCCGAGATGGCTGCTTGCATCGGTGATATTGAATTTGCGGAACGTTGTCGCACGATTGCCAAGAACGGCAGTGATAATTCGGTGAAAAAACTGTGGAGTGGTGAATATTTTGTGCAGGATACTACCCGCCAAAAGCATTCTAGGTACCAGTACTGGGATGGCTGTCTTTCGGATCAGATGTTAGGTCAAACCTGGGCTCACCAGTTGAATCTGGGTTATATTTATCCTGAAGAAAAGGTTAAAAAGACGCTGACGTCTATTTGGAAGTTTAACTGGACATCGGATGTTGCCTCGCAGAATAAAATACACATCCCCGAGCGGTACTTTGCGCATGCGGGCGAGCCGGGCCTGCTGATTTGCACATGGCCTAACAGTGAGCACCCCGGGAAAAACGGGGTGCGATATCGAAATGAGGTTTGGACCGGAATCGAATACCAAGTGGCGACCCATATGATTCATGAGGGCATGTTGGACGAAGGTTTGTCAATGATTAAAGCTGTGCATGAGCGTTATGTGCCGGAAAAACATAATCCGTGGAATGAAGTGGAGTGCGGTGACCACTATGCTCGCGCCATGGCTTCGTGGGGCTGTCTGATTGCGTTACAGGGCTTTGAATATGACGGCCCGGCTGAAAAAATAGGTTTTTCTCCAAAGCTGTCGCCGGAAGATTTTACATCCTTCTTTACTGCGGCTAAAAGCTGGGGCAATATCAGTCAACAAAGAAAGTCAAACGGTCAAATCAACCAAATTGCCGTTAAATATGGAAATCTCACTGTGCAGCGACTTTATTTTGAAGTGCCCAAAGGCCGTCAAGTAGAGAAAATACGAGTGAAGTGCGGTCATCAAGTTGTCCCAGCGGCATTTCGTCAGTTAGATGCTAAGATTGCCATCGACCTGACTGAAAGATGTCAAGTGGATACCGATGAAACGCTGACGGTCGAAATGGATTTGAATTAAGTTGCCAGGCTCTGGTTATTGGAAAAGTATGAGAAAGGAATTACGAATGAATCGTTTGTTGTCTCTAATATGTCTAGTAATGGTAACCTGTCCAGTTCAAGCTTCGACAACTGATAGTGTTCGAGCATTGAAAGAAAAGGGCTTTTCGCAGGAATGGATTGATGGTTTGACATCACAAGGGCAGCGGGAAGTTTATGCCGGTGATGATTTGAGATATATCGGAATGCCGATTGGCGGTTTGTTTTGCGGACAGGTTTATTTGGGCGGTGACGGACAACTGTGGTATTGGGAAATCAACAATGTCCAATCCATGAAGCCTTTCAGTCCGGGATTTAAATACTATCTGGAACCGATGAATCCGACTGATTATCAAAACATTGAGCAGGGATTTGCGATAAGAGTGACTTCGCAGGGGAAAACACAAACGCGATCATTGAATCGTAAGGGATTTTCCGAGATTGCCTTCCGAGGCGAATATCCTGTCGGAATGGTAAAATATCGTGATGCCGAATTGCCGGTTGAGATTGATTTGACGGCGTATTCGCCATTTTGTCCGACTGACAGCGAACAGTCCGGTATTCCGGCGGTTATCATGGAATATAAGGTGAAGAATACTTCATCGCAGCCGGTGGATGTGCAGTTGGCGGGTTGGCTTCAAAATACGATTAATGGATTTCGCGGTGAATCCCTGATGGGCTTTCATCGCAATCGTATCCAGTCAAACTCTGCAAGATACGACTTAATTTGTGACAGTGTCCAAAAGCAAGCTGAAAAGAGTGAGACTCTGGAAAATCTTCCGGATTATGGTTCAATGGTATTGTCGGTGTTGAATCCGACGGCAAAGGCGATTGGGAATGCTCAAATTGATGAACCGCTCACCGAGACCTGGTTGCAGTCAAATCCGGAACACATTCAAGTGCCGCTGAAAGTAAAACTGATTGGGGGCGTAAGCGACACAGTTCAATTGCAACCCGGCCAATCAAAGACGATTGTATTTGCAATCGCGTGGCATTTTCCCAATATCCATAAAGGCTACGGCGGCGTGCAGGCACTGACTAATATTCAAAATCAGCGTCATTACTATGCGGGCCGATTCGCTGATGCATCTGAAGTTGCAGCATACGTTTCCAATAATTATAAACAGCTTTCGGAAACGACAAAATTGTGGCAAAAGACCTGGTATGATTCGACTTTACCGTATTGGTTTCTGGACCGGACATTTATCAATGTCAGTACGTTAGCGACGACGGTTTGGCACCGTTTCTATGATCCGGCTAAGCCGAAGCTAAACGGTCGGCCCTATTGCTGGGAAGGCGTCCACTTGGGGCAGGGAACCTGTACGCATGTCCTGCACTATGAGCAGGCGATGGGGCGGGTTTTCCCGGATGTTACGCGTGATTTACGGTCAATGGTTGACTACGGGCTGTCTTTCCGGGAGAGCGATGGTGTTATCCGTTACCGGGCTGAATATAGTCATCAGGGCAAACACGCCGGCTCCGAGCATGCGATTGACGGTCACTGCGGCACGATTATGCGGGTTTATCGCGAGCACCTCATGAGCGAAGATGACAGCTTCCTTCGTTCGATCTGGCCAAAGATCAAAAAGAGCATTGAAGTGACGATTGCTCAGGACTCTGCCAAGACAGGCCAACCGGACGGTATCCTGGAAGGGCCGCAGTATAACACGCTGGATCTGACCTGGTACGGAAAAATTCCGTGGATCAGCGGTCTTTATTGTGCGGCCCTGCGAGCCGGTGCAGAAATGGCCGATGATATGGGCGATTCCGACTTTGCGGTTCAATGTCACCGAATTGCGAACATGGGGAGAAAGAATATGGGCGAAGAATTGTTTGACGGTGAGTATTTCATTCAGGAACTTGATAATAACCACCTGGATGCACCAAATACAAATGTCGGCAGTCATATTGACCAGTTGCTGGGTCAATATTGGACTGAACAGGTAGGACTGCTGGATGTTTTCGAGTCTGACAAAACACGGGCCGCATTGAGATCAATCTTCCGCTATAACTTTTTCAAGGATGTAGACGATTATCTGAAAGATCCGCCGGTCGAGCCCAAAAGAACCTATTCCGAACCGGGAGAGGCCGGCTGTATGATGTGTGTCTTCCCCAAAGGCGGCGGCAAAACCGCACATGGTAATATCACTGGTGGCTGGCACGCTACGCCGTTAGGTTATTTTTCCGAGTGCTGGACCGGCCAGGAGTACACGACGGCTGCTGTGATGATTGACAGCGGCCTGCTGCTGGAAGGATTAACGCTGGTCAAGGCTGTGCACGAACGCTATCGCCCGTCCCGTCGAAACCCTTATAGTGAGATTGAATACGGCAACCATTATACCCGTGCGATGTCCGGTTATGCACCGTTTATCTCTGTTTCAGGTTTCAAATACCATGGGCCGAAAGACCGGTTGGGATTTGAGCCGAAATTGAGCCCGGAAAATTTCAAGAGTGCGTTTATTACTGCTGAAGGTTGGGGCAGTTTTACCCAGCAGCAAACAAAGAACACTCAGCAAGTAGAGATTAAGTTGGAATGGGGTCATTTACAGCTTCAGCAATTAGCCTTAGAACTGCCGGAAAATAAAACGGCTGAATCTGTAAAAGTAACAGTCAATGGCCGGGAAGTGAAAACCAAATTTACGCAAAAGGAGAGTCATTTAGTGATTGATTTTAAAAAAAAGTGCTCTTTAAAATCCGGACAATCACTAATAGTCAAAGTGAACGAATAATAAAAAGGATTTGAAGCATAGGGTCGCAGAATATGAAACGGTTAACAGTTGTATTTATCAGTTTAACACTTTTTGTCGTATCGGGATGTTCTCATGAAAACAATACTGTTTTGATCCCGGGAATGAACAGCCTGTTTCTGATGAGTGATGCCAAAACCCGTTCGATTAGCCCGGAAAACTTAACCGGTGAAAAAGGGCAGGGTGGCCGTATCAGCCCCGAACAAGGCAATGCCAAGCGTGCAGCTCAAAAACATGGGTGGAAAACCAATCCCTATGTCTTCATCGCTCCCGGCGAAGAAAAGGTTTTGGCAGAGATTAATGATTCCGGAATTATCAACCATATCTGGATGACGCCCGGCAGAGATGGCAATGACCGCCTGCGGATTATTCGCATCTACTGGGATGGCGAAACCGAACCGTCTGTGGAGGTGCCGGTCGGCGATTTCTTCTGCAATGCCTGGGGCAGCAAAAACCAAACGGACATTATTTCGTTGCCCGTTTGCGTCAATCCGTTGAACGGTTTTAACTGTTTCTGGCAGATGCCGTTTCGTAAACAGTGCAAAATCACAATGGCTAACCTGACGGATTCGAGAATGACACTTTATTACCAGGTGGATTATACCTTGACTGAAGTTCCCAAAAATTCGGCTTATTTCCATGCCCAGTTCCACCGAGTGAAAAAAGTGCAGTTTAAGAAGGAATACATCATCGTGGACAATATTCAGGGGCGTGGACATTACGTTGGAACGTTTCTGTCGCGCGGAACCCGCAGCGACCGCTGGTGGGGAGAAGGCGAAGTGCAGATATTCATTGACGGTGACACCGATTACCCGACGATTAACGGAACCGGTGAAGAGGATTATTTCCTCGGCTCCTATGCCTATAAAAAGTATCGCGATGCGAGCTGGAAAAACTTTGAGTATGTTAATCACAATACCCCGTATTCAGGATTTTATAACGTTGAACACAAAGGCCCGTTTGTCGGACGGTTCGGTCAATACCGATGGCACATCTACGATCCCATCCGTTTTAAATCTGATTTGAAAATCCAGATTCAATGCTTAGGCTGGGACGACAAAGGAAATTACCTGCCTCTCGAGGATGATGTGTCATCGGTGGCATTCTGGTATCAAACCGAACCTCACCAAAAATTCCCCAAACTGCCTTCAGTGGAAGTGTTAGAAGTTGAGTACTAGAAGTCATCCCAAAACCCTCCTTAGGAGGATTAGGATGCAGCCAAGTTGCACCATGGCCAGAAAGTTTTTAAGATGATCTTCATAACGAACAACCAGCCGACGGTAGTTTTGGAGCTAGGCAAACAGCCGCTCGACCTTCCACCGTTTCTTGTACCGTCGCAAGGTGCGTCCATCTTGCGTGGCCGGTTGTTTCCGATTTCCTTTATGCGGAGCAATCAGATCAACGCCGCGTTCATCGGCCAA